>NZ_CP011304.1:3374560-3681111 GCF_000981785.2 Microcystis aeruginosa NIES-2549 | reverse complement strand
TGTGGGGACACCCCTTGATGAAATTATTCGTACTTATTGTGTCGCCTAGTGTCTCGTTCTTATTTGAAATAACTATAATTAGAATAAGGAGTGCTTATCGTGATTTCCACAACCGTTAATCCCATGATGACCATTGAGCCTGCTGCCATTCGAGCCTGGGCAGAAGAGCGCATGATATACGTTGAACTCAGTGATGGACGTATTATCGGGGTTCCTGGCGATCGCTTCCGTATTTTGAAACAAGCAACGAATGAGCAATTGGCGGCGGTTAAGGTTGAAGTAAATGGCTATGCTCTACGGTGGGAAGAATTAGGGCGTTGTCAAATTGAAAGATGCTCCGAATCAGCCCGGAACTGAAATTACTTTGATAGCAAGGATTGCATTGCTTATTGGGGCTCTTCTCGACTTTGTGTGATAATTTTTGCTTATGGAATCCTGAAGTGCTTATTTGGCTCTACTGACTTTCACCTGTGTCTTTTCATACAGTAAGTCCGATAATTCTTCGAGAGTTGCATCATTGTTAGCTTCGATGATTTCTATTACCCTAATTGCTGATTTACTAAAAGGTTTGTCGATTCACCTTCACCGTTGGAGTTCTTTCCCTCCCACCCCCGTTGATGCTTTTTACTACTCCCCTTCCTCTTAGTTGTAAAATACCTACACCTGTCAGAGTGGGGGGAGTGGGGAGAAGGGAGAATAAATAAAAATAATCTCCCGACTCCTGAATACTGGCTCCCGTCTCCTGTCCCCTGATAACTGGTCACTGATAACTGATAATTGGTCACTCGATCAGATATATTAAAAAAATGTTAAAAAGCCGGGGAGCGGACTGATGAACCTTTTTCTAGGGTTCCTAAGTCTTTACCCCTAAACCCCCAATTCCCAAGGCGAGGATAGATGAGTCAACTACAAAATGCCTTTACCCTATTCCTGAGCCTGTTGGTGGAAGCGATGCCTTTCTTGCTGCTAGGGGTGATTCTCTCTAGTATTCTTTTAATATTTGTCGATGAACGTCGCCTAGTTGCGTTGATGCCTCGCAATGCTATTTTAGGAGCATTTGTGGGAGGATGTATTGGGTTTTTGTTCCCCGTGTGCGAGTGTGGCAATGTACCCGTGGCGCGACGTTTACTTGTGCAAGGAATGCCGAATGCAGTAGCGGTTAGTTTTCTCTTAGCAGCGCCAACAATTAACCCGATTGTTATCTGGTCTACTTGGGTAGCTTTTCGCGATCAACCGGAAATTGTTTTCTATCGAGTTATCTTTTCCTTGTTCATCGCTACGGTTATCGGCATTATCTTTAGTATCCAAAAAGATCCCCGACCACTCCTCCAAACCTCTTTGGCAAAAAGTCTCAATTGGCAACCGGAAACACCGGAAAAAGAATCTATCCCACTACTACTACAATCCGGTTCTTTTCTGATCGGTAATTCTGGGCAAACTTTGCGCTTAGACGAAAGTTTTGCCGCTACTGCTGTCCTACCGGCAGTGCAAGCAATCCCGATGAAAAGGCGCTGGTTAACTTTTCTGGAAAACGTGGTGATGGAATTACGCGAATTAGGAGGAGTGTTAATCTTAGGAAGTGCTATAGCGGCCGGTTTACAGGTGTTTGTTCCCCGGGAATTTGTGCTTAATTTGGGTCAGGATCCGATTACTTCGATCTTGGCCATGATGCTGTTAGCTGTCATTGTTTCGATTTGTTCCACGGTTGATTCTTTTTTTGCTCTCTCCTTTGCCTCTAGTTTTACCAGTAGTTCCCTGCTGGCTTTTCTAGTGTTCGGTCCAATGATTGACCTGAAAGGTATTGGTTTAATGTTGTCTATTTTTAAACCGAGAATGTTAATTTATCTCTTTGCTTTAGCAGCGCAAATGACTTTTTTACTCACCTTGGCTCACAGTTATTTATTTTAGTTCAGTCCCTGGATATTTTTGCCCATGAATTCATCACGTCTAAAAATAATCGCCACCCAATTTATCGATATTATTGCCCTAATCGGTTGGGGTTCATTACTATTTAAATACTGGATAACTGGACAGTTAAATTTACTGATCCATCCTAATTATTTTATTCTGGTTATCTTCACCAGTATTGCTTTATTTGTCCTGGGAATAGTCAAGCTTTGGACATTATTAAAGCAGTGGCAAAAAAAGACTAATTTAGATAGTAACGATCAGCGATCACATATTACCATTCTTCCCCAACATTTTGGCTCAAGTTTATTAGTAATCACTGCCATTTTAGGACTATTTATCGCCCCGCAGCCCCTCAGCAGTCAAATCGCATTACAGAGGGGAATTAGTGAGTCTTTACCCCTAACTCGCTTGCAAACTCAATCCTTTGGCACTACCGTTAAACCGGAGGAAAAAAGTTTAATTGAATGGGTAAGAACTTTGAATGCTTACCCCGAACCTGATGCCTACACGGGACAACCGGTAAAAGTCACAGGTTTTGTGGTACAATTGCCCCAATTGCCCGATAATTATTTATTAATTAGTCGCTTTATTCTTACCTGTTGTGCCGTGGATGCTTATCCCGTGGGTTTGCCTGTGAAACTATCAGGAAGTCGCAGTCAATATCCCAATGATACTTGGTTAGAAATCACCGGAGAAATGACCACGGAATCCTTACCCGTAGAGGTGGGAAAATCAACCACCAGAAGACAATTAGTAATTAAGGCTAAATCCGTGAAACCTATACCCACTCCTGTGGATCCCTACGGATATTAACAGTTATCAGTTATCAGTTGTTGTTCTTAACTATCTACTATAATGCTGAAAACCTTACAACTACAACCGATTGATAAATTAGCGATAACATTAATTGTATCCCTAACCTTAGTAATTGGTGGCTTAATTTGGTTAGGTAATAGCTGTGGTAATCAATGTCTTTTACAAACTGGTCCAAGGGTCAAGGAATTTAGCTGGGAAAATCGAGAAATTGGCGCGGAAGATCAAGCATTTATTATCACTTTTGATCGCCCCATGGATCATGCTAGTGTAGAAAAAAATCTAGTGATCGATCCTCCGCTGCCGGGGAAGTTTAGTTGGGCCGGAAGACGATTAGCTTATACCCTCACTTCTCCCATTCCCTACGGAGAAAAATATCATCTGCAAATTGAGGGTGCGCGGGAACAATTTCGCAGCGGTAATCGATTAGGACAAACCCTGGCAATTTTTGAAAGAGAATTTAAAAGTCGCGATCGTGCTTTTGCCTATATTGGCACTAATGGGGAAGAACAGGGAAGATTAATTTTTTATAACTTGACCGAGGAGAAGAAAACCCTCTTAACCCCCGCAAATTTGACCGTTATGGCTTTTGAATTCTACCCTGATGGTAAAAAAATCCTCTTTTCGGCCGTGGCGAAAAATCGGGGGATAGAGGGAATTCGTGAACTGCAGCTTTATCAAGTTGATAGCAGTCAATCCCCTGCAAAAATTGAGTTAGTGCTAGACAATAAAGATTATCAAAATAATCATTTTGATTTAGCTAAAGATGGGGAAACTATTGTCGTGCAGAGAATTGAGCGCCGCAATCCGATTAACTTCGATTTATGGGCAGTTAAATCGGGGGAAAAACCCCAACAATTAAACATTCAAGGTGGCGAATTTTTGATCGCACCTGATAGTAAAACTTTGGCTGTCACCCAGGGGGAAGGAATTGCGCTTTTGCCCTTAAAACCCGAAACAAAACCCCTGGATTTTTTACCAAAATTTGGGCGAATTTTGAATTTTTCTGCCGATGGTACGGCCGCAGCAATGGTGAATTTTAATACTGATAATGCCAAAATGCGTTATATTCGATCGCTTTTTTATGTCAATAATCAAGGATTACAAAAACGCTTACTCAATCTACAAGGTTCGATTATAGATTGTCAATTTAATGCCACTGGTAGCGATTTGTATTGTTTGTTAACCGAGTTAGTTACTAACAGTCAAGAGTACAAAGAAAAACCCTATTTTGCTAAAATAGATGTGAAGACCGGTCAAGTGACTCCCCTACTGGAATTAGCCGATTATCGTGATATTCACATTAGTTTATCTCCCGATAGTTTAGCAATTATTTTTGATCAACTTCGCACCAGTTATGATACTAATCCTACTAATCCCTTGACTACCGATTCGGGAGAAACAATTATCGGTGGTCGTTTGTGGATGTTAATTCCTCCCCTACAAGATGGAGTGAAAGCAAGTAAATCTGATTTAATTGAATTACCTCTAGCTGGAATTCGTCCCCAGTGGATGCCGTAGAATTTCATTATTAACTTGGGAATTATTTCGATGCTGTCAAACTCAGAAAAATTAGCCAAATTGCGTCAGTATTTTGTTAGTGGTGCCACTCGTTCCTATCAATTCCGTCGTCAGCAGTTAGAGAAGTTAAAACAGGCAATCATTAAATATGAAGCAGAGATATATCAAGCTTTATATAGCGATTTAAAGAAAAGTCCCGAAGATTGTTGGATTACTGAAAATGGTTTCCTTTTGGGGGAAATTAATACCGCTTTAAAAAATTTGCGCTCATGGATGCAACCCAAACCTGTTAAAACTAATCTTTTAAATTTCCCTTCCTCCAGTCAGATTATTTGGGAACCTTTAGGAGTGGTTTTAATTATTGCTGCTTGGAATTATCCCCTCCAATTGTTATTAGCGCCTTTAGTCGGGGCCATTGCTGCTGGTAACTGTGCGGTATTAAAACCGAGTGAATTTGCCTCAGCGACGGAAAAATTAGTAGTTAAAATAATTGAAGAAATATTCCCAGAAGAATATGTGTTAATTGTCTCGGGAGATGGTGCGGAAGTAATTCCGAATATGTTAGACAGTTTTACCTTTGATCATATATTTTTTACTGGCAGTACCAGGGTAGGAAAAATTATTTATCAACTCGCGGCAGCAAAGTTAATTCCCGTTACTCTAGAATTGGGGGGAAAAAGTCCCTGTGTTATCGAAGCTGATGCTAATATTTCCGTGGCAACCCGTCGCATTGCCGTGACAAAATTCTCTAATTGTGGTCAAATGTGTATCGCGGCTGATTATGTTTTGGTACATCAATCCCAGCAGGAGAATTTTATCAGAGAATTAGCTAATACTATTGTTAATTTTTTCGGTAAAGATGCCAGATTAAGTGCTGATTATGGTAAGATAATTAATGAGAAACAATTTGATCGCTTGATTGAATTTCTCCAAGATGGTGAGATTGTTTTTGGCGGCAAAACCGATCGAGAAAATTTATATATTCAACCAACTTTATTAACTAATGTTTCCCTCGATGATCCTATTATGCAAGGAGAAATATTCGGTCCAATTTTACCGATCATTGCCTTTAGCACTTTTGAGGAAGCTATAGCAATTATTGCTAAAAACCCTAACCCTCTAGCTTTTTATCTGTTTACTACCAAGGCAAAGACCGAAAAGAAATGGTTAGAATCAGTCCAGTTTGGGGGAGGTTGTATTAATAACAATAGTTTTCATTTTACTAATCCTAGTTTACCCTTTGGTGGTCGGGGAAATAGCGGTATTGGTAGCTATCATGGTCGTTTTTCCTTTGAGAATTTTAGTCACCAAAAAGCGATTATGAAAACACCTCTTTGGTTCAATCCCGCTTTAAAATATCCGCCTTTTAAGGGTAAATTAGGCTTATTTAAGTTATTGGTTCGGTGAAAAGCTATAGTTTAAGTTAAAGCTTTTAAGAGAGCTTGAAATTTAAGCTGAATTTCTGCTAGTTCTTTTTCTGGATCGGAACCGGCAACAATACCCGCACCAGCGTATAATCGCGCTCGATCGCCTTTAATTAAGGCCGAACGAATACCAACAATAAACTCACTATTATTTTGACAATCGATCCAACCCAAAGGAGCGGCATAAAGAGAGCGATCGAAGGTTTCATAATGACGAATTTGTGCTAAAGCGATCTCGGTGGGAACCCCAGCAACAGCAGGAGTGGGATGTAGTTGGGCAACAATTTCGAGGGGATGGATGGAGGGTTTTAGTTTGGCATGGATAGGAGTCCAGAGATGTTGAATATTGGAGAGTTTTAACAATCTAGAAGGAGAATTTTGCGGATTTAAGCCAATTTGTCGCAGTTTTTGGTTAATAAACTCACTAACGGCCCGATGTTCCCGTTGTTCTTTTTCACTAGCGAGGAGTTTATTGGCAAAGAGAGCATCTTCGATCGCATTTTCTCCCCGGGGAGCGGATCCCGCTAAAGCATCGGTGATTAATTGCCCCTGATGGACAGTTAACAAGCGTTCGGGACTAGCGCCGATAAAATGATCTCCCCGTCCATTGCCGAGGGAAAAAGTGTAGCAATCGGGATGACGCTGACGCAAATTATCGAGACAGTTTACCAGATGAAAAGGACGGGGAGAAATCACGTCAAGAGCGTGAGCAAGGACAATTTTGCTAAAATTTTGAGCCTGGATAGATTGGAGTGCATCGGCAACAGCCGCTTGAAAATTATAGGTAGGATGAATATAATAACTACAGGGATCCTGATGGGGATTTTGTCGGCAATTGCTGGAGTTATTTTGAATAATTTTGAGGTTATTAAGAGTTTCTTCGAGGGAGTTTTCTATTTCTTTTTCGCCAGTGATTAAGAGATTGGTCAGGAAAAAATATTCCGACTGTTTTTTGATAATTTGAAACTTAGGCAGGGTTAGGGTGGCTGAGGGAAAGGGGGTAGCTGTTTCCGAGTCGAAAAAAGTGAAACTACAAAAGATGCGGGGAGTAATCTCGCTATAGTTATCAATTTTGATAATTCTTTGTTGACAGTTTTCAATAAATTTTTGAGCTTTTAAAAAACGTTGTTTGCCGTGGAAAGTGGCATTAAAGGCGATGCCGTAGCCGAGAAAAGCGGTTTCTCGTTCGGGATTTTCCCAATAACAATGGGTGGGATAGCTAGGGGCAATCCGAGAGAGAATTTCTAGGAGATCAAGGGGGGAAATTTTTTGACAAAAACTGATGATCGACGGATTTCCCTTTTCTGCGGCTAACAGTTGTGGGTTGAGGATAAAGTTATAGAGGCTGCGAAGATCAGCAATCGGACTATCAGGATAGGAAAGGCGAGGAACGGCAGAAGTCATGTCAAGTTTTTTGTATTTTTTGCAAAAAAACCATGATTAATGGTATGTAATCCCCACAGATGTGGCCAGAGTCAAGGCTCTCTTTTTAACTATGATATCGGAGAAAGGGTCTTTAGGCAGAAAAGGAGCGAGATATTTGTGACGATTAACTGGGTTGGAGATCAAGGAAGGCTTAAAATCTCCAGAGATGGCTATTATTTAAATGGGCAAAAAAATTAATTTAATAACTGCTACTTTACAAGTTTGTGGAAATTGCCACCACGGGACAAGTGGGGATACATTGTTCACAAACCACACAACGGGAACGCAAAAACTTAAGACGAAAACTTTCCGGATCAAGGGTTAAAGCTTCCGTGGGACAAACTCCCGTACATAAGCCACAATCGACGCATTTTTCTTCATCAATGACGATTTCGCGACTAACTTGGGAAACGCCAATATTTTGTAATTGTAACCATTCGATCGCCGCTTCTAACTCATCGATATCTCCCGATAATTCTAATACTAATGTTCCCACTTGATTGGGGGCAACTTGGGCGCGGATAATATTAGCGGCGACGTTAAAATCCTTCGCCAGTCGATAGGTAACGGGCATATGGACGGCTTTTTTGGGAAAAGTGAGAGTAATGCGTTTTTTCATGAGGATAGGATAGGATAGGAATAATTTTTGAGAGACTATCCATGACAGCCACCACACCCACCAATAAAATCAGAAATCTGCTGCTGGCAGTAACGGCAGTTATCCTTAGTGTAGCGATTTTCTTCGGGTTTCAAACCACCGCTAGTTCCGTGTCTTTGGAAGCGCAAGCGGAAAAAGCGACACCTTTCGATCTTGCCCTCAGCAATGGTAAACCCACCCTGACAGAATTTTATGCTAATTGGTGTAGCAGTTGTCAGGCGATGGCCCCTGAAATTGCCGAAATTAAAAAACAATACGGTAATGCCATTAATTTTGTTATGCTCAACGTTGATAATAATAAATGGTTGCCGGAAATTCTCCGTTATCGTGTGGATGGTATTCCCCATTTTGTCTTTTTAAATAACCAAGGACAACCGATTGCCCAAGCGATCGGAGAACAACCAAAATCAATTTTAACGGCTAATTTAGAGGCACTTTTAACTAATTCTACCCTACCCTATGCCACCACTACGGGACAGACTTCTGATTTTAATGTCCTTGTGGGTTCTAGTCAAACCGATCCCCGCAGTCACGGCAGTCAAGTTAAGCAGTAATCAGTTATCAGTTATCAGTGGAAAGCTTAGGGCTGAAAGCTATCATTCAAGAGTTGACTATCAATAAGTACATTTCATTGACTGAATTATTTTAACTATGGCGATTATTGTTCAACATTTGACCACAGGTAACGAATATATATTCCTAGGAGTTAGTGGCGGTGAAAGTAAGAATATTTTACCCACCAAAATGTTAGGAGATTTCTTCGCAACGGAGGATACAGATAAATCTCGATCGGTGACGGTTTGTGACGATCAAGGCCGCCTACTTTGGTTTCCCGTCACAGAAATGATCGTGGTGGAGATAGATGGTCAAAAACCCGAGGAATTATTACCAGAAATTATCCCCCCCGAACCAGTACCTTTACAATTAAATAAAGAGAATCAACCTCAGTCACCAGAAAATCAAGGAAACATCGATGAATTTGCCGAAGATGACGATTGGATCTAGAATTAAATATCTAATTTTATTGGGAATAATTGCCCTATTTACTATTGGCTTTAATTCCCTCTATTCTGTTTCTCAAAACTCGATCGCTTCCTTCCCTGTTGCCGAAGTTCAAGCCCAATATCTTAACGATTGGACACCGGAATTAGAGACGGCATTTCAACAAAGGGCCAAGGAAGTTATTAACCATTTTGCTCAGGCAGAAAGTTATGGCAATTTGTGGGGAGAAAACGAGAAAAGATCCTATCATCTGGCCATGTTTGATTTCTTGGCAGGAAACCAGCAAAAAGCCCTAGATTTCCTGCAACAGGATGACCCACAAACACAAGAACAAGCCCACACTGATTATATAGATTATTATTTTTCTTTTACCCTGAAAGGACAAATTAGAAAATATTTTCTTCTCGGAAAGTATCTCGATCCAGTTTATCGTCAGAGAATGTATAATGCGGCGAAAATTTGGACAGAAACCGACCCTTTACAACGGCCTCACCCTATCCATGGCACTGGCCAAGGAACGGGTAATGATTGGAGTATGAAAAGACGGGGTTTATGGGTAGATAGTCGCAATACTGATAACCTGCGAGCGATGCGCGAAACATCAGTTTATCTGATGGCCGAAGAAACAGGAAATGAAGCAACTCGTCAAATTTATAAAAGTAAAATCAAGCGTTACGTTTCAGCTTTATATAACATCGGGATGGGAGAATGGGATTCAGAAGTTTATCACGGTCATACCTTTGCTCCCTATCTCAATCTCTACGATTTTGCTCAAGATACGGAAGTTAAACAATGGGCAAAAATGGCCTTAGATTGGTTATCCATGGCCGCTAGTGTTAAATATTATCGCGGTGGTTGGGGTGGCCCTGTAAAACGCGATTATGGTGGTAGTAATGGGGTAATGCGATCGGATTCTGCCCGCACTTTTTGGTTATACTTTGGTGATACCCCCGTCGCTAATAATCGCCCGGAATTAGACTCTCTTTATCTAATTACCAGTCGTTATCGTCCTCCTTTAGCAGTGATGGAATTAGCTCGAAAAAACTTTAATAAACCCGTAGAAATTCTCGCCAGTAAACCCCTGTATGAAAACTGGAAACCGGGCAATAATCAAAGTCCGGGTTATTGGGAAACTCAATTTATCGGGGCTAGTTATCAAATGGGTAGTCTGGCGGGAACTTTCCCCGATGGCGATGTGGCCCCGTTTAAATTAATGGCCTTTAATCAACACAAAGGGGTGGATTTTTTTGTGGCTAACACCGGCAAAAATGGCGTAAAACCGGGCAAAAATCCCGGGGATGAAATCGGACAATATCGCAATCTTTTAATCTGGTTACGACCGGCAGATCAAGCTTTTTTCTGGCAATTACCGAAAACGGCCAAGGTAGAAAAAGATGATAATATCTGGTTTATTCAATTAGAAAAAACTTGGTTAGCCCTGAGATTAATAAATCTTTCTTATCCTGAAATTATCGAGATTCCTAATTCCCCTTATCCCGATGATAATACCTACCAAGCTTTACCCACAGGTAACGATTATGCGGGTTTTGCCCTGGAAGTGGGGGAAGCGGCAACCCAGGGCAGTTATGAGAATTTCAAGAGCATATTTAAGCAAAAAAGTCAAGTAAATTTAACTCAAATTAACCAAGGCAGCCTCTTATTTAAAGGCAGTCAGGGAGAGAGTTTACAATTTACCTATAATCAAATCAATCTACTGCCGATTTTAATTCGTAACGGTCAAAAGCACGATTGGTCAAAAAATTTCGCCCTTTATAACAGTTTAAGTCGAGATAACTCTCCCGTTTCTTTGCCATGGAAAAAGGGCAAATTAACTGTCAAAGCAGGGAAATATCAGTTTTCCAATGCTTTGATTCTGTCTTCTCCTTAAGTTAGTTCTTCTCGACTATTTATTCAGCAAACCCTAGTTATGAGGAGAGGCAAAAGGCAAAAGGCAAAAGGCAAAAGGCAAAAGGCAAAAGGCAGCTTTGTTCTCCCCACTTCCCCACACCCCACACCCCACACCCCACACCCTGTCCCCACGAAAAACTTTTTCAGCAGACCCTGTTTATGAGGATTGATCAGACCATTTGCGCTTGATTTAAGAATTCTTGCAATTCTTCTCCTTCGATTACTTCCGTGGTCAAAAGATTAGTGGTAATCGACTCTAATAAATTGCGGTTGTGACTGAGAATTGCTAGGGCTTTTTGGTAACTAGCGTCGATAATTTGTTTCACTTCTTCATCGATCGCTTTAGCCGTATTTTCTCCGATCAAACGGCGGGGACTAACCTGATTATTACCTAAAAAATTCGCCTGTCCTGTTTTATCGTAGGCCAGGGGTCCCAGGGATTTACTCATACCATAAATTGTCACCATTCTTTCAGCGATATCCGTCGCCCTTTGTAAATCATCGGAAGCGCCATTAGTGACACTGCCAAAGATTAATTCTTCAGCAGCCCGACCGCCCAATAACATAGTAATTTGTTCTTTAAATTCGGTTTCTGTCATCAAAAAACGGTCTTCCGTGGGAATTTTCAGGGTATAACCCAAAGCGGATAAACCCCGGGGAACGATAGAAATTTTCTCGACGCAACCCCCCCCCGGCATGACAGCACCGACTAAAGCATGGCCGACCTCGTGATAAGCGACGATTTTCTTTTCTTTTTCCGATAAAACCCGACTTTTCTTTTCTAAACCGGCGATAACTCTTTCTATCGCTTCTTTAAAATCAATTTGACTGACTTTTTCCCGATTATTACGCGCGGCCAAGAGAGCCGCCTCATTGACGAGGTTGGCTAAATCGGCACCGGCAAAACCGGGGGTTTGGGTGGCGATCGCTTTGAGGTTAACATCTTCGCCCATCTGGACTCGTTGAGCGTATATTTGCAAAATTGCCCATCGTCCCGCCAAATCGGGACGATCCACCAGAACTTGGCGATCAAAGCGCCCCGGACGTAATAAAGCGGCATCAAGAGTCTCTGGGCGATTGGTGGCGGCTAAAACGATGACTACGGCCTCTTTGGGGCTAAAACCATCCATTTCTGTCAAAAGTTGGTTTAAAGTCTGCTCGCGCTCATCATTACTGCCGCTAGTTCCCGATCCCGAACTTCTCGATTTACCAATCGCGTCCAATTCATCAATAAAAATGATGCTAGGGGCATTTTTCTTCGCTTGGGCAAATAGATCCCGCACCCGGGCTGCCCCGGTCCCGACAAATAACTCCACGAATTCCGAGGCCGAAATGCTAAAAAAAGTCACTCCCGCTTCTCCCGCGACCGCTTTTGCTAAGAGAGTTTTCCCTGTCCCCGGCGGTCCGACTAAGAGAACACCTTTAGGAATACGCGCCCCAATTTTATTAAAGCGCTCGGCATCCTTGAGAAATTCGACAATTTCCTTTAACTCGGTTTTTGCTTCCTCGGCCCCGGCCACATCACTGAAGGTAATCGGATATTTTTCGTCGTCTCCGTAAACTTTAGCGAGATTTTTATTAAAAAGCAGCGATTTACGCGTGTCATCGTTGCGATAGAACAGAAACTGCATGGCGGCGACTAAAATTAAGGGAGGAACCACCCAAGCGAGGAGAGTGCTGATCCAACTGTTTTCGGCCAGGGGAATCGCCTCGAAGATTACGCCTTTTTGCTGTAAGAGTTGGGGTAATTGGGGGTTATAGACTGGAATCGTGGCCAAGACTCGTTCTGGGACTAGATGACTGCTTGGTTTCCCCGCCAAAGAACTAGAATCACCGTAAAGGGGATTACTTGATTCTGGGGGATTAACGGGGGGATTACCCGGAATAGCCAGGGATTCTAAAGGATTTTTTAATTGATAATAGATGACTTGATTGCCAATTCTGACCCTACTGATGTCGCCCCGTTCCACTTTACTGATAAATTCGCTGTAGGGTTCGAGGGGAATATTGGACAATTCTGAGGAACGAGGGATAAGAAAATAGCCTAAAGCGGCAACACCAGAACAAATGATCAGGATTTTGCCTAACCGAGGCAAACGGGACCAGGAAAATTTATTATCTTCTTGATTAGCCATAATTTTTGGGGTAGGTCACGGTGAAAATACAAAGTTGATACCAACAATTCCCTAATTTTTAGGGTAGGTCACGGTGAAAATACAAAGTTCATACTAACAATTCCCTGTCTCGATCGCCTTGCCGATGGGATAGGATAGAGGATGGAATACTTGGTAGCGAGCGAGCGACAAACGAGAGAAATCCCATGAATTTAGTTAGCTTAGAGAACTTTCTCGATAACACTTCTTTTTTAGTCCTGTTTTTAACCATGCTGGTTTATTGGGCCGGGGCAGCCTTTCCTAGCATACCTTTGTTGCCGGGCCTGGGCAGCACGGGCGTGGCCATCGCTAACCTCTGTATCGCCGCTTTATTGGGAGCGCGCTGGTTAGAAGCGGGTTATTTCCCCATTAGCAATCTTTACGAATCTTTATTCTTTCTCGCTTGGGGTGTAACTGCGGTTCATTTAATTGCTGAGTACACTAGCCGCAGTCGCCTGGTGGGAGTGGTGACGACTCCTGTGGCCATGGGGATTACCGCTTTTGCCACTTTGTCTTTACCCGGAGAAATGCAAACTTCGGCACCCTTGGTTCCGGCTTTAAAATCGAATTGGCTGATGATGCACGTTAGCGTCATGATGTTAAGTTATGCTGCTTTGATGGTGGGTTCCCTAATGGCGATCGCTTTTCTGATCGTCACGAGAGGTCAAAATATCGAGTTAAAAGGCAGTTCCGTGGGTACGGGAGCCTATCGTCTCCAAAATAAGTTATCTACCACTCTTTCCGCGCCAATTTTCCTGGAAACGGCTAACGGTGGACCAACCGCCCTTTTAACTCCCACCTTAACAGCGATGGCAACTCTTTCGCCCCAACGTCTTAGCTTGGCGGAAACCCTCGATAATATCAGTTATCGGGTCATTGGCCTCGGTTTTCCCCTTCTCACTATCGGTATCATCGCCGGGGCGGTTTGGGCCAATGAAGCTTGGGGTTCCTATTGGAGTTGGGACCCGAAAGAAACTTGGGCGCTAATTACTTGGTTAGTTTTTGCCGCTTATCTCCATGCCCGCATTACCCGGGGATGGCAAGGAAGAAAACCGGCTATTCTAGCGGCGAGTGGTTTTGTTGTGGTTTGGGTATGTTATTTAGGGGTGAATCTTTTAGGTAAAGGTCTTCATTCCTACGGCTGGTTTTTCTAAATCAGTTATAGGGGTGGGGTGTGGGGTGTAGGGTGTAGGGTGTGGGGTGTGGGGACTTTTCTCAGTGAACTGATAACTGATAACTGATAACTGATAACTGTCTCCTAACCCCACCAACAAACTTTTTGCCGCAAACCATAAATAATTATAAGTAGGGAGGCACAATTATTTGTAGGATGGGTTAGCGGTAGCGTAACATAATCGGGCGTTGGGTTTCATGCTTCAACCCAACCTACCTTCATCTTATATTTAATTCCACCCACCCACTTAACTTCTCAAAACTTATAAAAAATGATCGAGCAGAAAACTACTATTAAAAATCTGGCTTTAATTGCCGGTGTGCATGGCAATGAACTAACTCCCGCTTATCTGGTTAAATACCTGCAAAACTCAGCTAATCTCCTAGCCCGCAGCAGTTTTCAATCCCACAGTCTCATCGCTAATCCCTTAGCCCTAAAGCAACGGGTTAGATATGTCGATACGGATTTAAATCGTTGTTTTAACCAAAAAGATTTAGTTAATCCCGATTGTCAGCAATACGAACAAAAACGAGCCAAAAAAATAGTCAAAGAAATCCAAGAAAAATCCATTGATTTATTAATTGATATTCACAGCACCACATCTAACATGATGCTGGCGATTATTTATTCTAACCCCCATCCTTGGCTATTAAAACTCTTTACCTATCTGACTAAAATTAATCCTGATGTGCGCTTAATTTATCATCCCGTCAGCGAGGAAGAAAATCATTTTCTGAAAGGAATTTGTCCCCTAGCTTTTACCCTAGAAATCGGTCCAATTAACCATGGTGTCATCTGTCCCTATCTTTTTCGTCAAACCGAAACACTCATCTATCAAATCCTAGACTATATCGAACAGGAAAATTATCTCGCTGCCCATCTCGATACTTTCGGCGAATCCCTAACAGTTTACCAACGTTTAGGCTCGATCGATTATCCTAGGGATGAACAGGGTGAAATTAAAGCCATGTTACATCCTCAGATTCTCCAACGAGATTATCAGGCAATTCAACCCAATCAACCGATTTTTCTAGGATTTGATGGTCAGGAAATTATCTATCGTGGGGAATCTACATTATATCCTATCTTTGTCGGAGAATCTTCCTATAAAGAAAAAGGAATCGCCCTTTGTTGGACAGCCAAAAAACAAATCGATATTAATTAGTACCTCCACAGCAGTTTTCCTGACAAAAAACAGGTCTAAATAAGGGAAAAGCCAACATGACCTTTACTTCTGATTCTCTTTTAGCTGAACGTTACCAACTGCAACAACGCCTAGGCAATACCGCTATCGGTCGTCAAACTTGGTTAGCTATCGATGTATTATCCCAAGAATCGGTAATTATTAAACTCCTCGCTTTTAGTCCCCAGATGGAGTGGGAAGAATTAAAATTATTTGAACGGGAGGCCGCCGTCTTAGCTTCTCTCCATCATCCTCGTATTCCCCGCTATCGCGATTATTTTTCCCTCGATAAAAATCAAGGTGACGGGATTCCTTGGTTTGTACTTGTACAAGATTATATAGCGGGAGAATCCCTAAGCGATCGCTTAGAAAAGGGGCAACGTTTCACCCCTATGGTAATTCGGACTATTGCCCAAGAAGTTCTCGAAATTCTCATCTATTTGCATGAATTATCGCCACCAGTATTACATCGAGATATTAAACCTAGTAATTTAATTATTAACTCGGAAAATAACGTTTATTTAGTGGATTTTGGCGCAGTCCAGGCCAGGGGTGCAGTGACGGGAGTTACTTTTACTGTGGTGGGGACGAGTGGTTATGCACCCCTAGAACAATTTTGGGGCCGGGCGGTTCCCAGTTCTGATTTATATGCCTTAGGCATGACTTTAATTCATTTATTGACGGGAATTGTGCCGATAGAACTGCCCCACCGCGACTCTAAAATTCAATTTCGCCAACTGGTGACAATCGATGATGATTTAATCGATTGGTTAGAAACTATGACCGATGTAGCGGTAGAAAAGCGGTTTAAAAGTGCCAGAGAAGCCCTGAAATTTCTCCAACATCCCTACTATCGTCAAGTATCAAGTTTAGTCGATCCTAAGAAATTACCAAAACCTCCCCACAGTTCCATCCGTATCGCTAAACATAAGGATAATTTAGAGATTAATTTACCCCCAAAAATTAAGCTACCTTCCGATGCGCCTACTCTCTGGTCTTTGGCGATTTTCCTTACTATCACTGTCTTTATCTCCCCAATTATTACCTTTATTATAGCTCTGATTGGTTTTATTTTTTTGCGGGAGATGCAGTTAATTCTTACCCCTCAAGAAGTTTTAATTAAATATAAACTCTTCAATTTTATCTACCAAAAATTTGCTTTCAAAACTCAAGACTTATGGGGTATTTTTCTTCATAGCAATGGTACAGAAGCTAACTATCAGATTCGTCTGCGGACGGCTAAAAATTATTATCTTATCGGACAGAATCTCCGCGAGGATGAATGTCTCTGGTTAGGACAGGAAATCCAAGATTGGTTAAATTTTATCAAATATAACGTTTCTCATCAAGAGGAAGTATAACCTGACAGAGCATCTTCTCCCGACTACCCAAAACGAAAACCTTGTACCTCATCATCAAGATAACTGAGAATCAATTCAAGAAATACTGGGAATTAGTCTCTAGGCATTTTACCTTTTTTAACCTTAATCTTGCAGAGATTAACTTATAGCGTTTCCTAAGCTAGTGAGGTACACCTATTTTTCTTCCCTTTTGCCTCTTGCCTTTTGCCTTTTGCCTAAAACCCATAACTTTTGTACCTCAGCAGACTGAAAAACGCTATATCTTGATATAATAATAAATGATTGACATTTCCTCGACTACAGGACGGCAATTATTAAATCGGATTAGAATTGTAAAAAGGCGGACATGAAATGTTAGTTATGAGTGGAGAATAAAAAATGATCTCTGAAATTTACCAAAAAGTCAGCTTATTAGTTTTGTATCAAGGGGTTTTTGATAATGCTATTGGCAAGGCATTTATTACCCTATTATCTACGGATAATATCGCCGATTTTCTCAAAGCTTATGGTCAATTGTTTCAAGCTTTAGCATCTAAAAATATCAGTTGGAATGATTTTCTAGTCGAACAAATATTATTAGATGATAATCCCTTTAGTCAACAGGTACAGAAAAAAAGTGTTTGGGAGTTACCCGAATCTTTAATTAATGGCGTGAAACAGGATTTATCTATCCTCCAATCTCTCTATAATTCTAGCATTTATAGCCTCAGCAATTCGACAGTTTTTGAACAAATTAAATTTATAAATTTCCCCGCTTGGGAAGTGGACAACAAATTAGAAAGTTTCCTACATTCTGGTTTAAATTGGACGGAATTAGTGGAAGATATAGCCGATTATTATCGTGAATGCGGTACAGGAATTTTTGCCCGTTATCAAGCTTTAAGGTGGCAAGAAGGCCGATTACAAGGAATTACTCATCCCGATCCTGTGCAGATTCAAGAAATAGTCGGTTATGAAATGCCCAAGGAAACCTTGATTAAAAACACTGAGTTTTTATTAGCAGGCTATCCCGCTTTAAATGTCCTACTCTATGGCAGCCGTGGTTCGGGAAAATCCTCTCTAGTCAAGGGATTATTGCAAAAATACCATAGTCAAGGATTGCGCTTAATTGAAGTGGCCAAATCCCAATTAAAAGACCTACCATTAATTATTGAAATTCTGCGAGATTTACCGCAAAAATTTATTATCTTTGTCGATGATTTATCCTTTGAAGAAGACGATGAAGCTTTTAAAGCTTTAAAAGTTGTTTTAGAGGGAAGTGTCACCGCTAGACCGAAAAATGTCGTAGTTTATGCCACTTCTAATCGCCGACATTTAGTCAGAGAATTTTTTGCCGATCGACCACAACCAAAAGATAGTGATGAAGTGCATAATTGGGACACAGTACAAGAAAAATTATCCTTTAGTGATCGCTTTGGTTTAACCCTAACTTTTGAACCGGCTAATCAAGAAAAGTATTTGAAAATAGTGCGTCATTTAGCCAGTTTATCTAAATTAGAAATTAGCCTAGAAGACCTAGAATTTCGTGCCAAACAATGGGCAACCCAACATAATGGGCGATCGGGAAGAACTGCTAGACAATTTATTGATTTTCTCCAGGGGGAATTAGGATTAAACAGGTAGCATTAATTGTGTTATGATTAAATAAAAGAAGCTCTGATCTAGAAAAATGTTGACTTCATCTCCTCCCGAAATTCTCAGCTTAGAAGCATATCGTAATTTAGAAACTAGCGCGGAAACTAAACACGAATATCACGACGGGGAAATTATCGAGATGACGGGGGGAAGCATCAATCATAATAGTATTCTCATTAATCTTATTGTCCTACTAAAATTAGCTTTAAGAGGAACTAATTATCGTCTTCAATCTAGCGATCTACGTCTATGGATACCCCAATATAATCGCGGGTTATACCCAGATTTAATGATCATTGCTGGGGAACCATTATTGAGTGATAATCGCAACGATGAAATTTTAAATCCCTGTGTAATTATCGAAGTTTTATCCCCTTCCACCTCTAGTTATGATCGGGGTGATAAATTTCGTTATTATCGTTCTATACCCCAATTAAACCAATATCTTCTCGTCAGTCAAGGAGAGATACTAATAGAATCCTATAGCAAAACATCAGACAATAATTGGTTACTGCAAGAATACACCCCAGCAAGGGGAATTATATCCCTAGATTCTTTAGGAATTAGCTTAAATCTTGCCGATATTTACGAAGGAGTTGATTTTAATCTCAACTCCTAACTTTAGCTATATTTTAAGGGGACGTACTAAAAATAATTTTACCATCTTTTACCGCCACTAAACGCAAAGTTAAAGGTCCAGATGTATTAGTTTTACTAGCGGCAATTGCCTCAAGTGTCTCGATAGAATTACCCGACTTTTTCACTTGACCAATAAAGTTAACTACCGTAGTTAATAAACCATCTTCCACTTGAATTGACCCTAAAACTCCCGCACTTCTAGCGCGAAATTGAGCCGAAGCTAAGAGTAAATCTAACCGCTTTTGTAGGTCTTCTTCTGTCATATTTTGGGGATCAATGGAAACGGCAGCGATGACCTGTTTTTCCTCAAAAACTCTTTGATTGGGAACCACATCAGCAAAGACACGAATCTCGGTTTCTCCTAAGACATAATTACCTGCTGAAAGAATTCTCACCACATATTCTTTACCGTCCTGTAATTGTTGACTTAACTGTTCTACCTGTGCTTTTGTGATCTTAACTAAACGCTGGTCAAAATTAGGCTGATTCGGTTGGGTGGCACGGATAGCATTTATATTCGCTTCTCGCAATAACTTATCGATAACGGTGACAATAGCTTGGGGATCAACAATACGAAAAGCTCCAAAAGATAACACCTGTCCCCGGAAAATAGCGATTTGTTTTTCCCGCAATTCTTGATAGGTTTGATAGTATTGTTCTAAAACTTCCACTTCCCGCTTAAGAAAAGCCATTTGGGTCTCTAAATCTTTTAATTTTCCCTCGCGCTGTTCCAAAGCTAAATTTTTATCGACGATCGAGCTATCGAGTTCTCCAATACGTTGATCCCGGCGATCAATTTCTAGCTGTAGGGTTTTTTGCTGGGTTTCTAACTGTTGAAGTCGCGCTTGTCTGGCCGTTAATAACTTTTGTTGATTAGCTAACTCTTTATCTCTAACTTTAACGGTGGTTTGTAGTTGATTTATCTGACCAGAAAGAATTGATTTTTGTTGGAACAATTGATCCCGTTGACTGGTTAACTGTGCCTTTTGATTAGTTAAAATAACTCGTTCATTGTTTAAATTAGCCACTTCCTTCCGAAACTTTTCCAACTGTCCCGAAACTAATCGCAAACGTTGACGAGAAGCTTGATAATTTTTGTTAAGAACCTCTAGACGTTTCTGCACGGCTATCTGTTCACTTTTAGCCGTTTTTAACGCCTTTTCCACCTGATTTTTTTGTTCGGTGGTTTTTCTTACCTGACTTTCCAAATCCTTAATAGCGGCACGACGTTCATTTAAAAGGCGATCCAGTTCAAAAACCCCTTGACGCAGGGATTTACTAGAAGCAAACAAGACGATTAAAGTCGAACCGGCGATCAAAATTCCCGTTACAATCGTCATTAAAGTTGCGGTTTGTTTCGGACGCAGATTAAATAAACGCATCCTTTTCTTACCGATACGGCTCCCTATGCGATCGCCAACAGCCGCTATCAGACCACCTAAAACCACGATGGCCAAAACCAAAATATAAGCGCTAGTCATCCAGAATTTAGGTAAATTGTTGACTGAGAGCGACGGGATTATGGACGGTAATTTTCTTCTTGTGAATTGAGACCATTTCCTGATCCCGCAGCTCTCCCAATAAACGGGTGACAGTGACGCGGGTAGAACCGATCGCCTCTGCGATCGCTTGGTGAGACAATTTTAGATCCACCCGGATGCCATCGGTGGTGGGAACCCCAAAATCACGACAGAGAATCAATAAAAAACTGACCAAACGGGAACCCATATCCCGGTGAGCCAAGGTTTCGATCATCATTTCCGTTTGCAGAATCCGCGAGGACAACCCCTGCAACATCAACATTGATAAATCGGGATTATTGCGCAGGGATCTTTCTACCTGATCGATCGGGGCCGAGAGTAATTCTACCGGAGTAAAAGCCACAGCATGATAAAAACGATCCGATCGCTGGCCGGTGAGTAAGGATAGCACACCAAAGACGCTATTTTCCCGCAGTAGAGCCACGGTAATTTCCTCTCCCGCTTCATAGACTCGCGACAACTTAACGGCTCCTTTCAGCAAAAAATAGACTCTTTCGGCGGGATCTCCAGGGAAAAAGATCGTTTTGCCACGCTCGAACAATTCCACCACCGGGGGGAAATTGCCGCTGCCGATTCGACGGAACACATCTGCTAGGGGTTTGTCTTGTATTAGGGATAAGTCCATCTCACATCCAAAAAAGGGGAAAATTGTTTTTATTATGCAACGAGTGTCACCTCTATTAAACACAACCGCTGCCTAAACTGGGAAAAGTTTTGGGCGCTTTTTGCCAGACAATGGGGGAGGGGTGATCATTGCTGCCCCGTTATCTGTATCCCTATTATACCGAATCTCGCTGGGGTCGGCTATTGGGGAGATTTTTGTAAGAGAAACGAGAACTATGTTAGATTTAACGGGAAAAAACGCCCTAGTGACGGGAATTGCCAATAATCGCTCGATCGCTTGGGGAATTGCCCAACAACTCCATCAAGCTGGTGCAAATATCGGTGTCACCTATCTCCCCGACGAAAAGGGCCGTTTTGAGAAAAAAGTGCGAGAATTGGCCGATGAACTTAATCCCGCTTTTTATGTCCCCTGCGATGTCCAAAATGACCAACAGGTAGAAGATACTTTCGCTACAGTGGCGGAAAAATGGGGTAAACTGGATATTTTGATTCACTGTCTCGCTTTTGCCGATAAAGAGGGTTTAACGGGCGATTTTACCGCCATCCCTCGGGAAGCTTTCACTAAATCCCTAGATATTAGCACTTTTTCCCTAACCCGTCTAGCTCGATCGGCTAAACCTTTGATGACGGAAGGGGGAAGTATTATCACTCTTACCTATCTCGGCGGTGTCAAGGTAATTCCTAACTATAATTTAATGGGGGTGGCAAAAGCTGGTTTAGAAATGAGTGTTCGCTATTTAGCCGCCGAATTAGGTGGCCAAAAGATCCGAGTTAATGGTATTTCCGCCGGTCCAATTCGCACCTTAGCATCTTCGGCCGTGGGGGGAATTCTTGATATGATCCATCATGTGGAAGAAATCGCTCCTTTACATCGCACGGTGACACAAATTGAGGTGGGAAATACGGCCGCTTTTTTAGCCAGTGATCTTGCTAGTGGTATTACCGGTCAGATTATTTATGTAGATTCCGGTTACGAAATTATGGGAATGTAGTTTTAAGTAGGTAGGTGTTAAAAATCATCAGCACCCCCCTTATTAAGGGTAGTAGGGTTGATTCATGAATCAACCCTACAATGAATCAACCCTAGGATCAAGGAGGGATCAGCGCCCCCCTTATTAAGGGGGGATCAAGGGGGGATCAGCGCCCCCCTTATTAAGGGGGGATCAAGGGGGGATCAGCGCCCCCCTTATTAAGGGGGGATCAAGGGGGGATCAGCGCCCCCCTTATTAAGGGGGGATCAAGGGGGGATCAGCGCCCCCCTTATTAAGGGGGGATCAAGGGGGGATCAAAACCTTCTCAACAGGATTTAGTATAACTTTTGGATATGGATAAAGCTGGCATTCCTATTACTTCGCTTCAAATAATTTACAAATCTCTTGAATAGAAATAAAGATACCGAGAACAGCAGCTAACAAAAGAAGGATTTGACTATCCGAGCCAAGGCAATTCTGAAAATTTTCATCAGTTAACACTTTATAGACCACCTTAGATATTGCCAATACAGCCGATAAACTTAACCCAGAAACAAAAAGAATTTCTAGATAAGATTTATTGTTTCCCCGTCTTGGCTGTTTTTTTGTAACCAGCGCCACGCTTGCGGTAATAACCAAGGTTCCGATTAACAAAAGAAAGTTTTCAATGTTAACAATCTTCATCAAAAATTTATGCTGATTTTGCTTTCCTAAAGGTAATATACCATCCGCAGCCGGCCGCTAATATCGCACCAATAACCGCGCCATAAACTCCCGCAATCGATCCCCCTAGGGCTGCACCTCCCACCGTTACCACCATCAGGCGATCGGCTTTATCCCAAAATCGAGGGGAATCAGCACCCTCGCGATCAAGGGGGGATCGGGCTAATTTTTGGGCAGTTTTTACCCAATCTTGGCTAGGAATAACATCATTAATAAATAGGGCCTCGAAATCTAAACTATCGGGAAAAGTGACGCTTAAACTTTTGGCGCATTCTTGGTTAGCATAGGCTGCGTCTAACTCTTCGATCGCTTTTTTATAAGCTTTTTCTAGGGGGGGAAAATCCTTGACAAGTTGCCGCAATTGTGTTGCTGCCTGGGGTTGTTCTTCCCTTAATAATCGTTCAATTTCTTTGAGCGATCGCTGTAGATATTCTGGCAAAGGTTCAGTCTGCTGTGCGAGGGCGATTAGCAGCGCTTCAAGATCGATAATTGCTTTGGGGATTTCCATAAGTTAGTCCTGTCCAGTCAGGGTATAGGCTGCCCAATAGTAAGGATCACTGTATTCTGTTAGCTGATCTAGCCCTATTGTACTGCCTTCCTTTAAAATATTCGCCGCCCGCGCCTCCAGTCGATCGACCCATTCCATTAGGTCGGGAAGTTGTCCAAGTTGCTCGATCCAGTTAGCTAGTTGCTGCCAAGTGATATTTTTTAACCAATTTTGTGTATTTTTCAGAGCTAGGGCCGGGGATTCACCCGCTAATAATCTTTGATAGAAGTTAATCATAAACCAAGCACTAGAAATCTCCTTCACCGGCCAGAGGGTACTGACCACATTAGTCGCACCGGCTGCCAAGAAAGCACTGACGAGGCCGACGTATTCGGTAGTAATGCCATCCTTACCGGTGAGAGCGGTTTCACAGGCAGCCAGACAGACGAGACGGTAACTAGAGAGGTTCAGCGCACGGATATCCCGGACGGTCAATAAGCCATCGCTAAGGGCGATCGCAGAGGCTTGGGGGCGAAAAGAGTCATAATAGCCATGACCGGTGAAATGAAAGGTTTTATGGGCATTTTCGAGGGCGTTGCGGACGTTTTCCCGTGAGGCCTTTTTCGTGCTAATTCTCTGGCTCGGTTGCAGGATATGGCTAATAATCGCTGATTCCAGTTGGGCGAAATCCATGGGTTTTTGTTCCGTTTTGGGGTCTTCGACGCTGAGGAGGGGAGAATAGGAGGAATCGCCGGACTGGGGACGCAAACCGACCTGAGCAGAGGGGAGATAGGTGGCGGTGTATTTTTCGGGGAAGAGGGTATGTAGGGGGAAGCGGTGCAGATCCCGGTGGGGGATGAGAATCAGGGAATCAACGGAAACTGGCAAAGGTTCGAGAATTTTATCGATCTGTAAAATCCGCTTTAATTGGGCAAAACGGCTGTTAAGTGACAATCTCCAGGGGTGATTTTGTTTATTCTCCGTTTCTTTTTTACTGGCATAGTCAAGGTATTGTTTATCCCATTCAGTTAACCAAGTCCGAAACTGTCGCGCTGGTTGACGGCGTTGTTCTGGCTCGACAATGACGGGATCAGCCTCTGGGGTGATAATAAAGGTGGTGAGATTGTCCTCGCTGAGATACCAGTAAATAATCGCCTTATTCGGACCTGTCAGGCTTTGGATAGTGGCATAATCGGGACTGGTGGGGTTTTCTTGCCAATTATCGAGAATCCAAGTCAAACAACGATTTTTATAAAATTCTGCCTGTTCAATTGCGTCTAGAGGATGATTTTCCTCGATCAGTAAATCGATTTCTAGGTGACTAAAACTGCTGAATTTTCTCTCAAAAGCCGGTTTATCGCGTTTCTGGGCGCGTAGTCTGGTAAAAAGGTGGCGCCCCTGTTGTTGATAGAATCGCGCTTCAGGGATTTCCTGTAGGGAAAGATGAGCGCGGATCAATCCTTGCAGAATTTCTAAATGATCTTCGGGGAAGTCTTTTTCGCTGAGAATCGGTAAAGCGATTTGATAATGTCGGATCGCTTCGCGCCAATAGGGACTAGCATTCTCTTTATACTGGGAATGTTTCAGATAAGCTTCCCCTAGATAGCGATAAATTTGCCCCCACGGAGGCGATCCTTGAATGAGGTGGGTAAGTGCCTCCCGGAGGGCGAAAATATGGGGTTCTCGGTCATTAAGGGCTACTATCGGTTTACGGTAAATGAGAGCTTCTAGACTGGGAGTAGAAACGCGATTTTTACTCAGAGAACAAACGGCCCACCCTCGGCCGTACCAAGCTAGATGGAAATCGGGTTTAATTTCTAAAGCTCGATCATAAGATGCGATCGCTTGTTCAAATCTGCCTAAATCAGCTAACGCAACCCCCCGGTTGTTCCAAGCATCATGGTCATCGGGTTTAATTTCTAAAGCTCGATCATAGGATGCGATCGCTTCTGCCAATCTGCCTAAATTACCTAACGCAATCCCTCGGTTGTTCCAAGCTTCATGCTTATCGGGTTTAAATTCTAAAGCTTGATCGTAGGATGCGATCGCTTCTTCTAATCTGCCTAAATTACCTAACGCAATCCCTCGGTTGTACCAAGCTTCATGGAAATCGGGTTTAATTTCTAAAGCTCGATCGTAGGATGCGATCGCTTCTTCTAATCTGCCTAAATCCCTTAACGCAATCCCTCGGTTGTTCCAAGCTTCATGGTCATCGGGTTTAATTTCTAAAGCTCGATCGTAGGATGCGATCGCTTCTGCTAATCTGCCTAAATTCCTTAACGCAATCCCTCGGTTGTACCAAGCTTGATGTAAATCGGGTTTAATTTCTAAAGCTCGATCATATGATGCGATCGCTTCCTCAAATCTGCCTAAATTACCTAACGCAACCCCTCGGTTGATCCAAGCTTCATGGAAATCGGGTTTAAATTCTAAAGCTCGATCGTAGGATGCGATCGCTTGTTCAAATCTGCCTAATTTATGCAACGCAATCCCTCGGTTGTCCCAAGCTTGATGGTAATCGGGTTTAATTTCTAAAGCTCGATCAAAGGATGCGATCGCTTGTTCAAATCTGCCTAAATTACCTAACGCAACCCCTCGGTTGTTCCAAGCATCAGGGTCATCGGGTTTAAATTCTAAAGCTTGATCGTAGGATGCGATCTCGCCGATAAAATCCCCATTCATGTATTTCTGGTTTCCTTGCTCAAACCAGAATTCGGCATCCTGAACCACTTCCGTTAAATCCGTCTCCTTTGGGCATAGATTTTCCCCCTCCACACCGGAAACATCCCTCACCGCGTCGCGTAACTGGAGGCTAATCCGTTGGGACACTTCCCCCAGATTTCCCGTCATCACCTTCCCTAAAGCCGCCAGATCCCGCCCTAAAGTTTGATAATCTTCCGGATACTGTAGCCATTCCTCGCTTTTGACCTCTAACCACCGCGCCAGCTTTTTATCGTCACAATGGCGACTGTATAGCCATCCCCGTAACCCGCCGGTAGTGGTTCCCGCCGCCACCTGCTCGAATAACCCCATCAATATCCCTTCATATTCCCCATCGCTGGGTTCTGGAGGAGTATTTTTGACTTCTTTGGGGTTAATTGCCTTTGGACTGGCAATAAAGAGCGATTTTAGCCAATTCCAGAGCTTTTTTAGTAAGGATAGCATCGAAGAAAGGGGGAAAGGAATTAGGGGTCGAGAAGGTCGTCACCGACCTCCCCTCCCATTCAGAACCGTGCTTGAGACTTTCACCTCACACGGCTCCTAGTTTGATTGTTCCTTTGTTAAGGATACCGCTTGACTTCTCTGTGGTTGCCTGTATACTTTGTCTTGTGGGTATATCGAGGCTTCCATCTGAAGCTGATTTTTCATCATGACAGTGGCGGTGTAGTAATTGAAGGTTTTTATATTCATCCTTTCCGCCTAGGCTGAGAGGGTGGATGTGGTCAACTTCAATTAAGTCCGATGGGGTGAAGTATTGCCCACATCGGTTACACTTGCCTTGTTGCTTCTTAAGTAGTTTGGCTACTCTTGTCGGTGTGTCGATTGCTTGTCCTCTTCTGGTTGCCCAGTAGGTCCAATTTCCGTCGAATGGTGATGCGTCGGAGCGTGCTAAGGTATGTCTGACAATTGGTATCCAATTATGTTGCCATAAGTGGAGACCGTCTTTGGTTTGAAATAACCAGGATTCTTGTCTTTCTTTCCCATTGCTGAGTTTAACTGTACCCGGTCTAAAGTAATTTCTCAGCTTTTCGTAGTTCGCTTTTCTGCATCTTGATACTGTCCATGCCCTTAACATCAACCAGATTGTATGGTCTAGTTTTGTGAAAGTATCCATAGATACTACTCCTGAATAGTAGTTCCCCCATCCTCTTATGATTGGGTTTAGTCGACTAATCAGGGCTGATTGAGGTGCGGTTTTGTGTTTTTTGATTACACCTTTAATCGCTTCTGTGTGGGCTTTAACTGCTTTTTGGCTAGGTTTAATGTGTGTTAGGAATGTCTTGGGTGTTCCTTTACATATTTTTCCCGCTTTATATTTTCCGGCTGGGTATTGTCTGATGTTGAATCCTAGAAAGTCAAATCCTGGTTCTTCCGTTTTTCCATTATATTCAATGGGTTTGAGTGTATGACACACTCTGGTTTTTTCTGGTTTGAGTTCTAATCCTATCGGTTTTAACCATTCGGAGATAGCAGTTTTGCACTGTTCAATGATTTCGAGTGAAGGTGAAATCACCACAAAATCATCGGCGTACCTTATTAAAACAGCTTGATTTGTACCATTTCCCTTTTTGGGGAATAGTGTTTCGATTAATCTTGCCATTCCATCCAGTGCGATGTTAGCAAGTAGTGGACTTATTACCCCTCCTTGTGGTGTCCCTGTTTCTGTTTCTTCAAATACGCCTTTATCCAATACTCCTGCTTTGAGCCATTGTTTTATGTCTCTTTTCAAGGCACTGGGACAATGAATTCTTGACAGTAGGAAGTTGTGATTAATTCGGTCAAAACACTTGGCAATATCAGCATCTAACACAAAGTAATTACCCTTATTAATGCTGAGGTATATCCTCGATATTGCGTCATGGGCAGACCTTCCGGGTCGGAAACCATAGCTGGTTCCTTCCATTTTTGCTTCCCATTCTGGTTCAAGTGCCGATTTAATCACCGCTTGTCTAGCTCTGTCTTTGATGGTTGGTATTCCTAATGGGCGTTTTTCATCCCTGCCGGGTTTAGGAATCCATACCCTTCTTAACGGTTTTGCTTTAAGTGTTCCCTTAATTTCTTCGGTTAGATTTAGCCTTTGTTCTGGGGATATTACTATCTTCCCATCAACTCCTGCTGTTTTCTTTCCTTGATTATCTTGGGTTACTTTGCGAACCGCTAATAGACGAGCGTAGTACGATTTCACCAATAGACGTTGCAACCTTCTAACCTTTGCATCCTGTCCCGATTTAGCCGCTTGGTATATCCTCTTTTGGAGCTTGAAGACATATCTTTGGACTTTCGCCCAATTGATAGCCTTCCATACATTCGTAGTCTTAGTGGTTTTCGGTTTCCCGAACCCTTTACCTTTTCTCGATTTCGTCATATAGACTCCTACTAGACTCTATCCTTACAATCAAACCGTAACCTGTTAGCGTATCTTGACTATTAACGTCAAGCGTTGGCTTTTGGTTACATCTCACCCCCTTTAAGGCTTGCGCTTACACTTCTCACTACTGGGTATTTCGACCGATACTCAGAGCCTGAAAGGGGTTATCACGTTCCGTTTATATGGGCTTTCAATCCTTTAGATTCGTCTTTTCCACCGGGGTACTTTAAAAGGTCTGTGTGAGTAGCTTATCAAGTCCCTCACTTATTCCCCTTGTTCTTTTGAACGCAGTGTGTCAACCTTATTTCACTGCTTAATTGTTACGATGGTTCATGTCAGACGTTCAGCTTTC
The DNA here is from genome assembly GCF_000981785.2 of Microcystis aeruginosa NIES-2549. Lineage (NCBI taxonomy): Bacteria > Bacillati > Cyanobacteriota > Cyanophyceae > Chroococcales > Microcystaceae > Microcystis > Microcystis aeruginosa. The sequence goes on along the minus strand of NZ_CP011304.1, from coordinate 3,652,517 downwards.
GCTTAATCCTGGGCTGTTGGCAGTGGTCTCGCTGCTGGTGTTAGGTTGCACCTCGGAGCCTTCCGTTCCCCGCTTCAATTTCAGGGTTGTGACTTCTGAAACTGGGGGTGGCTATCGCCGTTACTCTCACCTTTGTAACGATTGTAAATAATTGTTACAAAGTGTTTTGACCTTGAGTCCCCTTGCCTATTTTGTATCGGGTGATACTAAACGTCGGGACATATAAACAGTTATAAGGTTGGTCTGGGTTGACCTCTTAGATTCAGTCGGGGGACTGAAGACCTTACTAGGCGGTTATTTCAGGCATTTCAGCCCTATTTCATGCCTAAACGTTTCGCACAGATAAGGAAATTATATCTCTACTGCCGAAAGTCGTCCCTCTACCGGTTCAAATTCGTCCTCTAATAGCCAATTTTCCGCTTCCTCGACTTGTTTGTTCATCTCATGCCAGAAACAAATTCTTGTAAAGTAATTCCAGCAGTACGAATAAGACTACGAAGCGTACCTTTAGCCACTTCACGATGATCAGGAACAGAGAGTGTTACCTGTTCACCCTCCTTAACCATAATGATATGGCTTCCACTTTGACGCGCAACTTGCCAGCCAAAGGTTTCAAATATTCGGACTACTTCACGTCCGCTGAGAACAGGAAGAGCAGAGGACATGATTAGGCCATTACCTCTACTTGACAAGTTTCAATCGTGAGCGGTAGTCCACGTTCTGCACGAACTTCAAGGCAAGCGATAATCGCATCTCTGATATTTTCTAGAGCTTCTGCTCTCGTTTGACCTTGGCTGACACAACCCGGAATACTGGGGCATTCTACAACCCAAACCCCATCCTCGTCACGGTCAAGTGTTACAGTCAACTTCATAACTTCTCACTATAATCTCCCAGCTTATATTTTACCTATTAGGGCCTGAGTTGGTTAAGCGGCGATCGCTAATTCTTGCTAAACAGCATACAGAATAAGGGTTTTGAAGAAAAGCGGAAAGGAATTAGGGGTCGAGAAGGTCGTCACCGACCTCCCCTCCCATTCAGAACCGTGCTTGAGACTTTCACCTCACACGGCTCCTAGTTTGATTGTTCCTTTGTTAAGGATACCGCTTGACTTCTCTGTGGTTGCCTGTATACTTTGTCTTGTGGGTATATCGAGGCTTCCATCTGAAGCTGATTTTTCATCATGACAGTGGCGGTGTAGTAATTGAAGGTTTTTATATTCATCCTTTCCGCCTAGGCTGAGAGGGTGGATGTGGTCAACTTCAATTAAGTCCGATGGGGTGAAGTATTGCCCACATCGGTTACACTTGCCTTGTTGCTTCTTAAGTAGTTTGGCTACTCTTGTCGGTGTGTCGATTGCTTGTCCTCTTCTGGTTGCCCAGTAGGTCCAATTTCCGTCGAATGGTGATGCGTCGGAGCGTGCTAAGGTATGTCTGACAATTGGTATCCAATTATGTTGCCATAAGTGGAGACCGTCTTTGGTTTGAAATAACCAGGATTCTTGTCTTTCTTTCCCATTGCTGAGTTTAACTGTACCCGGTCTAAAGTAATTTCTCAGCTTTTCGTAGTTCGCTTTTCTGCATCTTGATACTGTCCATGCCCTTAACATCAACCAGATTGTATGGTCTAGTTTTGTGAAAGTATCCATAGATACTACTCCTGAATAGTAGTTCCCCCATCCTCTTATGATTGGGTTTAGTCGACTAATCAGGGCTGATTGAGGTGCGGTTTTGTGTTTTTTGATTACACCTTTAATCGCTTCTGTGTGGGCTTTAACTGCTTTTTGGCTAGGTTTAATGTGTGTTAGGAATGTCTTGGGTGTTCCTTTACATATTTTTCCCGCTTTATATTTTCCGGCTGGGTATTGTCTGATGTTGAATCCTAGAAAGTCAAATCCTGGTTCTTCCGTTTTTCCATTATATTCAATGGGTTTGAGTGTATGACACACTCTGGTTTTTTCTGGTTTGAGTTCTAATCCTATCGGTTTTAACCATTCGGAGATAGCAGTTTTGCACTGTTCAATGATTTCGAGTGAAGGTGAAATCACCACAAAATCATCGGCGTACCTTATTAAAACAGCTTGATTTGTACCATTTCCCTTTTTGGGGAATAGTGTTTCGATTAATCTTGCCATTCCATCCAGTGCGATGTTAGCAAGTAGTGGACTTATTACCCCTCCTTGTGGTGTCCCTGTTTCTGTTTCTTCAAATACGCCTTTATCCAATACTCCTGCTTTGAGCCATTGTTTTATGTCTCTTTTCAAGGCACTGGGACAATGAATTCTTGACAGTAGGAAGTTGTGATTAATTCGGTCAAAACACTTGGCAATATCAGCATCTAACACAAAGTAATTACCCTTATTAATGCTGAGGTATATCCTCGATATTGCGTCATGGGCAGACCTTCCGGGTCGGAAACCATAGCTGGTTCCTTCCATTTTTGCTTCCCATTCTGGTTCAAGTGCCGATTTAATCACCGCTTGTCTAGCTCTGTCTTTGATGGTTGGTATTCCTAATGGGCGTTTTTCATCCCTGCCGGGTTTAGGAATCCATACCCTTCTTAACGGTTTTGCTTTAAGTGTTCCCTTAATTTCTTCGGTTAGATTTAGCCTTTGTTCTGGGGATATTACTATCTTCCCATCAACTCCTGCTGTTTTCTTTCCTTGATTATCTTGGGTTACTTTGCGAACCGCTAATAGACGAGCGTAGTACGATTTCACCAATAGACGTTGCAACCTTCTAACCTTTGCATCCTGTCCCGATTTAGCCGCTTGGTATATCCTCTTTTGGAGCTTGAAGACATATCTTTGGACTTTCGCCCAATTGATAGCCTTCCATACATTCGTAGTCTTAGTGGTTTTCGGTTTCCCGAACCCTTTACCTTTTCTCGATTTCGTCATATAGACTCCTACTAGACTCTATCCTTACAATCAAACCGTAACCTGTTAGCGTATCTTGACTATTAACGTCAAGCGTTGGCTTTTGGTTACATCTCACCCCCTTTAAGGCTTGCGCTTACACTTCTCACTACTGGGTATTTCGACCGATACTCAGAGCCTGAAAGGGGTTATCACGTTCCGTTTATATGGGCTTTCCATCCTTTAGATTCGTCTTTTCCACCGGGGTACTTTAAAAGGTCTGTGTGAGTAGCTTATCAAGTCCCTCACTTATTCCCCTTGTTCTTTTGAACGCAGTGTGTCAACCTTATTTCACTGCTTAATTGTTACGATGGTTCATGTCAGACGTTCAGCTTTCGCTTAATCCTGGGCTGTTGGCAGTGGTCTCGCTGCTGGTGTTAGGTTGCACCTCGGAGCCTTCCGTTCCCCGCTTCAATTTCAGGGTTGTGACTTCTGAAACTGGGGGTGGCTATCGCCGTTACTCTCACCTTTGTAACGATTGTAAATAGTTGTTACAAAGTGTTTTGACCTTGAGTCCCCTTGCCTATTTTGTATCGGGTGATACTAAACGTCGGGACATATAAACAGTTATAAGGTTGGTCTGGGTTGACCTCTTAGATTCAGTCGGGGGACTGAAGACCTTACTAGGCGGTTATTTCAGGCATTTCAACCCTATTTCATGCCTAAACGTTTCGCACAGATAAGGAAATTATATCTCTACTGCCGAAATTCGTCCCTTTCGGGGTTCATACTCGTCCTCTAATAGCCAATTTTCCGCTTCCTCGTAACTCGCACGGCTCTCTTCTTCTTTGTCTGATCAGTTTAACTGAATGTAGTGATCGATCTTTGTGTCCTTTGTGCCTCTGTGGTTCCTTCCACTCTTCTTTGTCTGATCAGTTTAACTGAATGTAGTGATCGATCTTTGTGTCCTTTGTGCCTCTGTGGTTCCTTCCACTCCCTCGCCAGCAGGACTGTATCTTAGAATACATTTTAACCAGCAAACCTAAGAGAGCCTTCGCACCGGTGAATACCACATAGGGGTTTTCTGCATCGATCTAATTTTTTCTAGAATGGGGAGAAAAGTAATTGCCATCGATCCATGATTCAGAGTATCTCGTCCTCTTGGTTGTCTGAGTATTCCTCGGCAGTTGCCGCAGGAATTTGCGCTATTTTAGTCTTTTTTGGTTGGTTATGCCTACACCTTAATCTGATCGGCCCGGCTTTTATCCTACTAGCGATCGCATATCTGGTGGGAGGATACGAGAGTACCCAAGCAGGATTGACGACTTTATGGGAGGAAAAAGAACTGGATGTGGACCTGTTAATGATTGTAGCGGCCTTGGGGGCGGCGATTTTGGGACTCTGGGATAGTAATTACTATCTCATCATCGATGGAGCCGTTTTAATCCTGATTTTCGCCATTAGTGGTGCATTAGAACAGATTGCCATGGCAAAAACCGATCGCAATATTCGTTCTCTCATGGCGATGACTCCCGATACTGCTAGATTAATCACGGGAGATAGGGAAAAAGAGGTTCCTATCAAGCAATTACGGATAGGTGACACAGTTTTGGTCAAACCGGGTGAATTAATCCCCATTGACGGCATTATTATGGAGGGAAACAGTCCCATCAATCAAGCGCCAATTACCGGAGAATCCCTTCCCGTGGATAAAACCATCGGTGAAGAAGTCTTTGCGGGAACTCTCAACGGTGCGGGAGTGCTACGTTTAAAGGTGGAAACTCCCCCCGAAAGTCGCTTAATTGAGAGGGTGATTCGTTTGGTAGAAAAAGCACAAAATGAATCCCCTCCCTCCCAAGAGTTTATCGAAGGTTTCGAGCGGGGTTATGCGAAAATTATCGTGATTTTGGGCTTAATTTTCGGGATTTTACCGCCTTTTCTCTGGGGTTGGACCTGGGAAACTACTATCTATCGGGCCTTAATTTTTCTTGTGGTGGCCTCTCCCTGTGCTTTAATGGCCTCAATTATGCCAGCTTTGTTATCGGGTATCGCTAACGGCGCAAAACAGGGGATTTTATTCAAAAATGGCGCAAGATTGGAGATGATCGGCCGCATACGAGCGATCGCTTTTGATAAAACCGGCACTCTCACCCTTGGTAAGTTGCAAGTGGTGGAAATTATCCCTATCCATGCAGTCAGTGAAAATGAGGTGTTAGCGGTGGCTGCAGCCCTAGAATCCTGTTCGGAACATCCCATCGGATCCGCTATTACCGCCACAGCCAGGGAACGTGGTATAAATTTCTTCAGTGCTAATCAGGTGCAAGCGGTATCGGGACGGGGTATCACGGGAAAAATTGCCGATAAGTCGGTATCTGTGGGCAATTTTGCCTATATTCGTGACCATATTACTGATCTTGACCAGAATATTCTAGCTATGCGCGAACGTTTACAAAAAGAAGGCAAAACCCTGGTATGGGTAGTACAAGAGAATCAGATACTTGGTGCGATCGCTGTGGCCGATACCCTGCGGGAATCGGCAGTTAATCTGGTGAAGCAGCTAAAAAAGATCGGTATCGAACATATCGTTTTAATTACGGGTGATAATCAACAAAGTGCCGATCAAGTCGCTGAAAAACTCGGTATTGAGGAAGTTTACGCTGATTTACTGCCAGAAGATAAGTTAAGCGTTATCCAAAATCTGCAAGAAAAATATCACACTGTCGCTATGGTGGGGGATGGCATTAATGACGCGCCCGCTTTAGCTATGGCTAATGTGGGGATTGCCATGGGAAAAGCTGGTAGTGATGTGGCCTTGGAAACGGCCGATATTATCCTTATGTCCGATAATTTAGCCAAAATTCCCAGCGCGATTAACCTTGGTCGTCGTGCCAATCGCATCGTTAAACAGAATATCACTTTCGCCCTCGCGTTTATCGGCATATTGCTAATAGCCAATTTTGCCGGTGATATAACTTTACCTCTGGGTGTTATCGGTCATGAAGGATCGACGGTATTAGTGACTCTAAGCGGTTTAAGATTGTTCAAATAGGGATAAAAATACAGAGAACTATGGGCGAAATCCAGGCAATCCGAGGCACAAAAGATATTTTACCGGCGGAGATCGGTTACTGGCAGTGGTTAGAGGAAACTGCCAGCAGAATTTTAGGGACTGCGCTGTATCAAGAGATACGAACTCCCATTTTTGAACAGACGCAACTTTTTGAACGGGGTATCGGGGAAGCGACGGACGTGGTGGGTAAAGAAATGTACACTTTCTTTGATCGCGGTCAACGTTCCCTGACTTTGCGACCGGAGGGAACGGCTGGGGTCGTTCGCGCCTACATTGAACACAAATTACAGGCCGCCGGAGGAGTACAAAGACTCTGGTATAAGGGGCCGATGTTTCGTTATGAACGTCCGCAAGCGGGTAGGCAGCGACAGTTTCATCAAATTGGGGTCGAATTGTTGGGAACTGATGACCCTAGGGCGGATGTGGAAGTAATTACCCTTGCCAGCGAGATATTAAAAGCTGTGGGGCTAGAAAACCTAAAATTAGACCTTAATTCCCTGGGAAATGCCCAAGATAGGCAAAATTATCGTCAGGCCCTGCTAGATTATTTGACTCCCTACAAAGCTGATTTAGACGCGGATTCTCAACAGAGATTAGAAAAAAATCCCCTGCGAATTTTGGATAGTAAGGACGAGAAAACCAAGATTATCTGTGAGAATGCCCCCAGTATTCTTGAGCATCTCGGCAGTGATTCTCAAAAGCATTTTGAACGGGTGCAATCTTTACTAACTGATTTGGGAGTTATCTATAATCTTAATCCCTGTTTAGTGCGAGGATTGGACTATTACACCCATACGGCCTTTGAAATTCAGTCCGATGATTTAGGCGCTCAAGCCACGGTTTGCGGTGGTGGTCGTTATGATGGTTTAATAGCTCAATTAGGCGGTCCAGACACGCCAGCAGTGGGTTGGGCGATCGGTTTAGAACGTCTGATTATATTATTACAACAAAAGCAATCTTTATCTTTTTTGGTTCCCGATTTTTATCTCGTCTCCAAAGGAGAAAAAGCTGAGGCCCGCAGTGTGGTGTTAGCGCAACAATTACGCGGATTGGGGTTTAGCGTTGAGTTAGACTTAAGCGGCAGCGCTTTCGGAAAACAATTTAAACGGGCCGATCGAGCTAAGGCCGTGGGCTGTATAATTTTGGGGGATGCTGAGGCTGAAAATGGCACGGTACAACTGAAATGGATGGCCACCCAAGAACAAATTAGTCTAACCCAAGCGGATTTATTGACACAAGCAAGGGAATTAAAAGCGCAAATCTCCCGGCACAAATCCTAAGTTTTAGCGTCATGGGCAAACATTAGGCTCTCTTATTCTTTGTGTCCTTTGTGTCTTTGTGGTTCGTTCCACTCGCTCGCTGGCGGGACTGTATCCTAGAATACATTTTACCCACCAAACCTAAGAGGCCAAACATCAGTCCTAGGCTAAGATTATGGAATTTATACTGCAAAAACAAGGGGAGAATCACGGAAGCACAATTTCTAATAATTCTCTAGAAATTGTCTCGGGAAACTATCGTCTTTTGGCCCGTCTGGATTCTCCTTTTGCTCATATTGAAGTGCGTATCGATTACGAATCTCCCGAAAGTAGCGAACGATATACCCATTATTATCGATCGGATGCTGGGGGTTGGCTAGAAATTTTTTCCTATCGAGATTTAGGAATAGGTAGCTGGAAAATTCGCTGTTATGGGGATATTCTGGCAGAATTGGCGGGGCAAGGTTGGCAAGAAACGTTAACTTTAATTGTTACTCCTGTTAAGATCAATTATCTGGCTCAATTAGAACAGTTAATTAAAACCGAAATTGAACCTTTATTAGCACTAGAATCCTCTCGAGAGATGGTAAAATTAGAATTTGCCGATTTAACCAATAATTCTGCCTTTGTTTTTGATTTATGCCTACCAGAGGAAACAATGACCGCTAGAGAAGGGGTAACTCTAGAACTGCCAGAACCTGCTAATATGAAAAAGAGCCTTCAAAGTTTATCTAATCGCAATTCTGCACCCCTACCCCCGAAAATATCCGGTTCTAATTCTCGCCGAAAATCACCGCAACTGCCCCCAATTCCTAAAAATAAATAAGGTTTGCTGAAAAAGCTTCTTACTGCGGTTAGGAGTCGGTCGTCGGTTGGGAAAGTCAGAACAAGGAAACTGGCATTTCCGATATAACAATGTCTAACATGATAAACGTGCTACCGTGTTATTATGATCCTCTCGTTCAGGAATACAGCTACTGAAGATATTTTCAACGGTGAGGATACAAAAAAAGCGCGGAAAGTCTGTCCTAGAAATTTATGGAACGTGGCCCGGCGAAAACTCGATTTAGTCGATTCGGCGACCTCCCTAGATGACCTCCGCGTTCCACCTAATAATCGTTTAGAGGTTTTAGTCGGTGATCGGCAAGGTCAGTATAGTATCCGAATCAATGATCAGTACCGTATCTGTTTTATCTGGACTGTAAACGGGGCAAAAATGGTTGAAATCGTTGATTATCATTCCAGTTAAAAAAGGAGTATAAGCATGGTTCGCATACCTACCCATAGAAGACCCACCCATCCGGGCCAGATGCTGAAAGAGGAATTTTTGCAGCCGATGGGAATCACACAACGTCAACTTGCCGACGCAATCGGAGTTCCCTACCGACAAATTAACGAAATCGTCAACGGTCGTCGGGGGATTACCCCTAGCACCGCTTTAAGACTAGCTAAATACTTGCAAGTCTCTCCTGATTTTTGGTTAAATCTTCAAATCCGATTGGATTTGTTTGACATTAAACAAAAAGAGAGCGAGCAAATTGAAAAAATTCTTCCGTCCCCTACAACAGTAATTACGAGGGAGGGAGGGAGTTAATCAGACTCTTAAAAACTGATTTGGTATTAGCTAGGGTTTAACCCTTCTTTAATCTAGTGAGGCAGCAACTTAAACCTAAGATTTTTTCAAGAACTTCTGACGAAATCGCGAGATTAATAGGTCTAATTCAGGTAACTTCAATAACATCGCACCGAGGAGGAATAAACCCACCGCTACGGTCGAGGCCAAACCCAACTGTAATAATTGCAAGAAAATATTACCAGCACCGAAAACCTTTTCCCAACCCCAACTAGCACCCCAACTACTAACACCAGAAAGTATTGTAATTACCGTTAATCCCAATAAGGATAAACCCCATTCTCCCAGAGGTAAACCCCCTAAACGACGATTTAAAATTACCGTAAAAATGCCCATAGAAATGATATTAACCCCCACGGTTGCTAAAACAATCCCCGGAGTACCAAAAGGTTTATACAAGAGGAAATCCAGCACACCATTGAGAAAAATATTCACCATACTCACCTTAAAGGGGGTGTCACCATCACCCAAGGCATAGAACACTCGTACTAAAACATCGCGGCCGAGATAGAAAAACATCCCGAAACCGTAGGCCATTAATACGGGAACCACCTGTTCCGAGGCAGCCAGATTAAAAGCACCCCGTTGATAGATAACTCGCACTACCGGGAAAGCGAGGGCGATAAAGATAGCGGTGAAGGGTAACATGGTTAAAGCCGTCAATAATAAACCCTGACGGATTCTTTGCTTCAATTCTCCCCAATTTTCCGGTTCCGTCAGTCGAGAAAATATCGGCATAAACGGCACGAGAATCATGTTGGACATGATGCCCAAGGGCGTGAGAACGATAAAACTGGCGTAACGCATGGAAGCGGCGGCATTTTCGATAAAAGAAGCAAAAAAGAGGTCAGTATAAACGTTAATATGCAACATTCCCGAAGATAAGGTCGCCGGAATCATCACCCGCAACACCTCCGACACCCCCGGTATCCGCCAATCCCAACGAAATGTTAATTTTCCTAAACCTGACTTGACTTGTGCGCCCACTTGTGCTAACCATTGCCAGAGCGCCCCGATGAGAGTACCGCCGGCGAGGACAAAACCCCCCAGTTGAATATATTGCGGCTCATCAATGCGATCGCCAAGAAACCAAGCCAGCAAACCCACCCCGATAATCACCGCCACACTGGAAAAAAGCGGACTGAGACTCGGTAGCCAGTATTGATCCGCCGCATTGAGAGTACCGAAACCGATGCCGATTAAACCGGCTAAAACCGCCATGGGGGCCATAATTTGCAGTTGTTGAATGGCCATGGCACGGGTGGCGGCATCTAAACCGGGGGCGAGAACATCGATAAAAATATTGGCAAAAACGATTAAAAAGACGGTGACAGCTAATAAAATCGCGCTGACTAGGGTGGTGACAGTCTCGACAATCGGCGCGGACTCGGATTTATCTCTTTTGGCCAAAACACTGACCAAAGCGCTGTGAAAGGGGCCGTTAATACCACCGAGGAGAATTAACAGAAAACCGGGGATAACGTAGGCAAAAGCGTAGGCGTTCACCACTGGTCCAACACCGTAGGCAGCGGCGATTACCTGTTCGCGGACTAAACCAAAAACCTTACTGATTAAGGTGGCAACGGCGACAATTCCGGCAATACCGGCTAAGGAACGGGTAGCTTTCTTAGTAATGATGACACCTCGAAAGAAAACAACTGCATTGATTGATTCTACCCGTTTCTGTGTTCCCGCAGAAACGCGATCTCTATTTGTCAAATTTAATTTGACTGGAATGTATAAGACCCATTTCTCCACAGACATCCGTATAATACCAAGGACCAACCGAACCATAAATATTGATGGTTCTAGGTTCTCTGACTGAACAGATGATATTGCCATTGGGGGACGTTCTCACATTTGATGGTGGAGAAAACACTATTGCTGTAGCGATTCTTGATGTAGATTGAGAACTATCGAATCTGTAACTACACACCACCTCTAGCATTGTTTGAGTCGCCTGAGAGCGGGGACGATGAATTTGTCTTTCGGGAAAAGTCGTCCAAGTTCCGTTATCACAATTAGCTTGGCTAACCAGTCGTTGATTTCCTAAATAATAAACAAAGTCAACACTACGCGAACTAGCCGGAACAATCGAACATAAATCGATGTTAACGCTTTTTCCCGTGACAGCAGTTCCGGCAAAGTAATTACAAGTTTGAGCCAAAACTATATTCGGTTTTGCCCAGGAAGCACCGACTACCATTGTTAAAGATAGACTAGAAATCAAAATGATTGTTTTCATGGTTGATTTGACATTTTCTGGAGGCTTTTTCTGAGATTATTTTATACTCAATTGAATTGTGGCTAAAAGCTGATGGCGACAAAATATTGGTGGTCTGTCAAAGCAATTATGTCGGATAATAGGAATGTAAATAAGCTAACCCCGAAAAACAATGCCAGCCAAACAATACATTGTCTGCTTAACTGAAGATGAACGCAAGAGTCTCAACAAACTAACCACAACAGGTAGAGCTTCCGCTAGAAAAATTAATCATGCTCGAATTTTACTGAAAGCAGATATCAATCAACCCGATGGAGGTTGTACAGATAAACAAATCAGTGAAGCCTTGAATATCAGTACCAGAAGCATTGAGAGAGTCAGACAAAGATTTGTGGAAGAAAGCCTAGAAAATGCACTTAACCCTCGTCCGAAAAAGTCATTAAAGCTCAAAAAGATAGACGGAGAAGCAGAAGCCCATTTAATCGCACTGGCTTGCTCACAAGTGCCTCAAGGTTATAACCGTTGGACATTACGACTACTGGCAGAGGAAATGGTAACTTTAGAATACATAGAAAGCATTTCTTATGAAACAGTGCGACAGGTCTTAAAAAAAACGAGATAAAACCTTGGTTAAAAGAATCTTGGGTAATTCCACCTCAAGCCAATGCCGAATTTGTCTGTCAAAGGTCAGAAGTGTTACAACTTTACACCAGCAACTATGACCCAGATTATCCCTTAGTTTGTTTTGATGAGACCTCAAAACAACTGATTTCAGAAATCAATTCGCCAATTGCTGCCGAACCGGGTAAGTCCGAACGTTTTGATTATGAATATCAGCGAGAGGGAGTTTCTAATTTATTCATGTTTTTTGAGCCGTTCACGGGTTGGAGATATATGGAAGTTACTGACCAACGTAGGATTGTTGACTATGCCCAACAAATGAAGTATTTAGTTGCTCAACGTCATCCTCAAGCCAAGAAAATTAAAGTAGTTCAAGATAATCTGAATACTCATGTCAAAGCATCTCTTTATCAAGCTTTTACCCCAGTCAAAGCAAGACGCATTCTGGATAAATTGGAGTTTCATTATACTCCTAAACATGGAAGTTGGTTAAATATGGCTGAAATTGAGTTGAGTGTTTTAAGCCGACAGTGCCTTGATCGGCGTATTGAAGACAAGGAAATCTTAACAGAAGAAGTAGCAGCTGGGGAAAAACGCAGAAATGAAAATTCTGCTCCTGTAGATTGGCGATTTACCACTGAAGATGCCCGAATTAAATTAAAAAGATTGTATCCGTCAATAACATCTTGACAGACCACCAGCTTGATTTTCTCACCCTGAGTGTGTGACTGCTCACCTCTTTGTAATAAACCTACACCTGTCAGCCCCCCACCCCCATCTCCCATCACCTCACTCCTAGAGGACTCGATTAAGCTTGCCGCTTTGATAACCTTCTAGATCGAGGGTGACATAGATAAAGCCTAATTTTTGCAGATCAGCGACTAATTCGCTTAAATTTGTCCGATTAATAAAGTCGGGGATTTCTGCTGCTGGTAATTCAATCCGTGCCGTATCGCCGCTCGATCGCACCCGTAATTGACGATAACCTAATTTTCGCAGATAAATCTCCGCCCGTCCGACTCTTTGCAATTTCTCCAGGCTAATTTCCTCCCCGTAGGGAAAACGGGAACTTAAACAGGGTTGCGCCGGTTTATCCCACCAAGGTAAATTTAAGTAACGGGATAGTTGACGAACTTCGCTTTTTGTGATAGCAATTTCCGCCAAAGGTGAACGAGCGCCGCGCTCCCTAGCGGCTTGGATCCCGGGACGATAATCCCTTAAATCATCAGCATTAACGCCATCGATGACGTAGGAATAACCACGAGCGAGAGCGAGGGGTTTAAGGGTGTCGTGTAGCTCACTTTTGCAGAAATAACAGCGATTAACGGGATTACTGGTGTAATTAGGGTTATTCATTTCCTCGGTTTCCACCAATTCATGCGGAATACCGATATAATCGGCCTGAGCGATCGCTTCTTCCAATTCTTCCGGCAGTAGGGAAGGGGAAACCGCCGTAATTGCCAATGCTTGACTCCCTAGCAGATCATAGGCCACTTTTGCCACTAGGGTGCTATCCACGCCCCCAGAATAGGCAATCAGAGCCTTTTCACTGGTTTGTAAGAGGTTTTGTAATTGTCCGAGTTTATCGAGTAATTGACTGTCCATGGCGGCGATTTTGGCAACTGGTTTAGGGAGACCATTTTTTATTATATGCCGTGCCGTAATTAATCAGGGCTACCGCTCGATTTATGCTGCCATAATTTTGTCAATAATTGGGCTGTCTTTGGCAATTTTTACTAGAAAATAATCTCGCTATTCTAAGGATAGGCGTTTAAAATGCGTCTTAGCTTATTGCTGATCCCAATTATTTTAGTAAGTATTTAGTCATAAACTTCACTTCTATGACCTACTCTAACAATAATAATTATCCTACTCTCTCGATCAAATTCATAAATAACCCGATAATCTCCTACTCTTAATTTGTAAAACCCTGACCATTCTCTCGTAAGAGGTAGGGGAGTTATCTGTTCAAAGTTGATAGCTAACCATTTAATTTTATTAAGAATCCTCAGTCTGATAAAATCTGTGATCAAATCTAAATCAGTTATCGACTCTGGTTCAAAAGTAACAGAATAGCTCATTTAAGGTTCTATCCCATATCTTTTATCCACCTCAGCTGCAGGAATAGTCGCTCTTCCTTGTAGTCTTTTTTGTTGGATTTCTAATAACTTTTCTTTAAAAGATTCCTTAACTTGTTTTCCCTCATCCGGATCACCAAAGTATTCATCTAGAGTATCATCTACTGTATTACGGATTAAACTTTGTAACTCTTGGGGAGTCATGTCTTTTATCTGCATATTTGCCCCTATTCAGAAAAGATAATTGACCTATCACTCCCGATTATATCAAGATATCGGGGCAACCCCTCTGTAGTTGCCCCTGCCAAGGATAATTTATCCCCGACGACGAAGGGAAGCGGCACCCAAGGCACCAACAGCAATTAAACCAACTATACTACTAGGTTCCGGGGTTGATACAGCACCGCCACCAGTAGCAGTGATATCCCCATTAAGAGCCACAAACCCACCCCCGGTAACATTAGCGGAGTTTTCACCATGGAAGTAGATAAAGGAGGAGTCAGCATTCAGTCCATAGAGACGGAACTGTACCGGGCCGGTTTGGGGTGCTAAACTGCTTAGATCAAAGCTGTAGGTATTAAAGCTATCTGTTAGGCTAACTTGTGTCCCTAAATTACTGGTGAACCCATCAACACTAGAGCGCAAGACCAAATCTAGCCGCGTTTCATCCTGCTTCGCATTGAGTTGCAAGTTAGTAAAATCGACTTGAAAACCTGCACCGGGTTGTACGGCAAATTCGACGTATTGGCTGGTATTAACAGTGCTACCTGTATTCCAACCGCCAGAACTCGTATTACCCAACAAGAAAGGAGGACCACCCAACCGATTTATCCCGGCGGTATCTAACCCAGTGCTGGTTATATTCGCACCTACATTATCCGCCGCTTTGGGATAGGTTGCCGTAAAAGCAGTAAATTCGTTCCAACCAGCTACTATTGCCGCTTGAGCAGGAGTAACCCCAGCTAACCCCATCAGAGTCAAGGGGGTTAAAATTGTCAGTAATTTTTTCATGGATTCGATGACAGTAATAGGAGAAAATTATGGTCATATTTAACGCTAGTTTTGCGCCAATATCCCACAGCAAAAAATATCACAAGGGGGGGGGGAAGTCAAGGGGTATTTAATCATCATTTTTTATTGATTTTTATGTTTAAGATAGTTTTGGATTATATAAATATTTTTGACTGGTTGCAAGGTTCTACCTTGGAATGCAGATAAGCGAGGTTCTACCTATACTTATTTCTTTGACCGAAATGATCACCTTCGCTCCTAGGTTCCCCCGCAATAAATTGACCTGGTGCATCTTACATTTGCAGGAATACCGACAATCAGCAATTATACTAAATCCGTTGAGTATAGGCTACTTATAAAGGAGAGAACCTCATGCAAAAGGGGGAATAAATAATCAGTTTTTAATAACCAGATTTAGTATTAGCTTGTTGGCGAATTTTATCTTTAATATAGTCGGGAATAGGGACAGGATTCATGCTTCTAAGGGTGAAATTAATCCTCTTTTAACCGCTTCATTTAATCCTTGTGCCTTCTTTAACAAGTTTATTTGATAAATTTGCATCAATGACCAAAGTTCCGTATTTTCAAAGGTTGATAAATCCCTCTCTTGTTGTTGATTGAGCAACTCGCTTAATCTTTGATCCTGTTCTGATGCCATTTGTAATTGAGTTAATTTGATAATTTCTTCATCTGATAATGAATTTAGGGATGAGATTTTTTCGCCTTGATAATTGGGACTAATAGAAAAAGCTATCGCTTCTACTAATATATCATTAAGATCACGGTTAATTGAATGGGCTAAGGATTGAGCTAGATTAAAAATCTCATCAGGTAAAGTTAAAGTAATTGAAATAGCCATAAACTTTTTTTATGCGGGTTTATAGAGATATTATAATTATACCTCAAATTTTTGTTACCCATAGGGATAAACTGGTTAAAAAGTAACAGAATAGCTCCTTTAAGCTTCTTTTATCAACCTCAGATTTCGAGGCAAGATTTACCGAGAACTTAACTCACAGCAAACCCAGTTAACTTACGAGTTTCCAGATCGTAAAAAGCTAAAACTATATCTTCTTTAGAAATACCCTCCCTTAATAATTCCGTAGCGATACCTTCCTCTGTCCAATCCTCCTCAATATAAATCTTCTCATTTTTAATCCTAATATGGACTTGAATATTCCTGATTTTTTTCTTGCCTTCCCAACCCATAAAAAGCCAAAAATACTGATCATGTATCTCGTCAAAAACCAGACAACTTTCTTGATCTAAATTAGCAGAACCAGAAACCCATTCGTGATATTCTGTTAATACTTTTTTAATGGCATTGCGATATTTTTCTAGTCTATCCATTGTAAAATTTTCTCCTTTTCCATCTCAACAACCAGCAAAAGTAATTGATTTATTTTCACAATATCCTGAATTGATTCTCGTTGGAAAAAATTTTCATAAATGCTGTCTTTAATGGCTAGATAAATTTGATATTCTGGTTCGGTAAGACTGATTAAATTTCGATATAAAATATATTGTCCTAAAGCTATTTCAAAATATCTCATAGGTGAGGGACTTAAAAAGCTTTTGATTTCCACAACAATTTTACGTCCATTTCTTTCAGCAGCCAAAGGTTTTTCTGCTGCTAAATCAGCAAAAATTCAACATCTTTATATTTAATTTTATCAGGATCAGCTAAAATACTCCAACCGTCTTTAATTAAGGCATTTTTCACGGCTTCATGGTAAATATCTTTTGCTGGCATGGTTCTAAAAAAGTAATTTCATTAGTTATATTTAATTTTATTAACAATCCTAAGTCTGATAAAATCGGTGATCAAATTTAAATCAGTTATTTGTTGATTCCCCCCTGGTCCAGTCATAGTAGGGTTAATTCATGAATTAACCCTACCTTGGGAGGATCTGAATTAAAAACCACTTACTTAGGGGAGAATTGTTGATTACTTCCCTCTAGTTTTTTCAGCCCAAACTTTGCTGGGTAATCCCCAAACATAGATGAAACCTTCGGCAGCTTTATGATCAAATTGATCCTCGGCCCCGTAGGTAGCTAAATCGGGAGAATAGATGGAATTGACTGACTGACGACCGACCACTTTAGCGTTACCTTTAAACAGTTTGACTCGCACCGATCCCGTTACCTGTTCTTGGGTTTTGAGGATAAAAGCATCGATCGCTTCCTTTAAGGGACTGTACCACAATCCTTTATAAATTAACTGTCCGTAGGTCTCTTCAATTCCCCGTTTATATTGGGTAACATCTCCAGTTAAAGTCAAACTTTCTAAGTCCCGGTGAGCATCAATTAAAACTAATAAAGCTGGGGCCTCGTAAATTTCTCGCGATTTAATTCCCACTACCCGGTTTTCGATCATATCTAACCGACCAACACCGTGTTTACCCACTAGGTCATTTAATTGACTAATGAGCGTGACAGAATCGAGATTTTCTCCGTTTAAACTGACGGGAATTCCCTGATTAAAACCAATATCGACGTATTCCGGCTCGTTGGGAGTATCGGCGATCGCTTTGGTCATGAGATAGATTTCTTCCGGGGGTTCCGTCATCGGATCTTCCAAAGGACCGGCTTCAATACTGCGGCCCAACAGGTTACGATCGATACTAAAAGGCGAGGATTTTTTCACGGGGGACTCGATCCCGAATTTTTCCCCGTAGGCGATGGTTTCTTCCCGGCTCATGCCCCATTCCCTGGCGGGAGCGAGAACTTTTAAACTAGGATTGAGGGCCATAATGCCCACATCAAAACGCACTTGATCGTTACCTTTGCCGGTGCAGCCGTGAGCGACGGCATCGGCCCCGTATTTCTCGGCGGCCTCTACTAATAATTTAGCGATTAAAGGACGAGCCAGGGCGGTAGAAAGGGGATAACGATTTTCGTAGAGAGCATTAGCTTGAATTGAGGGAAAAGCGTATTCTTTGACGAATTCTTCCTGAGCATTGACTACTAAGGATTCGATCGCTCCGCAGCGCAGGGCCTTTTCTTGAATCGGGCCTAATTCGTCTCCCTGTCCTAAATCGGCGGCTAGGGTAATCACTTCTTCCACTCCCCATTCCTGTTTGAGATAGGGAATACAAACGGAAGTATCGACTCCTCCGGAATAAGCTAAAACCACTCTCTTGGCGCGTCCCATAATTTTTTCACCTAAAAACGACTAATTGATTACTCTTTTAAGTTTATTATATATCTTGGGTATTTGATGCTTCTTTTTTAATGCTTTTTTATTTAGTTTTTGATGAAGAAAAGGCATAGGAAGTCATACTAAATCCGTTAAGTATATGCTACATATCAGGATAGGCAAAAGGCAAGAGGCAAGAGGCAAAAGGGGGAATACATAATCAGTTTTTAATAACTGGATTTAGTATCACGAGTAAAGAGCCAAAACTAAACGGGCAACTGGCCGCTATTTACGTTTACTAGCAGGACGACGGGAGGATTTTTTCGGAGCGGTATTTGGGGGATTATCGTTAGTTTTATCTTTAAATATTGGAATAGTAAAATGAAACTGACTGCCGTTATTTTTGCCCCTCGATTCTGCCCAAATTTCGCCGCCCCAACCATTAACGATCTGACGACAGATAGCCAGTCCTAAACCGGTTCCCCCGGCACTGCGTCGCAGGGCCCCCTCCTCTTGGTAAAAGCGATCAAAAACCTGTTCTAAAAGATTGGGTTCGATGCCGCGTCCAGTGTCAGAAATGGTTACTTCTAGAGTTTTTGGTTTTCCCGAAGCGACTTCGATCGAGACATTTCCCTCCCGTCCGGTAAACTTACAGGCATTATCGAGAAGTTTGGAGAGTAATTCCACCAACCACTCGCCATCGGCTAAAACAAAGGGCAGATTAGGGGGGACAAGATTGATAATTTGTGGGTTTTCGTTGTCGAGATTGCAGGAGTGAACGTGACTGATGGCTAATTCCACACATTCCGATAGGGATAAAGCTTCGGGATTCCAATTAACCCGGCCACTTTCTAAGCGAGAAAGAGTTAAAAAATCTTGGATTAATTTACGCATTCGTTCCGCATCTTTCAGGGCAGTATCAAGCATAATTTGGCGCATTTCCGCGGGCATATCCGGTTCCGAGGCCAAACTTTCTAGACAGACTTGAATGGTGGAGAGGGGGGTGCGTAATTCGTGGCCGGTAATGGCGACTAAATTAGAACGAGTGCGATCGAGGGCGGCTAATTGTTCGTTTAAATCCTGTAAATTAGCGTAGGCTTCTGCTTGAATGAGGGCGACTCCGATTTGAGTGGCCACCGCATCCACAAGGGCGACATCCTCGCTTTTCCAAGTGGTGGTATCGGGTCCACAGTGATGCAGTTCCAACATTCCCAAGAGACGACTTTGGTAAAAAATCGGCACTAATAACCAGGAATAGATGGAACATTCCCGCACGAGATTTTGAATGGAATCGCCGGGGAGACGGGGATCGTGAATAGCGTCTTCGATTTTCAGGGATTCTCTCAATTCCAGCACTTCCTGAAAAAGAGGATTATTTTTCAGGGGCCATTTTTGTCCTTTGATGGAACTAATGCCGGAGTTTAAAAATTCGTGTTCGATGGTGGCGTTAATGTCGGCTTCCTTACAACGATAGACCACGCAGCGACAGACCCCTAATCCCTCGCCCAATTTCCGCACTGCCACCTGGAGGATATCTTCCGGATCGAGGGAACGACGGATCGCCGCTGTCACCGAGTTGATCAGTCTTTCCTTGTGTTCTTTCGATGCTAGGGAACGATTGGCTTTCAGCAGTTTATACTGTCCCGCTTGCAAATAAGTGACCAATCGCTGGACAAAGGGATCTGGTTCCTCTTGATGGTCCCTGTCCGTCAGTTCACAGATCAGGTATTCTTCTTGAGCGCGCCTAATTTTCTCCGCCAGTTCAGGACGATAATCGAGAATATGATTTAAAAGAATTTGGGCCGCCTGTTGACTTACATGGCGATCGCTCGTCCAAATCCCCTCAAAACGGCGATTATTATCCATAGCTGCCCTATTTTCCCCTTCGGCTACCAGATGGGTTCGTTCCCGACAGATCAAACAACTAGCATAATGGTGACCGATAACCACTAGATGCCATTCTTGGGCTAAACTGTCCTCCGGTTGAAAAGCGATCGTCTCGTAAATGTCGGAACTATGCTTAAAATCGGTTTCTGGGGCGGACAAAACATAAACTTGCCCGCTTTTGTGGGCAATGCGTCGATAGCGATGGGCCTCTTGACGATAAAAGCGCTCACGCTGAAAACTGGCAATCACTAATGGTTGATCGTCTTCCGCTAAAACCTGATCCTCCATGGCGTGGGATAGCGCGGTCAGGGATACTTTGAAGTACATCTGCGATCGCCATTGGGGGAGTAACTGCAACAGTTCTGTTAAAACAGAAGTTGATCTGCTCATCGATGATCTGTTTCGAGTCGAGTGTGACTAGCAAGCGCAATAGAGGGAACTAGCAATTTCTCCCTTGACCCTATCCTACAGGCTCAAGGGGACAAGAGGTGAGATCGTGATGGCAAGAAACTTAAACTGAGTGATGCCAAAAGTGAGCGAAATAATCTAGTTAACTAGATGTTGCTGAATAAATCTAAACCTTGTTGGGTAAGACTTTTAGACTTTTGGGAAATCAAAAAGTACCCGCCATTGGAGGGATCGGGGGGAAATTTTAGGGACTTTTTCCCTGAAAATTAGGTAATTTACCAGATGAAAATGGGTAAAACCCTACACCCTACACCCTACACCCTACACCCTGCCCCCACGAGAAACTTTTTGCCGCAAACCCTAACTAGATGTAGGCGACTTTCATTGCCCAAAGGATCAGAGCAATAATACTACCGATGACGATAATCGACGATATCGCCACTACTGCCGGTTTATCGGCTCCCTCGAATTTCATAATGCCACGATTTAAGTCTGACATTGCCCTTAACTCCTTTTCATCGAAAATTTGGGTCTGAAACCCCGCCGTTTTACGGCGGCTTTGCTGTTAAATATTAGCACATTTACGAAATATATGCTAAAATATAAGACATGGAAAAAGCCTATTCTTACCGATTTTACCCAACACCCGAACAAGAGTCGCTATTGCGGCGCACTTTGGGATGTGTAAGATTGGTTTACAATAAAGCTCTCCACGAACGAACACAAGCTTGGTACGAAAAGCAAGAAAGAGTAGGCTATGCTCAAACTTCTTCAATGTTGACCGATTGGAAAAAACAAGAAGAATTAGACTTTTTAAACGAAGTTAGCTGTGTACCTTTACAACAAGGGTTAAGACACCTACAAACAGCTTTTAACAATTTCTTTTCTGGTCGTACTAAGTATCCTAACTTTAAGAAAAAACATCAGGGAGGAAGTGCCGAATTTACCAAATCTGCTTTTAAATTTAAAGACAGACAAATCTATTTAGCTAAATGCACAGAACCTTTACCTATTCGATGGTCAAGACAAATACCAGACGGATGTGAACCAAGCACAGTAACAGTCAGATTACATCCTTCTGGACGTTGGCATATCTCAATAAGATTTGATGACCCAACAATTAAGCCATTACCAGTAACAGATAAAGCCATTGGAATTGACTTAGGAATTAGTAGCATTGTGATTACCAGCGACGGCGATAAAGTATCTAATTCTAAGCATTTTAAGAAACATTATCAGAGGTTGCGAAGAGCATAGAAAAATCTTTCTCGAAAACAGAAAGGGTCAAAAAATCGGGAAAAGGCAAGAATCAAAGTAGCCAAGATTCACGCTCAAATTACTGATAACAGAAAAGACCATTTACATAAGCTAACCACTCAATTAGTTCGTGAAAATCAAACGATTGTGGTTGAGAATTTAGCCGTCAAGAATATGGTCAAAAACCCTAAATTATCTCAGGCAATATCTGACGTTAGTTGGGGAGAAATTACCCGACAATTAGCCTATAAATGCCGTTGGTATGGGAGAAATTACATCGAAATAGATAGATGGTTTCCTAGCTCTAAAAGGTGTAGTAATTGCGGGTATATTGCTGAAAAAATGCCGTTAAATATTCGAGAATGGGACTGTCCAGACTGTGGGACTCACCATGACCGAGATATTAACGCCAGTAAAAATATTTTGGCCGCAGGGCTTGCGGTGTCAGTCTGTAGAGCGACCTGATGACCAGAACAGAGTAAATCTGTTAAGGCAGGTGCGAAAAATCCTTCGGGAAAGAAGCAGAAACTCAAATCGTGAGGTTTGGGAATCACCGTCCGTTTACGGCGGTGAGGATGTCAAAAATTAGCGAACTCTCATCTATCCGTGTTATTAGAAATTGGTATCATTCGGCTGTCTTTAATCATTCTAGGCGTTCTTTTCGCCCTTGGCCTTCTCCTTGAGGCTATTTTAAGAATTGTCTTCGGGTTCGGTAATCCGCTTATTTACAAAGCTGATGCCGAAATTGGCTATCTTTTGGCTCCTAATCAACAAACGCGCCGGTTTTCCAATTTTATCGCCGTTAATCAGTATTCGATGCGGAGCGATCCGATTACACCCCAACGGCCCCCGGAGACGACGAGAATAATGTTAATCGGTGATTCGATCGCTAATGGCTCCTGGTGGACAGATCAAAAAGAGACCATTGCTGCTTTAATCACCAAAAATTTAGGCCAAAATCTGACGGGTTCGGTGGAAGTTCTCAATGCTTCGGCTAATTCTTGGGGACCGCGCAATCAATCGGCCTATCTAAGACGTTTCGGCACCTTTGAATCCCAGGTGATCGTGTTATTAATGAACACCGATGATCTGTTCGCTTTAGCTCCTAGTTCGGCGGTGGTGGGACGAGAAATTAATTATCCCGCTCGCCGGCCGGCTTTAGCTTTAATCGAGTTGTACGATCGATATTTTAAGCGTTATCCTCCCTTGCCACCGGTGCGAGAAGGGGGCGATCGAGTGGGCAATAATTTAACCGCTCTGGCTCAAATTCAAGCCCTTGCTCAGGCTCATCAAGCCCGTTTAATTATCGCTATTACCCCCCTCATTCGCGAAGCTCAAAAACAGGGGCGAGATTATGAATTAAAGGCCCGTCAAAGACTAGCGGATTTCACCAGCAACCAGCAGATTTTTTATCTAGATTTTCTGCCCATTTTTCAAGCTCATCCTACTCCTGATTCCCTCTATCGCGATAATATTCATCTTAGTCGAGACGGTAACGAGTTAATTAGTCAAAAACTGGCCGAGGCAATCAAAAAGGTCTTTTAATTAGGGTTTACTGAATCAGTTATCAGTTATCAGTTATCAGTTATCAGTTATCAGTTCACTGTTTACTGTTTACTGTTTACTGAAAATACTCCCCACTCCCCAATTCATAATTCATAATTCATAATTCATAATTCCCTAACAACCATACCAAAGCTTTTCTATCTGCTTTGCTAGGGCCAATAACTCAGAGCGATCGCTTGTATCCCTTAAGAGGGTGACATGGCCTAATTTTCGACCGGGACGGGATTTTTTACCGTACCAAAAAACGTGAGCGTCTGGAATTGCCGCTAAAACTGCTCTTTTTTCCCCATAATCGCCGTCACTATCCTCAAAACCCAATAAATTAACCATAACTGCCCCAGCAGATTTTAAGTCCGTGGCTCCGAGGGGCAAATTAGCCACTGCTTGCAGTTGTAGGGCAAATTGGGAGGTAAGACAGGCAGAGAGGCTGTAATGACCCGAATTATGGGTACGGGGAGCGATTTCATTAATCAATACCTCTCCCTGCGGAGTGACAAATAATTCGATTCCGAAAACACCCACCGCCGACAAACTACTTAACAGATGATGGGCGATAGATTCGGTTTGAGCCTGTAAAGATTGGTTAAGAGCGGCGGGAGCAATCACCCAGCGACAGACTTGCTCCTCTTGATAGGTTTCCACCACGGGATAGGTGACGATTTCCCCGGTTAATCCCCTAGCGGCAACGATGGCTAATTCGCGCTCGTAGGGAATATAAGCTTCTAACATCAAGTCAAGACGCTCTAATTGCGGCTTTTTGGCGTTTAATTCTTCAGGAGTGCGGATAATAAAGGTTCCTTGACCATCATAACCGTGTCGTCGCGCTTTCAGCACTAGCGGAAAAGGATAATTTTCTAGTTGGGATAAATTATCTATCGCCCAAAAATCAGGCACAGGCAACCCTAGGGAGCGTAAATAACATCTTTGCTCGTATTTATCCAATAGGGGGCGCAGATTTGCCAAACTAGGATAGAATTTAACTCCTGTGGCCTCTAATTCTTCTAGGGCATCTAAATTAACAAACTCATTTTCAAAAGTGATCAGATCACAATGTTGAGCTAGTTTTTTTGTGCCTTCCACGTCAGCTATTTCTGCGAAGACAACCCCGTCAGCTAAAGCAACGGCGGGATCGTCGGGGTGTGGTGTTTGTACAATTAGAGAAATGCCTAATTTCTTGGCTTCCTGTGCCATCATCCATGCTAATTGTCCACCACCAATAACACCAACCCTTGTGTGCATCATTGATCACATCCTAAAGATTCCGGGGTAGAGATGCCGGTTTTTGAGTTGACACCCTCGGCTCTTTCACAGAGATTTTTGATTTGTTGAGCGTCAAGCACGGCAAAACTAAAATCAGCACCGTTGATATTGACTCCCTCGAAAATGGTACGCAGCATAATTGCCTCGGCAAAAATGGCATCGCTTAAATCGGAATTTTTAAAGGTACTCAGATAGGCTAATCCATTGGTTAAGTCCGCTCCATGAAAGTTGCCTTCGATGATAGAGGCTCCGTTAAACACCGCCCCGCGCAAATCGGCAGAGCTAAAGTTAGAATCTTGCAGATTAACGTTAGTAAATTGGGCAGATTGCAAATTTTGTCCCGAAAAATCCTTTCCTGTCAGATTCTGGTTTTCATAACTGGCATTAGCTCCTGTGACAGCAGCAGAACTGGCAGCTAAGGCATTGACAGGAGATAGGATAAATAGTAGGACAAAAAAAGCGATCGCTAGTCGAAAGATAGTCTTCATTGGCGGAAAATTCCATCAGTGGGCATTCTTGATTTTATAGCAGTAAGTCATCAGCCGTCAGCTTTTCACCGGCCGCGAGAAATTGCTGGCACACAAACCTTTATAATGGCTGTCTAGGCTTATACTGCCATGCAATTTGGTCTAAACAAAAATATTTAAGCCACAGGCCCTCAGCTTTCAGTTAAATAAAGTAAAAGACAAAAGTTAATTAATTTTCTCTCTCCTGACTCCTATTTCTAAGGACAATTTCTGATTTATACAAGAGGTTTGATGGATACACCGCAACTTTTATTCAATGGTTTAGCCGTCGGCAGTATTATTGCTCTGGCTGCCGTCGGGTTAACCCTTACCTGTGGCATTTTGCGTCTGTCTAATTTTGCCCACGGCGATTTTATGACTTTGGGTGCTTACATAACTTGGGTGGTAAATGCTCAAGGGATTAATCTCTGGTTAGCGATGCTGGTGGGGGCAGCAGTGACAGCTATTGCTATGCTCGTTGCCGAGAGATTATTGTGGAAACCTATGCGCGATCGACGGGCTGATTCTACCACTTTAATTATTATTTCGATCGGTTTGGCTTTATTTCTTCGCAATGGTATTTTAATGATTTGGGGCGGCAGTAATCAACGCTACGATCTGCCTGTGATGCCCGCTACAGAAATTTTGGGGATTAAAGTAGCTTTTGATCGTTTGTTAGTCATTGGTTTGGCAATTATAGTTATTATTGCCCTCCATTTGTTATTACAAAAAACCAAAATCGGTAAGGCGATGCGTGCCGTAGCTGACAGCACCGATTTAGCTAGAGTAACCGGAATTAACGTCGAATGGGTTGTTTTCTGGACATGGATAATCACGGGAGTTTTAACTGCTTTAGCCGGAGGGATGTTCGGATTAATTACCGGGGGAGTACGTCCCAATATGGGCTGGTTTTTAATCTTACCCATGTTTGCGTCCGTGATTTTAGGTGGTATTGGTAATCCCTACGGAGCGATTGCTGGTGCTTTAATTATTGGTGTTGCCCAAGAAATTAGTGTCCCCTTAATTGGTTCTGATTATAAATTAGCCGTGGCTTTATTAATTATGATCTTGCTGTTATTATTCCGTCCCCAAGGTTTATTTAAAGGCACGGTTTAACAGTTATCAGTTATCAGTTATCAGTTATCAGATGTAAGTTTTAAGTTATCAGATGTAAGTTTTAAGTTATTTATTTATTTATCTTCATCTTTATCCCTGATTACTGATTACTGTTCACTGTTTATACTAAATCTGGTTATTAAAAACTGATTATCTATTGCTCCTTTTGCCTATTGCCTATTGCCTTTTGCCTGTCCTGATATGTAGCCTATACTCAACGGATTTAGTATTACTGTTTACTGGACGGCTACGCCGTGCCTTTGGCAACACTGAAAAGCCCAATCTTTAATCCTGAATATATTCTTCCCCGGTGATTAAAGCGTATTCAGCGCGGGTAAATTCTCGACCTAAATAAGCAGCATGATCGAACATAGTAATCGGACAAGGTTGGGTTTCTTCGATCACTTTGACGGCTAATTCTTTGGCAGTTCTGGCGGTGTAAATAGTCTCAGGATTACGATCAAGTTTTTGCCTAACACCGATAACTTTTCCCGTTTCTGGATCGACGGCTAAACCTTTTTCGTTGATAATATTGCTGTAATGTTTGGCACAGATTAACCCTGCTTCTCGGTCTAGATAAATAATAAAATATCCTGCGGGATCGAGAGCGATCGGACGTTTGGAAAGTTGATTATCAATAGCTGTGATTTGGGATTTTAATTCGCTCATTTTCTTGACAAAATTACTTAAATATGTAGTTGAAAGCAAGAGCAAATTATATCACATACCATCATCCTTGTTCTAGAGTATTTTGTCGAGATATAGCGGGTTTCAGTTGAATGAGGTACAGCATGGATGACTAGGTAGGCTCTTTAAAAGGGGTATCGCAATAGCAACAATGGGTAAACCAGTGATGGATGTCTCGCAATGTAATCTGACTAAAGGCTTGAACGATCGCTTTTTCTAGATCAGCATAGGTACGAGGTGACATAGAACGAATCAGTATTTTCACTTTCGACCAACAGTTTTCAATGGGAGAAAAATCGGGAGAATAGGGAGGTAAAAACTTCAGTCTAGCACCGACTTCTTGAAGAATTGGTTCGAGGGTTTCTTTTTGATGAATCGAAGCATTATCCATTAATACACAAGCTCCTTTCCACAAGTTTGGAACTAATAATGTAGCAATAAATGCTTCAAATATTAAACCATTTGCGGCTCCAAATACATTGATAAAAGCCAGCAAGCCTTTGAGCGCTATCGCTCCAATTATCGTGACGTTTTTTCCTCGGTTTAACGGAACTGAATCATACACTCTCTGACCTTTTTCAGCCCTGCCATAAAGTCTTGTCATCCCTAGATTAGAGCCAGACTCGTCAACGAAAACCAAATCTTCCGCTCTAACATCTCGGATTTTCTCCCAATATTCTTCTCTTAATTTTTGCACTCTTTCCGTGTCTCTTTCCCTAGCGTGTAAGCTTTTTTTTTTGAGTTAAATTTAGCCGTTTTAAAATTCTACTGATTGTTGAGTTACTCACCACCGTCTGTGTTTTTTCCTCAATTTGTTTTCTTAACTCGTCTAAGGTGGCATCTTTCTTTTCTTGGACTAAATCGCCCAGCAAGATAATTTCGTCGCTCTTAAGCTTGAGTTTTTGTCCTCCACCATGCGGTCGGGGATTTAGATTTCCTGTTTCACGCCACTGCTTGATTAGTTTCTGGATAAAGCTTAAAGTTACTCTAAATCTTTTGGCTAACTCACGTTGTGAGAGGTTATTCTCCTCGTAGGTCTCGATGATCTTTTGTCGCAAGTCTAAAGAATAGGGCTTCATCGGGTCGTGGCTCCTGCCTAGGTCTATAATTTATTGTCCTCTTCTATTGTACCTCATGCAAGTGCATACCGCTATATAACCGATTCTTGTGACCAGTGATCGCACATTTTACCCCGATTCGTATTGTTGATGAAGATTTAATAACATTTGTTTGATCCGGTTGCGTAATGGCTCTGGTGTAAGTACAATACAGCGATCTCCATAGGGTAAAATCTCCCGAATTAACCAAAAATGACTAGAGACTTTACGGGTTATAATCCTTTTTCCGTTTACCTCTCGGTCGTCGATATCCCTTGCCTTCCTTTCATAAGCCTTCACGAGGTCTTTTTCTAATTGTAATTGTACTTTTATAAAATCGAGACTGTCTCGCCATGGTTCTTCGATCGGGATCAGGCTTTGAATACGAGAGAATTTAAGACAGCGATTGTGAACAAGTTCGGGAAAGTCTCTTTTATCTTCTTCTGACAGTCCCTCAGTTTCCTCACACCAGATATCCAGATAGAATTCTTTTTCCCGAAACATGATCTCGGCAGAGCGAACAGTAAATTCTAGGGTCTGTCCCTGAGAATCTTTGTACATTACCCGAAAAGCTTGCCTGTCATGGATATAGCTCTCCACCGCGAGCCGCCAATCGCGATCGTACTGACTCACCTGTTCGGAAATCTCCCGACGCTCTTGAGGGGAGAGATTTCCCTTTTCTAAAAGAAAATTAGAAAGAGTCTGGGCCTGTTTGATGTGACCCGATCGCACCAGACGGTTGATCGCTTCCTTAATCGCTTCGACCTGCTTCGTCGAGAGGGTAAAAGATTCACCGATCTCCAGTTCTCCTTCGGCGATGGCGGCGATTAGACCTGACGGACTAGGACTTTTCCCCCAAAAGATGTTAAAGTGTCGGGCGATCGCCTCTAGCTTCTCCTTCGTGCCGGGAGGGATTGACAGTGTAATTGTTTCTTTTTTGCGGTTCACCTGAAAATGTACTTGTAGTTTTAGAATATTTGTGCTACGATGCCTATATTGTAATGATAAATGATCTCAAAAAGCTATGGTAAGAGGAAATGAGGAGGATATACCACTGACGATATGGTGTCACCGCCACATCGTTGTGGGGAGTTCGGGCGATCTAAAACGGCAGATATTTGGAGTGAACAAAAAAAGACAGAGTAGCATGGACAACCTCATAGACAAAGATCGCATATTGCCCTGTCTGGCTTCAATCCCTAATAGGGATTCGATGAAAAGGCTAAACAGTAGCCTCACCACTCGTGACGTTTCAATCCCTCTTAGTATCAGGGGTTCAGTGATCGATTATCTTACCATGATATGCTTAAGAGAATAATTGGCTTTTTTAGCCTCGCACTTGTAACGACGTGAACAGTGATCTATATTAAAAGAAGCCGTTTTGGGGTCGGCTATCTATACAAAAATTTCTGTACTTGCATTATAGCAAAGCTGACCCCAGATGGATACCCACGTCAATAAAAATACAAGGGAGGTCAGTAATGCCTAATGTTGACGATATTCACCAGCAAATCGAAATTATTCAAGACCAAATCGAGCTTCTTCAGTGCCAAA
Source organism: Microcystis aeruginosa NIES-2549 (assembly GCF_000981785.2). Taxonomy (NCBI): domain Bacteria; kingdom Bacillati; phylum Cyanobacteriota; class Cyanophyceae; order Chroococcales; family Microcystaceae; genus Microcystis; species Microcystis aeruginosa. The sequence goes on along the minus strand of NZ_CP011304.1, from coordinate 3,623,287 downwards.
TCAAAGAACTGAGGCAGTCTCCAGTCTTGGATTCTGAAGGCGAAGTCAGAATTTTCGCTGATTTAACCTAGAATCCTGGCAATAACGCCTCTAGAGAGCGGAAGTAGGCACTTTTCAGCCTACTCCCTCAAGACAAGAAATCAAGGAAGGACAGCACTATGTCGATTAAACAACTTTCACTTTTCGAGAATGTTTCTCCAGAGCAAGATACAAAAGCGGTTACGACTTCGGAAGAAATTAGCGAACTTGAAATTACTATCTTATTGAGTGCTTTGACCGCAAATGCGATCGCTCAAACCGACTCGACATTGATTTCCGCTTTAGCTGACGATCCAAGAGCGATAGCGATCGCCAAAACTTTTGATTGTCCTAAATTGGTTAGACAGTTACGACTTTCTCAACCTCAAAAAGAAAGCGAGTTCATTAAACCCACGTTTCAAGGGAATCAAGTTTTTTATCGAGAACGAGAGATAGGTGAAATACAGCTTGTGTACAAATCACCGTCACCGGGAGAGCTACAAGCAAAATTAACTCATGAAAGCACGATTGATCGGTTTTTAGAGTTTTTGCAAAAAAAATATCAGATTGTTTCCCTGCATGAAAGTAATTACCATGTGCAGATTTTTATTCCACAAACTCAACAATCACATAATATAGAGGAGCTTTGGATAGAATTTATCACGAAAGTTATTTTTTCTATCTATGGTGATTTTCAATATCAGCTATCAGGATTAATGCAAACTTTTATCACAATGCTAAAAAGTGTTCCCTTAGCGGGACGAGGTTTTAGCACCCTAGAAATTCCGATAATTACCAGAGATCAAGCCAAGGTGTTAGCGGCTTTTTATTTAGCTATTTTCGAGCAAGTAAAGGATCGCCAAGAGAAGCGTGAGACTGAGATCGTTCAACTTATTGAGCAAATTAAATCCGAAGAACTTAACTCGAAAGATTTAGAGTCCACTGAAAAGAAGCTAAAAAGCAAGCAGGAAATGCAAGCTAAAGAGTTTAATAAATATAGAGATTATTTTCAGAAAGTTTTGTCTAAATTATTAGATGAGCAACGAGCTATTTATCATGAAAGAAGAAACCTTGATGAGCAGTTAGGAAAAACTGGTTTGTCAAAAGCTCAAGTTAGCAAATTACAGAAGCAAAAGGATAAAATAGAGTCACAAATTATTTTTCAGGAAGATTCGATCGAGGAGAAGCAGAGATTTCTAGAAGAATCAGACGGAAATCCGTTTGAGTTTATAGAAAAACAAAAACAAACAGATCTATTGAAGCCAATTCAGGCGATCGCTAAATCTTTTAACAAAACTGCCACAGAACAAATTAACTCGACTCGTGGCGATATTTTCACTCAATGTATATTAGAGATGTATCGTTTGTTAGAAAATCCAAAACTCGAAACCATTCCAGAACCGCTTTTAACGATTAACCCAAAAATTTTAGCAGCAAGGACAGCGGGAGACGATGGTAAAGATTTTTGTTACTCTTGCGGAGTAACTTTAGATGCTAAAACTGTGCGATGGAGAGTAGCTAGATTTATGTTCGAGCGACCGTCTCAACGTCGTCAATCATCCTCTAGTGAAGATAGACCTTTCATTTGCTCTTCTTGTTCTGTATTATCGTTTGCCTCCCCCTTAAAAGTAACGGATGATAGTATTATCTTACGACTTGAATCTCAAGATGATAGAGGTGTAACGAAAGTTAAAATCAAAGACTACTTGCGAATGCTAACCAATAAAGAAGTACATTTATCTTCGGGTTGTTACATTGCCCTAACTTCTGAAAAAACAATCACAGGAGATACCGCTTCAAAAAAACTAGGACAGTTTCAATATGCTTTAGCAAAAGTTGCCTCGATTTTTCCCTTAGAGGTTATTAAAGATTTTAAATTTGTTCTTCAGCTTCAAAGAACAGAAAAAGTTTTAGTAAGCCGTCAATTAATATTTATTAAAGGTTTGATAGAAGGTTATGATCAATCAATTATCGTCAGTGGGAAAGATATTAACCTTAAACTAGGAGATGCGATTCGTTATGTACAACAAGATTCACCCTACTTAGCAGACTATACATTACTTAAAGCTTCCAGTATTTCTGACCGTTTATTATTGGAACGAGTTAGGGAACAATATTTGCAAACCATCATCCAAGATATTCAAGGAGAAACTATGACTATCGATTCACTTTGGAAACGGGCAAAATTATATGAAGACGTGGCCGCATTGACAGGATTAACTTACGCTTTTGCCCAATCTTTAGAAAGTACTGCTAAAAAATTAATGAAGCCAGAAGATGCAGAACGTGAGGTAAGTAAATTAATAGAAAAAGTAGATGATCCTGTTGCTTTTAGTTATTATGCGACATTAGGAGATGAAAAGAAAATTAGTGTTCAAGCAAGGCTATATCACAATCCTGATAATTACTTTATCTACGAACAAGCAAAAAAAATGCTAGAAAATAAGCTAGAAATCACTAATAGAGAAGAAGTTGATAATTCGGGTAAAAAATGGCTTGTTTTTTATGCTGACGACATCACCAAATCTTATGCCTATTTTGCTAATCCTGATCAAGTAGGTAATTATGCACAAGAAAAAGAGTGGAAGAATTTAACTTATAATCTCAAACTTTCTCTTTATACGCGGTTTCCTGAATTGGTTCGTAAACTTTCATCTAAAGGAGATAAATAACGATGGCTACCGAATCTAAAGTGACGACTGGACTACCTAAGACTGATGCTAATAAACCTAGATTGCATTTTGATATTTATGCCATTCTCGAAGGCTCTCAAGAGCTTTACCTAGGACATGAAGTACAGGTTAATGTTAACTTAGTTGAAATCGTTAAACTGAGTACAAAAGATGGTAAAGAAATTGAAAAATGTTATATTTCTCCGACCAAACGGCGAGGAGTTGAACGACGTTGTTTACTATGGTCTCCTGTGAAAAGTGGAGAACTGCTAGGAGATAAACAAAACTGCGGAATTCCCAAAACCTGTGCTGAACCCACTTGTCCGATTTGTGCTACATTTGGCGCACTCGATCCAGGAAAACGGACTTTAATCGGTCGGGTAACTCATGGTGGAGGTGTTGCCATACAAGAGATTTACCCGGTCGAAAAACAACGAGCAATGCACCCCGCTTTATTGGTCAATCGAAATGATGAAACTCCCACACCTTTTAGACGAGAATACAATCAACCCGGCATTCTCTATCCCGTTTATAACCACGCTCTGAGTATCACCGATCAAGACTTTTCAGCTGTGGCTTATGCTTTCTTAGATTCATTACCTCGCATAGGTTCAGGAAATCCGAAAGGAATTGCTATCGCGGAAACGGACGATCGTACCCCGCTTCTGGTTTTGGATAGATATTTATCTCCTAGAGGGAAGCGTCCAATCGTTTCTCCCTCGGAAACCGACCCGCAAAAGGCGATCAATGATTTCCTTTATTTGGCACTGTATCCTGAAACTAATTTCACTAATCATATTCAAGAAGCGCACTTCGATCGCTGGATAGGCAATGAAGCGTTAGCCAAATTGCAAGAATACTCCGCAATATTCGTCGATACAGTTTTACAAGCATAAATCATGTATTGCCTGACCTTTAAGATTATCCCAACGGCGGCGATGACATTTCGCATACTGCCTGGATCGATTCTCAATATCGCCACTTATCCCTTCGTCCCACCGACTACTTTTTCTGGGTTTCTCCGACGGATAGTAATGTTAAGCGAGGGATTAGATATCCCTGAAACCAGCATTAACAAGGAAAATCCGCCTTATTTCACCCTACCTCGTCAGTATATAGCGTTAGGAGCCTATCCAGTCCTAGATAAATGGTCTGGAGTCCATCGTACTCATCGCAAAGGAACTCGATCGTTTAACCATGATGTTTTTTCTAGACTATACATTGATGGCGATCGAGAAAACTTTCAGTTACACACTTGGGAATATTTTATCGCTGAGGAGTTAATCGGCTATGTTGTAAGCGAATCTAAGTCCAGTCTAGAGGCATTTTCTAACCTACAAGGAGTCGGATGTAAAATTGGTAAGGAAGGATTTGCGGTGATTGACGAGGTATCTGAATCTATACGACTCCAAAGAAAGATTCTTTCCGCTCACCCGTCAACTGTTGTTCCAATGGAAGCTTTAATACAGCGAAATCCTTGTATCAATCGTTGTGATATTTATAATCTCTATCGTCATGAATGGTCAGCAGATCAGACTCAAGATGAAGATAAGGGATTGTTCGATACAGAGCGATCTCCTATTAATGGTTTTATCCCCTTTGTTGCCGCTTACTATCCCGAAAAAGCCCATCCTTTACCCACTTTAGATTTCTATACGGATGGAAATCTTCAGATTCCTGTAGCACTTGTGGAACTTTTACAAAGAGAATCAATTAATGTCTAAATCTAACCCTCAACCTTTTTTCAAATTCGGCCGCGTGTTTTTTCCAGGCGAACCTACAATTGCTCCTGATAAAATTCTTTTTCAACCCCTGGGTAATCATGTAGGTAATGTTAGACAATTAGCCAGAAAATGGCAAGATGGCAACTTTTCTCTAGAACGAGTTATTGAAGGAATCAATTTACACGACAAAGCTAAACCACAAACTTTCAAGATTCGCGTTGAAACTAATAAACAGGGAGAGTTTACAAAATATACTTATTCATTTAAAGGGCATCGATTTAAAGTAGATAACCCACAAAATCTTTGGGTGCAGGCTCTAGCGAGAGGACATCATGACTATTCAACTAAGGAAATTATCAAGGATACCTATCAATTAAAAAAAGATACTGAATATCAGAAGATTTTCTCTAAAGACCCCTTACAATACGCCAAAGAACTTTATATTTTGGAAATGTGCGATCAAATTGAAGCGGAATTAGCTTGTCGTGTCATTGGAGACGACGAACAGGCAAAATCTCGCACATTTATGGATTTTACAATAACTAAAGGTACATCCGAAGATAGCAACCACCGTGTTTTTTATCTCGATCCCTATCCTTTTAAAGAACCAACTATCACTTTAAATTTTCGTTCGTGGACATATAACTTGTCAGACGAGGATAAAAATCAACTCCAACAATTACACGAAAACCGAAAAGATAAAGAATTAGGAAGTAAATTGAATACTCTTGTTAAAGAGTGGTGGAAAAAAAACGAACATACAATCAGTGAAGATAGAGCAATTACTGCCATTATCAAACCTGATAATTCAAACACTTATTCCCCATCAGAAAAATCAGAAAATGCAATTTTTTGGTGGTATGAAGAATTAGCGAATTTTCAACCTAATCCAATGCAGGAGGAAGTGTTTCAAACGATGGTTAAAAACCAGCATCCAGCTTTTATACTTAAAGCTCCTACAGGAGCGGGAAAATTTGAAGCGATTATTATTCCCTTTTTAGCTATGCTATCTACAAAAGAAGATAGACCTCGCCTGATTATACCCCTACCTGCACGAAGTTTGTTAGAAGATCAAAAACAGAGATGCGATAAATATTTAAAACAATTTTCACTCCTACACAAAGGACGTGAAGTGTCTTTGGTGATAGATACAGGAACCGAAATGAATCGATATGTTTATCTAGATGGAGAAGTTAAATCTAGCAATAATTCTCGAAGACATTTATACAAAGGAGATATTATTTTAACAACGATTGATAAATTTATATATCGATACTTTGGCTATGGTGATAAGCAAAAATCATTCATCTTTCCCTATCGAATTTATCATGGTAATACACTGATTTGTTTTGATGAAGCTCATACCTATGATGATATTTCGTTTACTAACTTTTGCAGTTTGGTTAAAGCTTTGTATGAAGCAGGATGCTCGCTTGTTTTAATGACGGCAACTTTATCACAAAATCATCTGGAAAGATTCGATTATCTTGCGGATAACATGATCGATTACATTGATGTTCAGGACAATCTAGAGAAGCTAAATAATTTTTATCAGCAAATTTTGAAGCAAGACTATTCTAATTTAAAACAGTTTGAATTTTACGAAGAACCAACAAATTTACAACAAAAGTTGACCTCAATAGCACTTGAAGAATGGAACTCTAACCCAAGCCATCGTATCATCGTTTCTGTAGAAACTGTTAAAGATGCGATAGCAATTTATGAAAAAATAAAACAGACATTAAACATTAAATTTTCAGAAAAAAAAGAATTTTTGTTTCTCTATCATGGTCGTTTGTCAGATATTCCCAAAACTTCCCATTATTCTCGAACCAATCTTTATCAAAGATTAAAAGAGAGAGATGAAAATGACCAAGCTTATATTCTGGTTACTACCAGTGCGATCGAAGTTGGTTGTGATTTAAATAGTACCCGTTTGATTACTCAACTGTGTAACCCAGAAAGTTTAATTCAACGAGCGGGACGTTGCAATCGGAAAGGTAATGTTGAAGATGCAAAAATCATTGTTATTGGCAATAATATTCCTGAATTTGTTAATACTTTAAGCGAGGCAGAACTAGAGAATTATAAAACAATTCTTAAGGGTTTGCACGATCAAAACTTTGATCCGAAAGCGATCATGAATTGTGTTTCTACAAAACAGACAATTGATGATTATCGAGTTGTTGAGCTTTTTTCCCTGTTGCAAGACTATGTTTATAATGCCGATCTCACTTGTCAATCTGCTCATGAAAAAGGATTAGTAATCACCCGTAGCTGGACTCCATCCGTTACCTTGGTATATGATGACGGTAAGCAGGGTGATAGTTTAGAAAAAATTGTCAAAGAATCTCCTCAAATTCAAGTCTCTATTGATCGTTTAATCTTGAAAAAGAATAATGAAGGAAATTACACAAATCAATACGCTAATGTGTCTGTGTACGAATGGATTTACGACAAGGAAGAAACTCGATATAAGTTAGAACCTTTAAAATATTGGGGATGTGCATACAGTAAAGAACTGGTGATCAAAGTCTGTGCAGTTCAGGAGGGAGCCATATCTGATTCTTTTGAGCCTTATTCCTACGATCATGAATTAGGGTTTAAAGACTTGCCCGGAGTTTTTATTAAATGGAGATCAAATGGCTATCAAGAAAGACTTCAGTATAACCCCACAAAGGATAGATCAGTAGTTATTAACTACACTTCTGCTCTAACACAAGATTGATTTTTATCTGGCGCGGGATATGTTCACTACACTATATACCATGACTCTTATCTCTTCTAAATCCCTCACTTTACCGGAATTTCTCTCACTAACCCCTCCCGATGGCGATATTACCTATGAATTAGTCGATGGAGAAGCGATCCCGAAAATGTCACCGAAATTCTTTCATTCTCGTTTAACCGGTGCTTTATTTCTCCTACTCGATCGCTGGAATCAAGGACGGGGAGAAGTGGGAATCGAATGGGCGATCGTCCTAAGCAAAAACGATCGGGATTGGTGTCCCGTTCCCGATCTCCTCTACATTTCCCCAGAAAGGTTAGGAGATATTACCCTCACCGATGAAGCTTGTCCCGTTCCCCCGGAATTAGTCATCGAAATTATTTCTCCGGAACAATCTTTCAGCAGCCTGAGCGAAAAAGCCGTGGACTACCTAAAAGCGGGAGTCAGTCGCGTCTGGATCGTCGATCCCCAGGCCAAGCAGATCACAATTTTCTATCCCGATGCACCCCCGGCGATTAAAAAAGGCGATGACGAGATGAGCGATATTCTCCTCCCCGATTTAACCCTAACCCCCGGACAAATTTTTGCCAAGGCCCGATTAAGTTAATGCCCTATAGTCTCGTTCTTAATCTCACACCCCGATCGCCGATCTATCCGAATTTTCTCACCGGACGACACCTTCATGCGCTATTCCTTACCCTTGTCAGTAGTGTCGATCAGGAATTAGGGAACATTCTACACGCATCGGATGCGGATAAAGCCTTTACCTTATCGCCACTACAGATGCAGTCCAGGAGAAAAACAATAAATTTCCCACGCTGGCGACACGAACGGGAGATCGCGCCCGAAACTCCCTGCTGGTGGCGGATTTCTCTGCTCGATGACCGATTATTCGGTAAATTAACCCCGCTCTGGTTGAATCTCAATCCAAAACAACCCTGGCATCTCGGTTCCGCCGATCTGGTTATCACCAGTGTCCTCGCCACCCCGCAATCGGTTCAACCCTGGGCGAACTCTTGTACTTATCAATACCTGTATGAAAACGCCTCGGAAACGAATCGGGAATTTGATTTCCTTTTCGCTACCCCCGTCACCTTCCGGCAGGGAAAATTCGATAGTGCCTTACCGACGCGGGAACTGGTGTTTAATAGCCTTCTCAGTCGTTGGAATCGCTATAGCGGTATCTCCTTCGATTCTATTGCCCTAGAGTCGATTTTTCCCAGTTTCTTCGATATTCAAACGAAATTAACCGATGAAGCCTATAAAAACCAGTCGATCGGTTGTGTGGGCGAGATTCACTATCGTCTTTTGGGAGAGGTGGAACCCGCAAAGATTAAAGCGATTAATGCACTGGCGGACTTTGCCCTCTATGCAGGAGTGGGACGGAAAACCACGATGGGAATGGGGATGACTCGCAGAATTTCTAAAGATAAAAGATAGTTATGGATGAATCTGATTACATACCGATCGCCGCCCTCAACCATTACGCCTACTGTCCCCACCGTTGTTGGCGGATGTTCGTCGCCGGGGAATTTCTTAATAATAGCTACACGATCGAGGGAACAAATTTACACGAACGAGTTCACACCGTTGGGGCGGGAAACCGCGAGGAAATATGGCAAATTCGGGCGATCTGGCTTAAATCAGATAATTACCGTCTCATCGGTAAAGCCGATCTGATCGAGTCCCACGACGGCGAATTTATCCCCGTGGAATACAAACGGGGCAGTAAGGGCGAATGGGATAACGACGAGTTGCAGGTGTGCGCTCAAGCCATCTGTTTGGAAGAAATGACGGGAAAAAGGCTAGATACTGGCTATATCTACTATGCCAGTTCTCACCAGCGTCAACCGGTGGCGATCGATCTTGCTCTACGGCAACGGGCGATCGCTACGATCCGAGCAGTTGAAACCCTGATCCAGACGGGAAAAATGCCCCCGGCGGTCTATTCACCCCGCTGCAAGGGATGCAGTTTGTTTGATCGCTGCTTGCCTCGATTAACTGAAAAAGTCCAACGATATCAAGAGGAAGACTAAAAAATATGGGAACGGTATATGTGACGAGAGAAGACGCATTTCTCGGCAAAAATGACGAGCGTTTAACGGTCAAAGCATCCAAAGAAACGATCCTCGATGTTCCTTTATTAAATGTTGATGGGGTGGTTTTATTTGGTCGCGGTTCGCTATCCCCAGCTTTGGTGATCGAACTGCTCGAACGTCATATTCCCCTGAGTTTCGTCACATCCACCGGACGCTATCTCGGTAGATTGGAACCAGAGATGACCAAAAATATTTTCGTTCGTCGAGCGCAATGGCAGGCCGCCGGCGATTCCCCGAAAGCCATTCATTTAGTGCGGGGATTCGTCCGCGGCAAGCTGAAGAATTACCGCAACATTCTACTCCGTCGTCAACGCGATCGAAAAGAGTTGGATTTACAAACGGCGATCGCTTGTCTGGAAGCAGCGATCGGCTCGATCGAAACAACCTCGGCGATCGATTCTCTCCGGGGGTTAGAGGGAGCGGGAAGCGCAGCCTATTTCAGTTGTTTTGATTCCTTAATTCTCGGCGATACTTTTACCTTTGCCTCGCGTAACCGTCGCCCCCCGCGAGATCCGGTCAATTCTCTTTTGAGTCTGGGTTATGCGTTATTGCGCCATGACGTGCAGAGTGCGATCAATTTGGTCGGTTTTGACCCCTATCTCGGTTATCTTCACTATCAACGCTACGGTCGCCCCTCGCTGGCACTGGATCTGATGGAAGAATTTAGAGCGATCGTCGTTGATGCCGTGGTTCTCAATGGGGTCAATCATCCTTATCTTACCCCCGAACATTTCACCACCGAACCCTTAAGCGGTGCGGTTTCCTTGACGAGAGAGGGATTACAGATTTTCCTGCGCTTGTACGAACAGAAGAAACAATCCAAGTTTAAGCATCCGGTAATGAGTAAACAGTGTACTTATCAAGAAGCTTTCGAGATTCAGGCCCGACTAATGGCGAAATATCTGATGGACGAGACGGATAAGTATCCACCTTTGATTTTAAAGTAGGTAGAGGCGGTCATGTATTTTGTTATCAGTTACGACATTTCCGATGATAAGCGACGAACCAAAATTCACAATACGTTAAAGTCCTACGGCCAACGGGTGCAGTATAGTGTTTTTGAGTGCGATCTAACCGATACCCAGTACGCTAAGCTGCGCGGGCGCTTGAGTAAGTTGATCAAACCCGATACCGATAGCATCCGCTTTTATTTTCTCTGTGCCTGTTGTCGGGGTAAAGTTGAACGCATCGGTGGTGAGTTACCCCGGGATAATACAATTTTTTTTGTTTAGCTCGGTTGCGCTTCTGGGTAGCTGTAAAAATTCTTAACTATTATGTGGTGGCTGAAAAGCTTATGGAATATAGATTCGAGATGATTTTCCTTTCCAACGCGGGGCGCACCTTATCCCGTAAGGTTTTGCGGGGTCTTGAAGAACTGGGTCACTTGCTGTATGATTGGTTTATTGCAGGTGCGGCGCATACGAACCTTGAAAATCCCATAGCGTATGGCTTTTACCACTGGGCGGTTCCAATTAATCTTAAACCCTATTAGGGATTGAAACTTTTTTGGAGTAGGATATTAGTAAAAGTGATCTCGTTCCAATTAATCTTAAACCCTATTAGGGATTGAAACAACCTTCGCGCCGATCCAGAAAAAACCGTAATTTGTTCCAATTAATCTTAAACCCTATTAGGGATTGAAACTAGGCATTGATTAATAAAATCGTATAAAAGTGAGGGTTCCAATTAATCTTAAACCCTATTAGGGATTGAAACACAATTTTAGGGCGCGGCCTAATTGCCAGAAGACTGTTCCAATTAATCTTAAACCCTATTAGGGATTGAAACTCTCATCGCCGGTTCCCGGACGGCAGCCGTCAACGGTTCCAATTAATCTTAAACCCTATTAGGGATTGAAACGCTAATGGACTGCTTTCTCAGTGGGGAAATTTCCGTTCCAATTAATCTTAAACCCTATTAGGGATTGAAACAATGACTAACCCCGACAAGGGTGACTCGCTATTAAGGTTCCAATTAATCTTAAACCCTATTAGGGATTGAAACAGACAAGTACGCTGCCAAGCTTAAAGCAAGGAAGGGTTCCAATTAATCTTAAACCCTATTAGGGATTGAAACCTAAACAGTATTCTAGACACCCTAAAAAACCATCTAGTTCCAATTAATCTTAAACCCTATTAGGGATTGAAACGAGTTTACCAGTTAGCAGGGTTGAGCCTTGACGGCGTTCCAATTAATCTTAAACCCTATTAGGGATTGAAACAATCCCTCAAGGGATTGCAGTAAATCATCTAATGCGTTCCAATTAATCTTAAACCCTATTAGGGATTGAAACATTTACATCCCGGTCTGCCATGACGGCCTTAAGTCGTTCCAATTAATCTTAAACCCTATTAGGGATTGAAACTTGGCTTTTTGCCAAGTCCCCAAAAGCTTGTCTTTTGTTCCAATTAATCTTAAACCCTATTAGGGATTGAAACATTCCCTCACCCGTTACGGTTCCGATCGCGTCCGTTGTTCCAATTAATCTTAAACCCTATTAGGGATTGAAACAAAACCTAGATTATTTAGTATCCTCAGACAAGAAGGTTCCAATTAATCTTAAACCCTATTAGGGATTGAAACTTGTAACTGCTCTAATAGCTTATCGGAATCAAATAAGTTCCAATTAATCTTAAACCCTATTAGGGATTGAAACTCAGGCTTGTGAGCCGGGTACTGAAAGAAAGCTTGTTCCAATTAATCTTAAACCCTATTAGGGATTGAAACAAATCCGCAAAAGTTGCGAATTTGCCTTTCGGCAGTTCCAATTAATCTTAAACCCTATTAGGGATTGAAACAGGTTTGAGTCTGATAAAATTAATCTTCGGTTTCGTTCCAATTAATCTTAAACCCTATTAGGGATTGAAACCTATTAAATCCTGAGTTATTGAGATCAAAAGCGCAGTTCCAATTAATCTTAAACCCTATTAGGGATTGAAACCATCACCAGCTTGATTAGCCAATTCCACTAAATGTTCCAATTAATCTTAAACCCTATTAGGGATTGAAACAAGAAAGAAGATGATCGCTCGATCAGATCGATCTTGTTCCAATTAATCTTAAACCCTATTAGGGATTGAAACAATACCGTTGAGATTGCTGATAAGGTTGAGTCTGTGTTCCAATTAATCTTAAACCCTATTAGGGATTGAAACCAGTTTTCTCTATACTATCCCCACAGACTAACCCATGTTCCAATTAATCTTAAACCCTATTAGGGATTGAAACATTTCTACATCTCCCCCCAAAGACTTTAGCGAGTGTTCCAATTAATCTTAAACCCTATTAGGGATTGAAACGATTACGCCATAAGCAGCCCTCCTAGACGCTCTAGTTCCAATTAATCTTAAACCCTATTAGGGATTGAAACTTCTATTGCTGGTAATTAGGGTTTGCTGAAAAAGTCATTGAAAAGTACAGGTCTCTTAATCAATGATTTCACTTAGCTACAAGCATAAGCTTTAGTTGTTGATTAATTTTTAAGTTATAACTTATCCTAATCATTGACCGAGAAAAAGTGCTGTTTTTCCATTTCAGACATAAAAAAGCCCAAAAAACCTGCCTCAACAGGTTAGAAAGATTCATGACTAAAAAAGTAATAGCAATCGCTGAAAAGGAAGTATGAGGAAGTTTAGCCATCACTTTACCTAAGCTAAATCTTCTTTTCCCCTGTCCAAATTTGCCCTCTATACAATTCCGAATCCTCTCATCATCGGTAGCTTGTTTCTTTTGTTCTTTACTAACATTTTTGGCTGGTCTTCCTAATGGGGGACCACTGATTCTGATTCCCCTTTCTTTACACCAAGCTCGGTTTTCTCTGGTTCGATAAATTTTGTCCACATGAACTGATTCTGGATAGTATCCTGTATAGTCATAATAAGCTTCTATTTGTGCTTTTAAATCTCCTGATTCATTAAAGTTATCCCAACTAATTCGGTCTAAAAATATGTAACCATCTATACAGCTTGCTGAGAATTTAGCCCCAAATTCTACGGGTTTTCCAGCTTTTCCTCTGACTATCGGACGGATGTGGGGTTGAGTTAAGCTGACAATTCTGTCTTCAATACTCTGTTTGTTATTTTGGTACATCCAGAGTTGTTGGCGATAAACTTCTGTGACTACTAATAACAGCTTATAGTCTCTTTTTTTCAAGCTTTGTAGAGAGGCTCCTTCTGCTAAAAGTTGTTCAATATGGTCGAGATTTCTTTTCAGATATTGCAGTTGTCTTTTCAGAGCTTTTCGTCTTTGTTTGACGGTAGGTTTTCTTTTTTTCGCTACTTCTAAATAACTTTTTCTGGCTAGAAGACGATAGGTTCTCGGTTTTTGAACAAGTTTTCCTTTTAAAGTTTCATAGAGAATATCAATAATTTTTTCGGTTTGTTTTCTTCCTTGATTTAACAGGTTTAAATCCGTAGGATAACTAATATCTGCGGGCGCACAACTGGCATCTAAAATTAATTTACCTCGATTTTCTGGTTGACTTTGGGTTTCGCTCTCTAACTTTTTTTCGGTATTTTCTTCTTCTTTTATTTCTCTCGAATTTTTGACCATAAAGCGATTCACTTTATTAATTAGTTCCAGAGTGATTCTTTCTCGAAAGTGAACCAACATTGACGCTTCAAACCGGGGTTCATTGCTGTAGGATGAAAACCCCAAGAAGTATTGTAAATAAGGATTTTCTTTGATTTGTTCTACCGTTTCTCTATCGCTTGTTCCTAATTTTTCTTTAATAATTAATGCTCCGAGTGCTGTCCTGAATGTTTTGGCGGGTGTGCCCATTTCTTCTGAAAAAAGTGATGCGTATTCCGCTTCAAATTCTGACCAGGGAATGAGGTTGGCCATAATTACCCAACGATTGTCTTGGGATAATTTCCCCTCAAAGGGCAGCTCGAAGTTTTCTGGTGGGGTTGAGGGTAACTCGCTTTTACGGTACATTAGCACTAATTAGAGAAGATGCAAGGGTGATGCAAGGGTTTTAAGAGATTCTAGCAGATTTAAGTGCATTTGGGAAGCTCTCAATCAAGCTAAAAGCCCTTTCCTGTAAGGTTTTTACCATTATTCAGCAAACCCTAATTAGCTAAGGGACAATAGATGTTCCAATTAATCTTAAACCCTATTAGGGATTGAAACAGTCATTTTTTGGTACTCCTAAATGGGTTAATTACTGATAACGTTCCAATTAATCTTAAACCCTATTAGGGATTGAAACATCGACTGTGTAAGACGTGACAATGGCGAAAAAGGTTCCAATTAATCTTAAACCCTATTAGGGATTGAAACCTTATTTTGCCAACTTCCAGAGATATTGACATTAGTTCCAATTAATCTTAAACCCTATTAGGGATTGAAACTCCACACTGCAGCAACACCGACCACCACAATCGCACTTGTTCCAATTAATCTTAAACCCTATTAGGGATTGAAACCTATTCTCGTAATAGAATAGACAATATTTTGTTCTGTTCCAATTAATCTTAAACCCTATTAGGGATTGAAACGAATCCTGATCATGGGTAATGCTCACATACCACGTTCCAATTAATCTTAAACCCTATTAGGGATTGAAACCGGCGTACCAAATCTGGACACTCTTGCAACACCAAAGTTCCAATTAATCTTAAACCCTATTAGGGATTGAAACATTTTCCTTGTCTGGAGTACCAATCAAGCGAAAGTTCCAATTAATCTTAAACCCTATTAGGGATTGAAACTTGTTTAATTGCTTTTGTGCGTCAGTGGGCAAGGGTTCCAATTAATCTTAAACCCTATTAGGGATTGAAACATGGATCTGACAGGGGGACAAGCAAGCTGAAAAGCTTATGTAGCATAAAATACAGACACAGACTCCAAAAAAAGATAAGTCATATTTACCATATATGACCTAAATAACGAAAATGATAAGTGAACTATACCAGAAAGTGTTAGAAAATGAACTGGGACGAGCCAGATATCTACTGTTGTTAATGATAGTTGGAACCTTGCAAATACTAAAGCAAGCTAAGTTAGAGATATTAGCTGAAGCCTTACCAATACCAATCCTGTTTGAGAGTCGGAGAAAAAAACTAAAAAGATTTTTAAAGCTGGAAATTCTGAATATTGAAAAAATCTGGTTTCTCTGCCTAAAAGAGATGTTAAAACAGCAGCAGAGATTCACAACAAAAGGATTAGCGTATATTGCCATAGACCGGACAAGTTGGGGAGCAATAAATATCTTGATGGTGAGTCTAATTTATGACAAGAGAGCCATCCCAATCTATTGGGAGATATTAGATAAAAAAGGAAGTAGTAATCTCGAAGAACAGCAGCGAGTATTAGAAAAAACATTGACCGTGCTATCAGGTCATAAAATAGTGGTGTTAGGAGATAGAGAATTTTGCTCGGTCAGTCTTGGAAAGTGGCTTCAGAAGCAGAGTTTATACTTTTGCTTAAGACAAAAAAAAAGTACAAATGTCAAGACAAAAGAAGGAATTTATCAAGAAATGAGAGAGTTAGGTTTAAGTCCAGGAACTCAACTATTTTTGAATGATGTCAATATTACAAAAGAGCAGGGATTTGGACAGTTTAACTTAGCTGGTAAGTGGAAAAAAACCTATGGGGGTTTTCAAACAAAAGAACCTTGGTATATTCTGACAAATTTTGTGGATTTAGAGACGGCAATAATTGCCTATCAAAAAAGATTTGATATTGAGGAGATGTTCCGAGATTTTAAGTCGGGAGGCTATAGCTTAGAAGGTTCTCAATTAGCACCCCAATACTTATCAAAGCTGATAATTGTTATAGCTATCGCCTATACAAGTGCCACACTACAAGGTAAAAAAATTAAGGATATGGGAATCCAAAAATATGTCACAAGACCTGAAAAAAGATATAAAGGTCAACGCAGACACAGCAGTTTTTATGTGGGTCAACATCTCTATCATTGGCTCCAGCTACATCAAATGTTCCAAAAAAATATAGAAGAGCTAATGCAAATTAGCCGCTATCGGTTGAAAGATTACATCAAGGGACAAAGAGCTATATCGCTTGCTCTATCTACCTTCTAGCTGGCTTGTCCCCCTCCCAGAACATGGATCGAGCGAAAAAAGGTTGTACCAGCTTTACAGTTCCAATTAATCTTAAACCCTATTAGGGATTGAAACAAGGGACATTGCCTAACGCAATCACGTTAGTCACGTTCCAATTAATCTTAAACCCTATTAGGGATTGAAACGTGACTAATGATATTGTACCAGGATCAGACTATCAAGTTCCAATTAATCTTAAACCCTATTAGGGATTGAAACGTTGAAGAAGATTGACCGCACCCGCCACATTATTCTGAGAGTTCCAATTAATCTTAAACCCTATTAGGGATTGAAACAATAAAACCGCCAGCAAACAATGTTTGATGGGCAGTTCCAATTAATCTTAAACCCTATTAGGGATTGAAACAATAGTCCGATTTAGACGATCAGCCATGCGATCGCGTTCCAATTAATCTTAAACCCTATTAGGGATTGAAACCGGCTTGAATGCCCACATATTAAAGCCATTGCTGTTCCAATTAATCTTAAACCCTATTAGGGATTGAAACATTAGATGATATTAATTCTATCGTTATCAGTGGAGTTCCAATTAATCTTAAACCCTATTAGGGATTGAAACTCCGTAAGGTTTCATGAGAGAGAGGTAATCGGTCGTTCCAAGTTCCAATTAATCTTAAACCCTATTAGGGATTGAAACAGTGACACTTTTAAACAGTCAGTAGAGGACGGAACGTTCCAATTAATCTTAAACCCTATTAGGGATTGAAACTTGATTAAGATGCCCGATTCCCCTTCATAAAGAGAGTTCCAATTAATCTTAAACCCTATTAGGGATTGAAACTTTAGGGTATCTGGGTTATGCAGTAGGTAGCGTGTTCCAATTAATCTTAAACCCTATTAGGGATTGAAACTTTTTGAAACTTGCTTCTAGCAAGACTTTCAGACGTTCCAATTAATCTTAAACCCTATTAGGGATTGAAACAGATAACAATTATTATCCTTATTTTCAATATCAAAACGTTCCAATTAATCTTAAACCCTATTAGGGATTGAAACCGATTTTAAGTATGAACAAATCGAGTCAATGCTTGTTCCAATTAATCTTAAACCCTATTAGGGATTGAAACCAAATCTTCTTTTATTTCTCTCAAATTCTTTTTCGAGTTCCAATTAATCTTAAACCCTATTAGGGATTGAAACCATCTATTGAGTCAGTCTCTACAGTTTCCTGATTGTTCCAATTAATCTTAAACCCTATTAGGGATTGAAACAAGGGACTGTTCTTAATCACATAGCGACGGGAATAGTTCCAATTAATCTTAAACCCTATTAGGGATTGAAACAGTAGAAGATGGAACCGATGGGAATTTTATGTTAGTTCCAATTAATCTTAAACCCTATTAGGGATTGAAACAGGGGAAGGAAAAAGCATCATCGGCCGCGCCATGTTCCAATTAATCTTAAACCCTATTAGGGATTGAAACTCGCTGGGGGGATAACCTTATCCCCCTTTAATGCTGTTCCAATTAATCTTAAACCCTATTAGGGATTGAAACTCGATCGCCGGTCGGGCCGGAGGGGGAAGGGGGGGTTCCAATTAATCTTAAACCCTATTAGGGATTGAAACGGAAAACATCAAAAAACTAAAGGAAACCAGCGAGGGTTCCAATTAATCTTAAACCCTATTAGGGATTGAAACATTCTACTATGATAGCACAAAAAAAATCTAATAAAGTTCCAATTAATCTTAAACCCTATTAGGGATTGAAACTCATTGCTTAATAAATAGTTTGACGTGCCATGAAGTTCCAATTAATCTTAAACCCTATTAGGGATTGAAACACAGTTGCATTAAGGTCTGGCAAGCAAAAAACAGGTTCCAATTAATCTTAAACCCTATTAGGGATTGAAACACAAAATTCAAAAAGAAATAGAGAAGATAGTATTAATGTTCCAATTAATCTTAAACCCTATTAGGGATTGAAACCACTACTTAGAATAAAACTCTTGACACTATACAAGTTCCAATTAATCTTAAACCCTATTAGGGATTGAAACTTAGTGGCAACAGATAAAACAGTTTTTCTGATAGGTTCCAATTAATCTTAAACCCTATTAGGGATTGAAACCAAATCTTCTCTTATTTCTCTCAAATTCTTTTTCGTTCCAATTAATCTTAAACCCTATTAGGGATTGAAACAGAAATATCAAAATATGGACTACAAAAAACACCATGTTCCAATTAATCTTAAACCCTATTAGGGATTGAAACTTTCTGATAGATAAAAGCGATGTAAACTATCCAGTTCCAATTAATCTTAAACCCTATTAGGGATTGAAACCCCCTGCTAATAGTTGTTTTAGGTCGGTTGAACCGTTCCAATTAATCTTAAACCCTATTAGGGATTGAAACCCGCCTTTGATTTCAAATCCCGATGATTCCAGGGTAGTTCCAATTAATCTTAAACCCTATTAGGGATTGAAACTACCGATTTATCAAGGATACGGGTATCGCACCCAATGTTCCAATTAATCTTAAACCCTATTAGGGATTGAAACGCCAATTCCTTGAATTATGCCGGTCTGGTAAAGGGTTCCAATTAATCTTAAACCCTATTAGGGATTGAAACAGGCATTTTTTCTTGCTTCTAAATAATGGTTTTTTAGTTCCAATTAATCTTAAACCCTATTAGGGATTGAAACTCGATCAGGATACGAAACCCAAAACCGTTAAAAACGGTTCCAATTAATCTTAAACCCTATTAGGGATTGAAACACTAATAAAAGTTACATAATCTTTTATTTGTACTGTTCCAATTAATCTTAAACCCTATTAGGGATTGAAACGACAATTCTGTAAATGATATAATCGCCGGTGTACTGGTTCCAATTAATCTTAAACCCTATTAGGGATTGAAACTAAAGAGGATTCTAGTAAAGTTCTAATTGCTACCGGTTCCAATTAATCTTAAACCCTATTAGGGATTGAAACACGATACCATTTAAAGGAGTCGCTAAATTAGCAGGTTCCAATTAATCTTAAACCCTATTAGGGATTGAAACCGGGGCAAAAGACTTGACCGGCAACGGGAACAATGTTCCAATTAATCTTAAACCCTATTAGGGATTGAAACAGATAGAGACGGGTTTATTTTTCAGCATCTCACCTAGTTCCAATTAATCTTAAACCCTATTAGGGATTGAAACTTTCTTGATTGCTTTCTTGAGTTTCTTGATTGATGTTCCAATTAATCTTAAACCCTATTAGGGATTGAAACTTTTACATCTTAATCCCAATTCTTTTGATCCTGAGTTCCAATTAATCTTAAACCCTATTAGGGATTGAAACTCATAAAAAACCACCGCTTCCTCATCAGAGGAAACGTTCCAATTAATCTTAAACCCTATTAGGGATTGAAACACTTCCTATTTCTCCCAATCTCGAAAAAATTCTTGTTCCAATTAATCTTAAACCCTATTAGGGATTGAAACACCAGCTTGAGAAGAAATATGGAAAGAGTAGGTTAGTTCCAATTAATCTTAAACCCTATTAGGGATTGAAACAAAATCCCACGAGTTACCTTCGGGTTCACCCCTTTTTCGTTCCAATTAATCTTAAACCCTATTAGGGATTGAAACCTTAACGAGACAGGGCTTGAATTATTAGACCTGGTTCCAATTAATCTTAAACCCTATTAGGGATTGAAACAAGGCTAAAAACAGAAAAGAAGCATCATCATTCTTGTTCCAATTAATCTTAAACCCTATTAGGGATTGAAACATCGAGTGCCAATTCTCAAAGTGTCACAGTTAGATGTTCCAATTAATCTTAAACCCTATTAGGGATTGAAACAGCGATTGGATATCGATCGAGTCTTCTAAATTATGTTCCAATTAATCTTAAACCCTATTAGGGATTGAAACACGGATTTATTTTATATTACCAGCGACCCTCGAGTTCCAATTAATCTTAAACCCTATTAGGGATTGAAACTTGTATAAAGTATGTATAAGTATCTTGTATAAAGTGTTCCAATTAATCTTAAACCCTATTAGGGATTGAAACATCGAGTACAGATAGGGTAAAATCCTGGCCTTTTGTTCCAATTAATCTTAAACCCTATTAGGGATTGAAACCGAAAATCAACACATATATGTGTTGATGGACTTTGTTCCAATTAATCTTAAACCCTATTAGGGATTGAAACCACGGGCTAAAGTAGTATTCGCGGAACGTCTATAAGTTCCAATTAATCTTAAACCCTATTAGGGATTGAAACATAATCACAAATAGGTATAATTGCAGTATCAAACGTTCCAATTAATCTTAAACCCTATTAGGGATTGAAACCCATCGACTTCATCACCAAACATAATGGTATTTTCCCAAGTTCCAATTAATCTTAAACCCTATTAGGGATTGAAACTCCTTAACGGGCGCGTAGTAGGGATGACCCTCACTGTTCCAATTAATCTTAAACCCTATTAGGGATTGAAACAAGTTTTCTGGCAGTCGTACCGACTCGGATCCGAGTTCCAATTAATCTTAAACCCTATTAGGGATTGAAACGCCCAACTTCGAGGAAAAGATCGACGCGGCGATCGAGTTCCAATTAATCTTAAACCCTATTAGGGATTGAAACATAGATAGCTTGAGTAGATAACCGTCCGTCCCGGGTTCCAATTAATCTTAAACCCTATTAGGGATTGAAACCTAGACACTCCCGGCCCCAATCGAAAGAAAAAGAAAGTTCCAATTAATCTTAAACCCTATTAGGGATTGAAACAACGATATTATCGAGTGGATACCAAATAAAACAAGGTTCCAATTAATCTTAAACCCTATTAGGGATTGAAACATCGCGCCATTCTAGCCTTAACACTTTGCTGATTGTTCCAATTAATCTTAAACCCTATTAGGGATTGAAACAGTTTCAGGCGCGACAGACCTGACTGGCAACGGGGTTCCAATTAATCTTAAACCCTATTAGGGATTGAAACATCTATGGGGATGAAATCGACGGCACGATACAGGTTCCAATTAATCTTAAACCCTATTAGGGATTGAAACAGGTAATCGTAAATCGATCCGAGTGCTGCGGGGTGTTCCAATTAATCTTAAACCCTATTAGGGATTGAAACCGATCCTAGAAATTACCCTAAAATCTCTAGAAATAGTTCCAATTAATCTTAAACCCTATTAGGGATTGAAACAAACAACGAGATTAGGGCATCCTTGAGTGTTCCGAGTTCCAATTAATCTTAAACCCTATTAGGGATTGAAACTAATTCGCCTGATACCGTCCCTAGTCAGTTACCTGTTCCAATTAATCTTAAACCCTATTAGGGATTGAAACCAATTCAGCAGTATTTTTAAGCATTAATTCCACTTGTTCCAATTAATCTTAAACCCTATTAGGGATTGAAACTCCTACAGAATTGGGCTAAAAATAGCCGAAAAACGTTCCAATTAATCTTAAACCCTATTAGGGATTGAAACCCCCTGCTAATAGTTGTTTTAGGTCGGTTGAACCGTGTTCCAATTAATCTTAAACCCTATTAGGGATTGAAACGGGATATGTGCTATGTATCGACTCTTTACACCCTAGTTCCAATTAATCTTAAACCCTATTAGGGATTGAAACAATTTTGGGGATTTAAGCCAAAATACCCTGAATTTGTTCCAATTAATCTTAAACCCTATTAGGGATTGAAACCTGTAATCGAGACGGGAGTATCAATAGATGTTGGCTCTTCCGAACTTGTCATGTAAAATTAAAAAAAAACAGACAATTATTGCTGACCAATAAAACAATAATTTATCTTTAAAAGCTGACTATGCTTGCAATACAGCAATTTATTGTTTAAAATATAGACAGCCAAGACCAGCAATTTTAGACACAAGCTATACTTATGCCATCAAATCCACAATTAAAGTTAATGACCGAGCTACTTCACCTAGAAGGAGTTGTCGTTACCAATTATCAAATTATTACCGATATAGGAATTGTTTTACATTTAGAAAATATGTCAAGAGAAAGCCAGTGCATTCATTGTGGAAGTAAAACGGAAAAAGTTCATCAAAACAATGAATTAACAATCCGAGATTTACCCTTTGGAGAACAGGCATTATATCTGAGAATCAATCGTCGTCAGATGAGATGCGAGAAATGTGGGAAAAAATTCACAGAAGAACTAAATTATTTGCCGAAGAAAAGAACCTACACAGACAGATTTAGAAAAAAAATAGTGGCCGAAGTCCTGAATAGTGATCTCAAAAATACGGCAGAAAGAAATGGAGTAAGCGAACAAGAAATAGAGACGATGCTCAAAGACTTAGGAGAAGAGTTAATAACCGCAAAACCTCAAGGGCTAAAAAAACTAGGAATAGATGAAATAGCCATGATAAAGGGAAAAGGAAATTACTATGCTGTGTTAGTAAATATAGACACAGGAAAAATTATAGGCTTAGGGGAAAAAAGAACAGAAGAAGCATTAACAGAATACCTGAAACACTGGGGAGAAGAGGTTTTGAGCCAAATAGAGGAAGTAAGTATAGACCTGTGGATAGGGTATAAAAATGTGGCAGAAAAACTAATGCCTCAAGCTCAAATAGTAGGGGATAGATTCCATGTAATGAAACAAGTAAATAACGAGCTAGATGAAGCAAGAAAGGAGGTAAAAAGAGAGGCAGCTAAGATAAAAAACAAGAAAAATAAAGAAAATATCTTAGCAGGAATAGCCAAGAGCAAATATGCCTTATTAAAGAATGAAGGAGACTTAGTAGAGAAAGAAAGGAAAAAATTGGAAGAAATATATAAAGTGTCTCCAAAACTTGGGGAAATGCACAAATTAAAAGAGGAATTTAGAGAAGTATTTGAGAAAAATACGGAGGGGAATGAGGGATTATTTGCCTTGAGTGATTGGCTCAAAAAGGCGATGGCTTACTTTCCTAAAAGCTGCCAGACAATTCGGCGGTGGATTGACGAAATAACTGCCTATTTTGATAACCGAACAACCCAGGGAACAGTTGAAGGAATTAATAATAAACTGAAGGTGATTAAAAGGAGAGGCTATGGATTTAGAAACTTTAAAAACTTTAGTCTTAGATGTTTATTAAATTGGCATTTTGCTAGTTGATTTTACATGGTAAGTTCGGAAGAACCATTAATCTTAAACCCTATTAGGGATTGAAACAGCGTACCGTGACACTTCCGGGGTTGACCCGGAGACGTGTTCCAATTAATCTTAAACCCTATTAGGGATTGAAACCAGCCATAATTACCCCTCAACAATCCAATATTCAGTTCCAATTAATCTTAAACCCTATTAGGGATTGAAACAAAATAATTGAAAACAAAATCCGCAGCACTAAACCCTTGTTCCAATTATAGCAATTCTCTGACTCATGAGGTACAGTAGCAACAGTGAGTAAACCAATTGCGAATATCTTTTTGAGTAACTTATAACATAGCTAATTCAATCCCTTCTATTAAGTCTTTGTAAGTTCTCGCCTTCAGTTTTCTTAATATCGCTTTGACTTTTGACCAAAAGTTTTCAATAGGAGAGAATTCGGGAGAATAAGGAGGTAAATAGATGAGTCTAGCTTTTTCTTGTTCAATTATTTCTCTGACCATTTCTCCGAGATGAATCTTGGCGTTATCCATGAGCAAACAGTCTCCTTCTTTAATTTTTGGCAGCACTTCCTTCAGAATAAATCCTTCAAATGTTACCGCATCCACTGCACCGTATATGTTGACTGATGCCACAACTTTTTCTAAGCTTATAGCACTAATTATTGAAATATTTCTCCCTCTTTTTTGTGGTTTTCTTCCCCGATCTCTTCGACCAATTAAGGCTCTGGCATAGAGTCTCAAAAGGGCTAAATTTACCCCCGATTCATCGATGAAAATTAGTTTTGATGCCTCAATTTCCCGAACTTGAGACCAGTATTCCACTCTTTTTTGCTGTACCCTGTCACTTTCTTTTTCCGCCGCGTGTAGTGTTTTTTTTTGAAACTGTAATTGAGTTTTTGCGTAAGCCGCCCCAGGGTGGCTCTACTGACTTTCACCTGTGTCTTTTCATACAGTAAGTCCGATAATTCTTCGAGAGTTGCATCATTGTTAGATTCGATGATTTCTATTAAAATTATCAGTTGTTCACTATTTAACTTGGTTGGCGGACTTCCCCCTTGTGGACGAGGACGGATATCTCCTGTTTCTTTATGTTGCTTCAATAACTTCTGAATAAAGCTTTTAGCCACGTCAAATCTCTGGGCTAGTCCTCGAATAGAAATTTTTTCTTTCTTCCAGACATCGATAATTTTTTGGCGAAAATCTACGGAATAGGGTCTCATAGGAAGCTGGCGAGTTCTATTATTTGTCTATTTGCTTTTCATTGTACCTCATAGCTCCAAGAAGTGCTATAAGTAGAGGGGTAGATTAAAACCTTTTCCGTCACTCCCAGCAGTAAATCAAGATTAATTGCTGCTGTAGCTGTATTTTCTAACAGTTCAAATACACACCAATCATGGCACTTTTCCATCGCAAAAATTTGGAATTGTATTTCTAATTCCATCAGATGCAGGAGATTGTTTAAAAAACTAGGATTAAGATTTTGTAGATGCAATCGAATTAGATAACTTGTCTCTAATCTTTGGGAATTTTCTTGTCTGGTTGCCTCTGCATCTAAGATTTGAGTTAAAGTTTTTATCCACCCCGATAATTCTGATTCGGCTGCTTGACTCAACACCAATAACCAAGTAGCTTGTGCGTCTTCTTCTCTATCTTGTAAAAGATAGGCTAATCCTAGATAAAAATAATCCTCAATTACTGGAGAATTGTTTTCAATTAATTGTTCATAAAACTGCAATACCAGTTGATAATTATTGTCGTTTAAATGGGGTTGTATGTCTTGATGCAATTGCATAGTTTTTATCCGCTAAGATTGACAATAAATATTCCACATTTGTTGATAAGCAGTTTCTAAATTTCTGGTAAATTGTTTGGAATTCCAGAGGGGAGATGTATGACGAGACTTTCGGAGTTTCCAACGGACTTCCTCTCTTAAATTTTTATCCAATCCTAACTTAATTCCCCACTGCACATATTCCTCATCACTCCAAGCTATACCCTGACTAATGCCGGCATTTTTCATAAAAGTATAGCTATTACGGGCTGCAAATTGTTCACCAACCCTAGTGACTAAAGGAATCCCCATCCAGAGGGTTTCTAGGGTTGTAGTAGCACCACTATAGGGATAGGTATCGAGAACTATATCAGCAATTCCTAGATTAGCGCGATGGGTTTCCTCATTGAAATCATTGGGCAAAAATCTTAATCTATCTTGACTAATTCCCAATTCGTCAGCACTTTTGAGAAATAATTCTCGAATGGTTTCTTTGTCGGCAAAACCTTTGATTAAAAGATAGCTATTAGGAACCTGTTGAAGAATCTGCAATTGCAGATAAATCATGTTTAAGGTGCGTTTTAATCCCGATTGCACGGTCAGATAAATAATAGCATCATCGGGAATATTTAAATCAGTTCTTCTCCTAGTGGGAACACCCACTTCAAAACCATCTACAGATAAATAAGAGTTAGGAAGTCGGATGATTTTTTCTGAATAAATTTCTTCAGCATTTTCGGGTAAAACGTAGTTATCGGCAATAAAATAATCAATAGCAGGGATTCCAGAGGCATCTAATCCTAACCAAGTTACTTGTATCGGTGCGGGTTTTAGGGCTATGACTAGACAAGTTGTATTATTAGTTAAGCTATCAAGATCCACTAAAATATCTAAGTTATCTTGACGAATTTGGGCAGTTATCTGTTCAATTTTTGCGGGCAAATTATAGCTATAATCTGAGTTATTTATAAACCATTTCTCAGTAATTTCATCCGCTGCTTGGTTGACAAAATAGGTGTAAATTTCAAATTTATCTCGATTATGATAGTGAAATAACCAGCGACTTAACCAACCCACAGAATGACGACGGAGAGTATAGGCAATATAACCAATTTTTATTTTTCTTGCTGGAGATTTTGGAGAAGAAACAGGAGCAATATAGTTATAGCGGGTTCTTACATCTGCTTGAAAAATTTCTGCTAGTTTACTTTGTAAATAGCGATTAATTTTCGGATTATCTTGATAGTAGGGAAGACAGATAGTAACTCCTAAAATAGAGTCAATAATAAAAGGACGTGCATTAAATTGTTTAGCATTAATTTGTCGCTCGATTAGTTGTATTAATTCATCAATAAATTTAGGTAAATTTCCCCAGTCTCCTTTAGCTTGTGAAATAGCAATCACTAGAGAAATTCCCAAGAGCTTTTCAGTAGTTGTCTGGCAACTTTTATAAAAATTATCAGCAATTTCTAGAGATTTTTTATAGTCAATAGTGGTGGTTTTATAAAGATTAAACAAACTATTTTGTAGGTATAAATCCTCCGGTAGAAAGCGCAAACAAAGTTCTACTAAATTAATAGCAAATACACTTTGTTTTTGTTGATAAGCATAATTGACAATTGCTGATATAACTTTGGTTGCAATTATTTCTGGATTATTGATATGTAAGGCTGCTAATTCTAAAAAGTGGATGGTATCAGTACAGGGGTAGATTAAAACTTTTTCCGTCACTCGCAGCAGTAAATCAAGATTAATTGCTGCTGTAGCTGTATTCTCTAACAGTTCAAATACACACCAATCATGGCACTTTTCCATCGCAAAAATTTGGAATTGTATTTCTAATTCCATCAGATGCAGGAGATTATTTAAAAAACTAGGATTAAGATTTTGTAGATGCAATCGAATTAGATAGCTTGTCTCTAGTCTTTGGGAATTTTCTTGTCTGGTTGCCTCTGCATCTAAGATTTGAGTTAAAGTTTTTATCCACCCCGATAATTCTGATTCGGCTGCTTGACTCAACACCAGTAACCAAGTAGCTTGTGCGTCTTCTTCTCTATCTTCCAAAAGATAGGCTAATCCTAAATACCAATAATGACTAATTTCTGTGGTTTCTCTTTCTATCAGTTCTTCGTAAAACTGACTAACAATATCGTATTGATTGTTTTCTAAAGCGGTTTTAACTTCATTTTGCCAAGACATGATTTAATTCTCCCTGATTAACTTTCACAATAGATTTGCCACATTTGACGATAGGCATTTTCCACATCTTTAGTAAACTGACGTGCATTCCAAATCGGTGAAGTTTGTCTAGATTCATCTAATTTAGCGATAACTTTGCGTCTCAATTGTTCATCCTTACCTAATTTAATTCCCCACTGCACATATTCCTCATCACTCCAAGCAATACCCTCACTAATTCCCCCATGAGTCATAAAAGTATAACTATTTCTCGATGACCATTGTTGACCAACTTTTGTCACTACAGGAATACCCATCCAAAGAGTTTCTAGAGTAGTGGTTGCACCACTGTAGGGATAGGTATCGAGTACCACATCGGCAATTTGGAGATTAGCGCGATGAATTTCTTCGTTAGCAACTCCTGAGAGAAAGCGCAATCTATTTTCATCGATTCCTTCCTCTTTAGCAATGCTGATAAATAAATCGTTGATAAGCTTTTCACTCCCCGCACCTTTGATTAGTAAATAACTGTTGGGTACTGCTTTAATAATCTGCATTTGTAAGCGAATTGTGGCAGGATTTCTTTTTAATCCCACTTGCAAAGTTAAATAAGTAATTGCGTCTGCTGGTATGTTTAAATCCTGTCGGGTTAGCGTTGGTATTCCGATTTCAAATCCATCCACGGCAAGATAACAGTTAGGCAAGCGCCAAAGCTTCTCTTGATAAAACTCTTGGGCATTTTTTTCTAGAACTAGATTATCTACAAGGAAGTAATCAATAGCAGGTATTCCTGTGGCATCTAATCCTAACCATGTTATTTGAATTGGTGCGGGTTTAAGTGCCATAACTCGACAGGTGTTATCCTTAGTTATACTATCTAAATCTACTAAAATATCGATGTTATCTTGATTAATTTTTTCAGCAATAATTTGGGGATTTGCTGGTAAATTATTATACTTATCCACCTTATTTTTAAACCATTGTTCCGTAATATCGTCCTCGACTTGATTGACTAGGTAGAGATGAATATTAAAGTTATCTCGTTGATGATAATGAATTAACCAGCGACTTAAAAACCCGACGGAATGTCGGCGTAAAGTATGGGCAATATAGCCAATGTTTAGTTTTTTATTGACATCTTTAGGCTTCTGAGACTCGATAGTAACTTGATTAAATCTTTTTCTAACTGCCTCTTGAAATAGTTTAGCTAACTGATTAGTTAACCAGCGATTGCCTACTAAGTCATCTTTTAAATAAGCTAAGGGAGAAGTGATAGAAATAACCTCAGCTTGATTGCTCATGGGACATTGACCCCGTTCTAAATTATTTTGAATTGCTTGATAATATTCTTGGGTTTTATTGTCAATATTTAACCAATTACCTGCTAAAATTTCCGTATATAGCAGCAGATAAATACCATACAGTTTTGCAGCTTTATCATTGGATAAATTCTTGATTTTATTAGCCGTTTCTAAGGCCAACTCAAAGTTACCAGTGTCGATATAGTATTGATGAATTTTATGTAAAAGTACTAAGTGATCGGGTATAATATCTAGACAGCTAAGAGTCAAAATAACAGCATTAGTTTTATCGGTATAATAAATTTTTTCAATATGTTGTTCAATAATTTCCAATATTGCCGATTGTTGTGAGTCTATTTTTAAAAGGGTTATGATAATATCCAGAACTTCTTGCGCTGGCCAATCTAGAAGTTTATAGATTGTGTGTAAGAGTAAATTTATATCGAAATTTTCTAACTTGTCCGAATTAATTAAATCAACTATTTGCCAATCTTTAAGTTTTTGGGGATAAAAATATTCTAGCTTAATTTCTAACAGGACTAAATATAATAAATTTTCTAGGTTATCTGGATTTATCTGGTAGATATGCTGACGAATTACCCAGCTTAATTGCCAATTTTTTACCTCAACTTGTCTTCGCGCTTCCCCATCCAAAATATTGACTAAATCTACTGTCCACGAATTCATTTCCTGTTCATCCCCTTGACTGAGGACGAATAACCATGTAGTTTGTGCTTCTTCTTCCCTAGCTTCCAAAAGATAGGCTAATCCTAAATACCAATAATGACTAATTTCTAGGGGTTCTCTTTCTATCAGTTCTTCGTAAAATTGGCTAACTTGCCAGAAATCCCCTTGGATAATTGCCGGTTCAACTTGGGAATGCCAAGACATAAGTATTTATCGTTAAGTGTCTCTACTAGCGTACCCAAATATAAGCAAAATTTTTCTATATAAGTAAAATTTATCAGTCGCTCAGGGGAAAAGAGACCTAGCTCCATCCCCTAGCCATGGCCCTAATGGCAGTCAATCCAGTAATCTGACAGTAGCCCTCGTTGACAAAAATACAATGAAGCTGCCCGCGCATTTAAATTGCTGTTTAAGATGAGGCACTCTTGTTAAGAGGTTTCGACGGTGAAGCTCAACCGAACCACCGAACGGCAACAATTCTAAGGATAGACATTGAAAATGCGTCTTAACTTACCATCAATGTGGGCCAAGAGTCAGTTTTTCTCAAAGATTTTCTAAATAAACCAATAAATCAGCCATAGCCTGAGTATCGGGCTGAAATTTGGGCATTGGCGGTGTTTTACCGCTAATTACCTGTTCAATCAGACTAATTCTCGATTTGCGACGGGAAACGTCCTCTAAACTCGGTCCGACGATGCCATCAGCAAACTGACCGTGACAAGCAGCACAGTTAATCTGAAAGATTTCGTAACCACGACTGACATTGCCTTGTCGGGATAACACCTCTTTAATGTAGGGATCCGACATCTTAGCCAGATGAAAGGTGATTAAAAAGGTGCTAATCAGGAACAAAACCACGATTATAACCATTAAGAATCGATAAAGCCCGAATTTTGGTTTAACTAACTGACTATTCACGCAAGCTGCCGAAGGAAAGATGAGTTTCTCTTTACATTTTGCAACTTTTTGCCCCAAAATTCCACCGCCGCTGCTAGAGATAGGCAAATGGAGAATAATATAAGACAAAAGTGCATCTTTTTCTAACCCTCTAGCAATGAACCTATTAACCAGACTGGAAGATTGGCCCTATATTATCCTACCTATCACCATCGTCCTCAGTTTCCTGCTGTTGGGATGGCTCGTAGAACAGCGCGTTGTCAGTCAACTTTTATCGATTGCCAGAGAAAAAAACCTGCGTTTCTCGGAAGGGGTTTTACGTTCCCTTCGTGGATTAAGCATACTTTGGTTCGGACTTTTGGGTTTAAATATTGCCCTCTCCCTTCCCAATCTTCCCCTCTTTCCCTCCCTGATTCTCCTGAGCCAAAAATTTCTGCTAGTGGCTTTTTTAGCTTCGGCTACTTGGGCTATTGCTCAATTATCCGTGGAAATATTACGAGTTTATACCACGGGAGATGATGGCATTTCTTCCCTAACTTCCCTATTTGAATTTCTCGCCAAAGTTCTGATTTTTAGCTGCGGTTTTTTGCTTATTTTAAGCTCGGTTGGCATTTCGATAACTCCGCTGCTTACTGCCTTTGGTATTGGGGGTGTTTCCCTCGGTTTAGCTCTCCAAAATACCCTAGCTAATTTAATGTCAGGGATTAATATTATTACTTCTAAAAAAGTTAGACCGGGAGATTATATTGAACTGAGAACGGGAGAAGCTGGTTATGTGCGAGATGTGGATTTAAGATGCACAGTAGTCGAAGAAATTACCAATAATCTTTTGGTCATTCCCAATGCTCAGATCATTTCTTCTAGTTTCCGTAACTATAGTTTACCAGATCACTCCCTACTGGTTCCCGTGGAAGTGGGCATTAGTTACGATAGTGACTTAGAAAAAGTCGAAAAAATTACGCGAGAAGTTATACAAGAAATCACCCAGTTATTGCAACCTAACCTCGGTGACTATCAACCTTTGATCCGTTATGGTAAATTCGATTACTATAGTATCCTGCTGACAGTTTATCTCAAGGTGGTAGAAGAGGAATTTTTTCAACATCTCACCATTAAACACGAATTTATTAAACTCCTACACCGACGCTATCAGCAAGAAGGAATTAAAATTCCCTATCCGATTTTTTTTCCCTATCCCCCCACTAATCCCCCTAGTTAACCTCAATTCGCTATCTCAACAAACAATTGAAATGCGCGGACAACTTACAACTGATAATTCTCCTCAAAAAACTTACGAGTCATCGGTTGGGCAACTTCAAGACCGTGGCCTTCTCCTAATAATTCTAGGGGTTTTCCTTCCACTTGAATCCAGACTTTGGCATTGGGATCCTCGGCAGTAGTAGTATAGATGATTTGTGCCAAACGACCGATTAACATATCAGGACCATCATCATTGCCAAACTCCCGCGAGAGATTAATCTTAATTCCCGTTTTATCTACTTTTAAATCAAGTAATTTAGTCCCGGGGGGAATAGTAGTCATATCCTTAGAATTACTTGGACCGGCTAATAGAATCTTCAATACTGCTGTTAACTCTCGGTCGCGGCTATCGGCTTTTTGAACGGTAATTTTTTGGCTGACTAATTGATTACCCGTATCGGTCACTTTTAACCAATAAACCTGTCGAGTTTCCCTAACAGGAATAGCTGCAGGAGTTGCTGTCGGACTTGTCTTCACTGGACCCGGAGAAACTGGTTCAACAATTGGCGATTTACTTATCGGCACTGGACTGGGAGATTCAATCGGGTTTTCGCTAGTTTTCTGGGAGGAAGATAGGTGATGGACGGCAAACCAAGCAGTGGCCCCACCAGCAGTAAATAAAGCGAGGCCGATACCAATTATCCAAGGCAAAGAGATTTTATCACTAGAGCGAGAACTAGGCATAATTCAGTTATCAGTTTTAAGTTATCAGTTATCAGTTATCAGTTATCAGTTATCAGTTAAGTAGTCGTGCAAAATAAATTTCCTAGTTAAGATAGGCAAGAGGCACTCATGCAAAAGCTTTATCGAAATGTGTAATTAATTTTGCTTAGGTACTTATCAGATGTGAGTTTTAAGTGAGCAGTATTAAATAGCAGTTTCCTGGTGTCTTTTCACTGATTACTGATTACTGATTACTGATTACTGAAATATCTCCTGTTTTCTGACCGTTAAATTTAATTAGGGTTCCCCGATCGAGGCTCAATTCTGCCAAAGGCGGCTATACTCAGCTTATCATCGTCGATCTGCAATTGGAGAAGGCGGGCGATAATTCCTTGTTTCTCGAAGTTTTTTAAATCTAACTGGGTGGATATACCCTCGGCAAACCCCTTGAGAAGGCGCGAGGAGAGGCGACGACCATTAAGAGTGGCTGTGGGGTCAATAAGCTCGATTTTTCGCCCCTGCACTAGCTTAAATCCCACTTCTAGGCTAAGATCGAGGCTGGCTGCTGGTTCGTCCAGCCTTTGGGTCTCCAGCTGCAGCCTCAGAGCGACGCGATTATTATTAAGAAAGTTAAAATTTGCTTGACTAAATTGATATTTTGTGATACCGAATTCTTCCCTAGAGGGAATCAGATTATTAATCAGGGTCTGAATTGGCCCTTTGACCGCTGCCGATTGTAAAGCTTGATTAACATTAGTTTCCGTGAGGACAAGATGCAACGCCCCCGCAGCCGGTCGGCGCAGTGAGGCGGCTAAATTGCCGTTTTTTTGCTGTAATCGCCGCAAATCGAGGCTAATTGGCTCAGTTTCTAGCTCGATCTTCTCAATGCGAACATCAGCAAGGGGATAAATTCCCCGTGCAGAAATGCGAACTCGATCGATTTTGCCTTGCAGAGCCTGATAATTGGGAGTATTATCGACCCTCACGGCCAATTGTTCCACTTTTTGGACTTGGGAGCGAAGGATATCGGCTAAAACCCGATCGATAATTGCCCCTGCGGGAGTTAACAGGGTCAAAACACTAGCGAGAGTGATTGTTAGCCATTCCATCGCTCAATTACACCCATTCAGCTAAATTTTGCCAAGCATTAGTCAAAAGCTGACTTAACCAACGTCGCTGCACTTGATCTAAAACCTGGTCTTCTGCGAGAATTTCTTCAGTAAGATCATTGAGAGATTGACCCTGAGCGCGGGCCATTCTAATGATTCCCGCAATCACGGCAGCGATCATCTCCTCATCCACGGGGCGCTGTCGGAGGGCGGCAATTTCTTCGGGGGTAGTCGGGATGGGATAATTCATAATCAGATGGGGTAGGCTGTGTATTAATCTAGGTATGTAAAGTTTTTTAAACTTTTTTCAGAAAACTTTTTGTGTAGTCTAGCGTAATCAGACCATTTTTGACCTGGTACTTTTGGATATTTTTGGGTGTAATAACTAAATCAAGATGAGAGAAATCCTTTACAGAGAAATTCCGACTCCTGACTCGAGCGCCGTTTGTCAATGGTTACAATCCGATTGGCAACCGGCCAGCGGTGTCAAGACAAATACACCTAACGGGGTGAGATTGCGCTTATCGGAGGCGCTCGAATTGTCGATCTTTGTCTGGACGCTGCAACGGACTACTTATTTAAAAGTTTTCCGCTGGGGTGAGCGATCGCATTACCTAGAAACATCCCTAACTCGGCAGCTCGATCGAGCTTTACAAAAGCGTTTCCCGCCGCAGTATACCACGATACCAAACATCGATCAAAAAAATCAGTCAATTTTTACAGCTTTAGAAGCGGACTATCCCCTAACGGTTCACTACTTCCGCAAAATGCCCCAAGGGGAGGCGGATTTAGAACGTTTGTACTGGTGGGAAAAACGTTGGCGCGACAGTGCCAAAAATCCCCAACAACCGCAGCCGGTAATTTTCTCTAGCAGTGAGGAAAATGATCATCCCATCGCCTACGACTTAATTTATATTGGTGGTGCCTTGGGGGCAATTCATGCGGCACAGATGGCCAAATTAGGTTATCGAGTCCTCTTAGTAGAAAGACTGCCTTTCGGACGGATGAATCGGGAATGGAATATCTCTCGATCGGAGTTTCAAAGTTTAATTAATTTAGGCCTATTTACTGCCGAAGAATTCGAGGAATTAATCTTCCAAGAATACCTCGATGGCTTTAATAAGTTTTTTGATGGCAATAATCCCCCCCATCTGAAAGCAAAAATTCTCCATACTCCCACAGTTTTAAATATCGCCATTAATTCCGATAAATTGCTGCAATCCTGCGGTAAAAAATTACAGGATCATGGCGGTAAAATTCTCGATCAAACAGAATTTATCAAGGCTAATATTACTGCTAATAGTGTTACTGTCACCCTCAATCACAGTGGAGAAATTCAACAGATAAAAGGTCGTTTATTGATTGATGCGATGGGTTCCGCCTCTCCCATCGCTTGGCAATTAAACGGAGTGCGTGCCTTTGATAGTGTCTGTCCGACGGTGGGGGCAGTAGTAGAAGGATTCGAGCCGGTGGTGTGGGATTCTCACTATGGCGATGTCTTAAATTCCCATGGCGATATTTCTAAAGGCAGACAACTAATTTGGGAATTATTTCCGGGGGAAGGAAAGGAATTAACCTTCTATCTATTTCACTATCATCAAGTCCATCCCGATAATCCCGGTTCTCTGTTGGAAATGTACGAAGATTTCTTTACTATTCTGCCCGAATATCGACAGTGTGACCCAGAAAAATTAACTTGGAAAAAACCAACCTTTGGTTATATACCCGGGCATTTCAGCACAGGAAAAAAAGATCGAATTGTCTCCTTTGATCGCATTTTAGCCATCGGTGATGCCGCCTCCCTGCAATCACCCTTAATCTTTACTGGATTCGGTTCTTTGGTGCGTAATTTAGAGCGCTTAACCGATCTTTTGGATATGGCATTGAAACACAATTTACTAACAGCTAAAGACCTAGAAAATGTGCGGGCCTATCAAAGCAATGTGGCGGTAACTTGGTTATTTTCTAAAGGAATGATGGTTCCCACAGGAAAAACCTTACCACCCCAAAGAATCAACGCCATGTTAAACACATTTTTCGGTTTATTGGCCGACGAACCGCCGGAGGTTTCCGAAACCTTTATTAAAGATAAAACCGATTGGTTAACCTTTAGCCGTTTAGCAATTAAAGCGGCCAGAAAAAACCCCGCTTTACTGTTATGGATAGCAGAAATGGCTGGCAGTCAGGATTTAATTCGTTGGTTGGGTTCCTATCTCGATTTTAGCCTTGATGGAGTCAAAAATCTGTTTTTTGGTTCCTGGTTTCCCCAATGGTTAAAAAACTCCCAAAGCTGGCTAGAAAAAGACAATCCCCGCCTCTGGTTAAAGTTATTGAGTTTTAATTATGGCTTAAGAAATTAGAGAATACTTATCAATTGACGCTCCCATCACCCTAAGCGCGTTAGAAGTCAAAGTAGATGAATTGTTTAAGAAGTTAACACCTCCAGAGGGTTGCTTCTCTGACAGGATTTCCCTTGATCCTTACTGAATACAATTTAATTTGGTATGACTAAGACCTGGGCGAGTAAATTTCTCGGTTCCGATGCAAGCAGAATAAACTAGAAAAAACCGGGTTAAACCAGCGAAAAATTATTACTACCGCCAGTTGAGCCGGTGGCGATATTTTCGGGACCTTTTCGATGACAGGAGAAGATATGACGATGGTTACTCGATTAAATTTTTCTAGCGAGCAGTTTTCCCTACCCGGGTTAAAGCGTCTGCGATCCTATCGCTCCGCCTGGTTGCGGGGAGATATAATCGCGGGGATCACCGTCGCAGCCTATCTCGTTCCCCAATGTCTGGCCTACGCGGAACTGGCCGGAGTACAACCGATCGCCGGATTATGGGCGATCCTACCGCCCATGCTTATCTATGCGCTGCTCGGTTCCTCACCACAACTCTCCGTCGGGCCGGAATCGACAACGGCAGTAATGACCGCCGCCGCTATCATGCCCCTAGTCGCCGGGGATAGTAGCAACTACGCCAGTCTGTGCAGTCTATTGGCCCTACTCGTGGGGAGCGTCTGCTGCCTCGCCGCTTTCGCCCAGTTGGGATTTCTCGCCGATCTCCTTTCCAAACCGATCCTCGTCGGCTACATGGCCGGGGTAGCGGTGATCATGATCGTCGGTCAGTTGGGAAAAATTAGCGGGATGTCACTAAAAGCGGAATCACTTTTCGGACAGATCGGGGAATTTTCCCGACATTTATCGGAGATTCACCCACCAACGCTGATTCTTGCCGCCGGTGTTTTAATTTTTCTGCTATTGGTACAACGTCGCTTTCCCAATGCCCCCGGTCCTTTACTCGCGGTTCTACTGGCCACATCGGCAGTATATTTGTTCCATCTGAACGAGCGCGGCATCGCCGTGATCGGGGAAATTCCCGCCGGTTTACCAAGTTTGAAAGTACCGAGAGGCTTTTCTCCCCAGCAATTCGTCTATTTACTCTCCTCGGCCATCGGTATCGCCCTCGTCGGCTATTCTGATAACGTCTTGACCGCACGCGCCTTCGGGGCGAAAAACGACTATCGCATCGATGGCAATCAGGAATTACTCGCCCTGGGAGCGCTGAATATCGGTAACGGCATCATGCAAGGCTTTCCCGTCAGCAGTAGCGGCAGTCGCACGGCGATCGGCGATTCCCTGGGCAGTCGATCGCAACTGTTTTCCCTGGTGGCTTTTCTGATCGTGATTTTGGTACTCCTGTTCTTACGTCCCCTACTATCCCTGTTTCCGAAAGCGGCCCTAGGGGCGATCGTGATTTACGCCGCGCTCCGTCTGATCGAGATCTCGGAGTTCAACCGTCTGCGCTGTTTCAAAACCAGTGAGTTCCGATTGGCGCTCGTCACCATGTTCGGTGTCCTGGCCACCGATATCCTCGTCGGGGTAGGGGTTGCCGTGGGGTTATCGGTGGTCGATCTGTTCACGCGGCTGATGCGACCACACGATGCGGTTTTGGGGGAAGTGCCGAATCTGGCGGGCCTGCACGACATCGAGGATTGGCAGGGCGCGACGACGATCCCCGGATTGGTTCTCTACCGTTACGATGCGCCCCTCTGTTTCGCCAACGCCGAGAATTTTCGCAAACGGGCAATAGCGGCGATCGAAGCGGAGCAAGTCCCCGTCGAGTGGTTCGTTCTCAATGCCGAAGCGATTCTAGATATCGATATTACGGCGGTCGATATGTTGAAAGAATTACATCGAGAATTAATCGGCCGTGGTATTACTTTTGCCATGGCGCGGGTGAAGCAAGATTTATATCAGCAATTAAAAAAAGGAGACCTATCCGAGACGATCTCGACCGAACGTATTTATCCAACCCTAGAGGAAGCGATCGAGGCGTTTCATCGGAAATTTTGGGTCTGAAACCCCGCCGTTCTAGGTTGGCTTTACGTTAGAATTAAAAGGCCAGTCTCGAAAACCAAGTGGACGGCGCAGCACCGTTCGGCGGTTCGGCTGAGCTCACCGTCGAAGCCTGAGCTCACGGCCGAAGCCTTGAAAACTCGGCTTAGGGGGTTCCGACCAGAAAAGCTTGGCTGGGTAAAAAGTCGCGCG
This sequence comes from Microcystis aeruginosa NIES-2549, assembly GCF_000981785.2. NCBI lineage: Bacteria > Bacillati > Cyanobacteriota > Cyanophyceae > Chroococcales > Microcystaceae > Microcystis > Microcystis aeruginosa. Next base: position 3,585,467 of record NZ_CP011304.1, on the reverse strand, counting down.
CAACAAGTACAAGAAGCTATAGGCGGTCAACGTACCGTGGGACACACGGAATCGGGCTTCTGAAATGGGGCGAAAGTCTGTGGACTCTGTGTAAGACAGTACATGGTTTTTTAACTGTGGTATGCGACGGTGGTGGAAGCAGAAACTTAAATCGTGAGGTTTAGGAATCGCCGCACTTTTAGGGCGGCGAGGATGTCAATTAGTCATCTAACAGCAAGGGATGTAATCTCATTCAGGGGAAAAAGTCGCTATGAACCACCAAATAGAAACCCCGATCCGGTCAACCTCTCAAGCTCGATTCCGTTCACGGGAAGAACGCATCCAGATGGGTAAATCCCTGCGGGAGCGATTGCCGCGTTCTAGCCACGCTATCTGGCAACCCCCCGCAGCTGGTCGAGAGCCGATCGAGATCATCGAAGCATCAAATCGAGGGCGATTACAGGAATTGATTCCCATCCGCTACGGACGAATGTTGCGGAGTCCCTTTACCTTTCTGCGCGGTTCCGCTGCTTTGATGGCCTACGATCTGGCCACCACTCCCAAAACTGACATTATCGTGCAGGCCTGCGGAGATTGCCACCTCTTGAACTTCGGATTTTTTGCCACCCCCGAACGCAATTTAGTCTTCGATATTAACGATTTCGACGAAACCCTGCCCGCACCTTGGGAATGGGATCTCAAGCGTCTCGTGGTCAGCTTTGTCATCGCCGGCAGGGATAGCGATCTATCCGATCGAGAATCGAAGGCAGCGGCGATCGATTGCGCTCGTTCCTATCGGGAACACCTGCGGGAATATTCTCGCCTCAGTCCCTTAGAGGTGTGGTACACGCGCATAGGAGTGGAACAGGTGCTCGAGATGGCTCCCGACGAAAAGACACGCAAGATACGGGAACAGATGATGACAAAGGCCCGCGAGCGCATCATCGAACATCTCTACCCCAAGATCGTCACCCAAAGCGGGGGACGCAATCGCTTTGTCGATCAGCCGCCCATTCTCTACCATGTCAACGAACCGGATTGGGAGACTCTCGTGCGCGAGGGTCTGGAAGATTATCGCCAATCCCTGCCGGAGGAACGCCGGGTCCTGTTCGATCGCTACCAGTTAGAGGACTTTGCCCTGAAAGTGGTGGGCATTGGCAGTGTCGGCACCAGATGTTATATCGCCCTATTGTTCTCGGAAGATAACCATCCCCTCATCCTACAAGTTAAGGAGGCTTGCCCTTCGGTTCTGGAACCCTATACCGCCAAGAGCCAGTATGAAAATCAGGGACAACGGGTGGTTACAGGCCAGAGATTGATGCAATCCTCTAGCGACATATTTTTAGGCTGGACCCGGGGAAGAGGGGGCAACAACTTCTATTTACGGCAACTGCGGGATATGAAGTTTTCTCTACCCATTGAAGGAGTATCGGCCGTCCAACTGCAACGCTACGCCGAGTTCTGTGGCTGGACCTTGGCCCGCGCCCACGCCAAATCTGGAGACGCGGCCACCATTAGCGGTTATTTGGGGAAAGGAGATCAGTTCGATCTAGCCCTGGGCGAATTTGCGATCGCTTATGCCGAGCAGACAGAACAAGATCACGCCGCTTTGGTGGAAGCGGTCAAAACAGGACGGGTCGAGGCTTTGGTAGAAGAAAATTTATAGGGTTAAGCTCTCAGCTATCAGTCTGTTATTTTTCGACCTTAGATTAGGGGCGCAAAGCTCGCGCCCCAGATGGCAGCTGGTGTGATACTAAATCCGTTTATTAAATACTGATTATCTATTGCCCTTTTTACCTCTTCCCTCTTGCCCCTGCTCCCCACTCTCCTATACTTTTTAAACAGGATTTAGTATTATTGCTCAGTAGGTCAGATTTGCTCACAGAAAATAGGGCTTATAGCGGTATGCACTTGCATGAGGTACAATAGAAGAGGACAATAAATTATAGACCTAGGCAGGAGCCACGACCCGATGAAGCCCTATTCTTTAGACTTGCGACAAAAGATCATCGAGACCTACGAGGAGAATAACCTCTCACAACGTGAGTTAGCCAAAAGATTTAGAGTAGCTTTAAGCTTTATCCAGAAACTAATCAAGCAGTGGCGTGAAACAGGAAATCTAAATCCCTGACCGCATGGTGGAGGACAAAAACTCAAGCTTAAGAGCGACGAAATTATCTTGCTGGGCGATTTAGTCCAAGAAAAGAAAGATGCCACCTTAGACGAGTTAAGAAAACAAATTGAGGAAAAAACACAGACGGTGGTGAGTAACTCAACAATCAGTAGAATTTTAAAACGGCTAAATTTAACTCAAAAAAAAAAGCTTACACGCTAGGGAAAGAGACACGGAAAGAGTGCAAAAATTAAGAGAAGAATATTGGGAGAAAATCCGAGATGTTAGAGCGGAAGATTTGGTTTTCGTTGACGAGTCTGGCTCTAATCTAGGGATGACAAGACTTTATGGCAGGGCTGAAAAAGGTCAGAGAGTGTATGATTCAGTTCCGTTAAACCGAGGAAAAAACGTCACGATAATTGGAGCGATAGCGCTCAAAGGCTTGCTGGCTTTTATCAATGTATTTGGAGCCGCAAATGGTTTAATATTTGAAGCATTTATTGCTACATTATTAGTTCCAAACTTGTGGAAAGGAGCTTGTGTATTAATGGATAATGCTTCGATTCATCAAAAAGAAACCCTCGAACCAATTCTTCAAGAAGTCGGTGCTAGACTGGAGTTTTTACCTCCCTATTCTCCCGATTTTTCTCCCATTGAAAACTGTTGGTCGAAAGTGAAAATACTGATTCGTTCTATGTCACCTCGTACCTATGCTGATCTAGAAAAAGCGATCGTTCAAGCCTTTAGTCAGATTACATTGCGAGACATCCATCACTGGTTTACCCATTGTTGCTATTGCGATACCCCTTTTAAAGAGCCTACCTAGTCATCCATGCTGTACCTCATTCAACTGAAACCCGCTATAAATATTTCTAAAGTGCTGAGATCTTTCAAGTTGAGTTGGATAAGCTATCTACAGAACACAATCGATCAGGAACCTCGAATAATTAGCTTACCGCCAACGGAACGAGCATCCAAGCCTTATGTCAATGGGCTAATTCTCCATAAGGATTGTATTTTTCGAGGTTCCCGATACCCTCTACCATAAAACGAAAAAATAGGAGAGCGTACTTATGGCGATCGAGTCGGGAAAATCGATTTACGGTGGTTATTACTGTAAGGATACTGAAACGGGCATACACGGCTATGGGAATACGCTGGAAGATGCTCGGTTCGATTTACAGAATAAACTGGCCGATCATCGGAGTAAGAAAAAATAGTTAATTTCGATATCGAAATGCGTGCGAGTTCTGTCGCGTGACGCATAACAAGGCTCGATAGCAGATCTTGAAGACGTTATTAAACATCTAAGGAGCGGTTTGGAAAGTCCCTCGAAGATTTGAGGGACAAGAGTCTTGAGCGATAAAGCTAAAATTCATACACCAATAGGCTTATAAAAGATTTTTCAAACAGATTGGAAATTTTTATTGGTTAGGGATATAGGTTCTTCCGAACTTACACTGTAGAAAATTCCTCAAGTTTTCTCTCTGCCCAGCAATGCTCCAAAGTTGATAAATATCAATCTAACAAAAACTCAAAGCCTTAGTATACAAGCTTTACAAGCATGAGTTGTTGATAGTTTTACATGACAGGTTCGGTAGAGCCGGGATATAGAAGGATTTCATCATGGACAGCAAACAAGTTTATCGGCAAGGTGTTAATTTATTAGAAGCTGGTCAATATGAAGAAGCAATAGCTTGTTTTAATGAGGTTTTATACTCTGAAACTCCATTGTCTTTCACTCGGAAAGGTATCGCTTTATTAAAATTACATAGATATCAAGAAGCTATCAATTCATTTGAAGAAGCTTTAAAAATACTCCCGAATCATCATGAACCTTTATATAATTTTGAAACTTGGTATAATCTTGCTGTTTGTTGGTCTTGCTTAGGAAACGATCAACAAGCGATTACCGCCTGTAAAAATGCGATAGAGAATATGCCAGATCATGAAGGTTCTTGGTATATTTTAGGGCTATCCTTAATGAACATTGGGGATTTAAATGAAGCAATTTTTGCGTTCGATCAAGCAATAAAGTACAATTCAAATCATGCTGATGCTTGGCATAATAAAGGATGTGCTTTATTCAAATTAGACAACTATGAAGATTCTCTAAACTGTCTAGAAACTGCTTTAAAAATCGAACCGAAAGATTCTGAAAGCTTACGAATTAAAGGTATGGTATTGTCTTTAATGGGAAGACATGAAGAAGCTTTAGAATCTTATAATCAATCACTCAATTTAGATTCTAATAATTCTAATACTTGGCATTTAAAAAGCTTCGTTTGTTTTGAATTAGAAAAATATCAAGAATCTATTAATTCTATTGAAAAAGTGATCGAAATCGAGCCTGACAATTATGAAGCTTGGTGTAAAAAAGCTGAAAGCTTATCAGAATTAAAAAAATATGATGAGGCAGTTTACTGTTGTGATAGATGCTTGCAAATACAGCCTGGCTGGGCTGATGCTTGGGCTATAAAAGGAAAAGCTTTTTTAGAATTGAAACAATATAAACAAGCGATTGAATGTTGTGAAAGTTGCTTAAATCTCGAACCAGATAATCGATTGGCAATTTTTTATAAAAGATCTGCCTTGGCACGAATGGAAGCCGAACAAATTAAAAAAAGTTTTGACAACGATGAAATTAGAAGCCAATCTAATAGCTCTAGTAATAGCTCTGGCTGGATATATCTGTTATTAATCGCTATCCCTCTCGCATTGTTAGGATATTGTAGTATTCAATCGAGGAACCGAACCCCGTCAACCCCCTCTGTTCCTTCCTCTCCAGTTGTTAACCTTTCCTATCAAGCTACTTGCGGATCTCCTCCTGGCAGTGGTTCACAATGGTATGCCGTTGTAGGAGATAGACAAGCTTACAATATAGTTAAAAATAGATATTGTGCGGATAGCTTTATTCGTAAAGATGGTAATGTACAAACCGCCAGTTTTACCTCTACCCAAGAAGCGGAACAATTCGCCGTTGCACTTACGAACGCGACAGGCTATCGGTTTTGGGTTCAGCCGAGTAAAGGATTTTAATTCATTGAATTCACTCTTGAGTAAATCTATTGACTACACGGTGTGTTGTGATCACGACACAGCACGATCAACCAAGGTTTTTAGACTAGATCGAGGCATCGGACAGTTTCAGGATTATCTCGCGCTCACGTTTCCTCGATCGCCCGATCGATTTCCTCATCGGTGGCGAACCTCCACGGTACAAGCTCATCATCGAGAACGAAGATACCTTCCTCCAAATCGATTAAATCCCCCGTTTCGTAACCCGCGTTAAAGCCGGGGTGGGCGATCATCCACGCCTCGCAAGTCGCGGGGGTCATTCCATCGGGCATCAGCACTTTATGAATCATCGCTTTTACTCCTAACTTTTCCCTAAGATACTGGCGATATTCCCCCGCTTTCGGCTCGATCGAAAAGCGATAGCGGTATTTCCGCGGTGAACAGCCGTTGTCTTCCCGAATAGGGAATCGGATCGATAGACCGGGCATTTTCCAGCTTCCAAGCGTACCGGCCCGATCGCCAATCACCGACGGCGCGCTCTAGTTCCGAAACCGACTCGATGGCGATCGTTCCCCCTACAGAGGATTCGATCGAACTCTCCCCGGATACCATCCGCGAACAATCGGTCAGATCGGTAAGTGCCACGAGCGCCCCTAACGGTAATCGTTCCGGATCGATGGTTCGTCCGAGTAATTCATTCAGATAAGCGATCAGCCGTTTTCCCTCTTTACAGACCGGACGTTTAGCGGCGTGGATGGCCAGTACCCCGAGGTAGTTCGTCGCCCATTCCCTCGTCTCGTACCCTTTGAGGAGCAGGGGGATCAGAGATGCCCAGGGTTGCCACAGGCTGATGGTTTGAATTTTTCGGGTATTCATTGGCTTATTCTCGATTTTTCGGCTAAAAAGCTTCTATATTCCCCCAGCACTTCCCGCGCCTTCGGGGAATCGATCGCTTCCAGCACCGCCATCACCGCGACCCCCTCGCGATCGAGAGCGCGGATCTTCTCCACCTCGATCGAGGGGATAAAGATCGATCGCTTCCGTTTGCCGAACTCGACCTGATAGTAAGTCTGCGGGTACTTCTGCCCGTACTTTCGCGCCTGGGAGTAGCGGGTTAACAGGTATCCCGACCCCTGCCCCCGCCGTCGCCGCGAACGTTGGGCGATTTCCCCGACAGCTTCCCCGGTGACGGGTTCCGGTTCCCCCCGCGGCCTGTACCGCTCGCACTCGCGCGCGTCGGCCGCGGTGAAGTAATGCCCGTCGGCCACAATACCGTTCCGTCGAACCGCATCGATCGAGGTACGAACAGGAGAAACATTTACTAGGGGATAAACCTGTACTATTTTCCGTATCCCCTAGTAAAGTTCCGGCGCTCTCCAGCGGGACGGTAGAGGACTCGCCGGAGGGCGATCGGATCGAATTGTCGTTTTTAGCGCTCTTCATCTTTCCCTTCCGGCAAGTTCGTCAACAATCCGTAGGACTTATCGAACAGACAGCGCGCCGTTCCCGTCTCGCCGTGACGCGCCTTGCCGACGATCAACTCCAGCACGTCCCGATCGAGGCTGTCCGGGTTGTAGTATAGGCTTCGAGTTATACCGCCGTCGCCCGGACAAAGAATATAGCCTGACAGATTGCATTTCAATGACGGTCATGCAACGATTAAAAATCGGTGAAGTGTTAACCCACGACAATCATTGTAAGCAAGAAGGTTTCAGAATTTTATTTGAATGATAACAGAGAGAGAATTAAAATTTAAGTCCGCTCAAGCCATGAAGAATCATCCCCAAACAGTAATGGTAGTTTGTCTGCTGAAATTGCTGTCATGGTCAAATCAGGCGATAGCGGAACAGCTAACAGTCAACAGTAACCAGTAAACCTCTTGCAAAAGTCTTAAGTCGATCCTTGTACAGCAACATTTTTGAAGATTATCAACTACTAATAAATAATTAACTGAAAGTCCCTCCCATTATTGTTTCTATCGTTTGTTTTCGGATTTATGCAAGAGGTCTAATATCGTTCTCTTGGTCGGGAGAACATTCCAATCCCTTGCAGATGAGGTCGAGGGCGGTTTTTGTCTTGTCGAAACTGTCCCCCTTGGGAAAATGCCGCCGTCCGTAACTCTCAAAGCGTTCGTTGATCGCGTCGGGAATCCTCACCCCGATGGATTTCGATCTCATGGTTCCACAATCCGTTAAACATTGTTTGACATTACCATTTGACGGTGATGATAGAATAGAAATAAAAATGACTGAAAATCTGATCGTCGTTACCTCATAGCCTGGAAAGAAAAAGGAGCTTAAAAGGGGAGAGAAACATCCAGCCGGACTCGCATTAAAACTGCTGTCTCTGGTGCAGAAAAAAGGTCTAAATGCGATTAATTAAGGGAAAAATTGCAGTTATTTACCTTTATTTGACCGATAACTGAATTAAATAAGTATTTAAGGTTAATTTTCTAACTTTATCGGACAAGAAGATCATGGATATCGAAATTCCCCGCAAGATCGCTGAAAGCTTCGGACTTGACGAGAATTCAATCGTTGAACTCACAGAGAAGCCATGCAATCCAACACTCGATCGATTGTTGGCCAGCATCCCAGAAGACTTTCAGTATCCAGAAGACATACTCGATTTTGTTGAAAGCGGGCCGGGTGGTAAGGAGATGATATGACAGGATGAGGTGATCGGACGTTCATTTTGTCAAACGTCTGAAGTCTCACGGCAACTGTGTGGTCGCAACCTTAAGCATGATTATCGGGTGAGGACTATTTTTTCGATAGAAAACCGACGGACACCCCGAAATGGAGATTACCGATGCCCAATCCCCAACCCGCTCCCGATAGGGGTTCACCTTTAAGAGAAATGGATATGACCCCACCAGATAACAATCCCGTGATCTGACAGATGAGAAACCAATGTAACAGACGACGGCGTTCTCGATTGATCGCACCCTGTAGGATCAAGGTTAGGTCATCTGTTCTGGTTCCTTCTTGGTACGTTGGATCAGCTTCTTTGCGATTAATTCCGGGGACTGTTTAAGAGAATCGAGGGACTCCTCGACCACGCGACCAGATTTTTCTACCTGTGACGTTAGACCGGGGACGCTGAAATTGCGTTCTTTCATGTAGTTGACGGTCAGGTAGTTGAAAGCGACGAGATTCTGGGCGGCGGCAAACTGGGCGGCCTCATCCACACGACGAAAATTATCCTCTTGAATGTCTTCTAAGGGATTGGTATCAACGAAGATTTCTTCGGCATCGACGGAATCGTTTATTACTTTTTCACTCTCTCGCTGAACTAATCCCGTCTGCACGTTAGTTACGGGGGAATTTTTCTCGGTTTCGGTCTGGTTATCAGCGATTTCGGGGGTAGCACTCGGAAAACCTTCGAGAGTACCCCATTTCCGATAGTGGGTGTTTAGGTCATCGAATATTTTAATCTGTTCATCACTGTAGTAGCTGTTTCGGCCGTGTTTCTCGGCCTCCATGGCGTAACCCAAGCGGATCAGGTGCTGACGGCGTTCGTAAAACTGGGTTTTTCCTATTCGGTAGCGATCGGGTAACGAGGCGGCTTGTTGCATAATTTTTCATCTCCGAGGGGTTAAGAATAAAAAATAAATACCGAATCGAGGGGACAAAAAGCTGAAACAGTGGATAAGTATGCGGAACCAACGGATAAATCTAGTATAGTCCCTAAAAAAAAGGCTTCAATTGGAACCAAAAGAATTTCGGAAGTTATCGTCGGTTTGGTTCGGGGATTAAAAAGGCACTCAGGTGGTTTACTTGTGACCGATTTCGGTGAGAAATCGATCGAGCGGGTAATCCAAAGCGTCGAGAATCGCTCGGAGGGTAGCCGTGCCGACACTCTTGGCCGTCTGACTTTCTCCCGTTATTGCCTTGAAACCAGTCTCCAACTTTTGGATGTGCTGGGGGGAGATGTCCCGACCGGCATCCCTGATCTTATTTACCAACTTGTTTCGAGATAGTCCCTGTCCCTCCCGAATCTCCTTTAACTTCAATCCCGCCTCCTCCGACCATGAGATAGTCTCGACCATCTCGACGGGAATCATCACCGCTTTCTTCTGTTTCACCACGTCCACAACCTCTCAGAAAAACTATTGTTATCGTCTATTCTATCACTTATAATATTAATATCACTGGTTGAAAAAAACAAACTTTGCGACTGTAAATAGTCAAGTAGTCGGGAGGTAATGGCGTGAACATCTGGTCTCGCTCTCCGCAAATCTGGACAGCCTACGGGTTAGAGTGGCGTTTTGAGTACAATTCTTTTAGTGCCAAGCGCACCGTCAGTGCGAACGGTTTTGTCCTCGATATTCCCGTTAAGGCCACCACCAAGTTCGCCTCGCCCCGGGTGTGGCTGGATGATTGGGCTAAAAAGAACCGTAAACGGCTGCCACCCGAACCGGAAGGGGCGGTCAACTTGGAACTGGATCTGTTTCCCCCGCAATCAGTACGGGTAGAATTGGTAGATGACCTGACACCAGAAGAGGAACGTCAACGTCTGTTCTGGGAACGCAAGGTAGAAAGGGCTTTCTATGAGGCGGGAACAGCCTTGAAGGAACTGCGGGATAGACGACTGTACCGTTCTACCCACAAGACTTTTGAGGAGTACGTTCAAGACCGATTCGGGATGAAACAGTCGCGCTCGTACCAACTGATCGAGGCTACCGGTGTGGTTGACAATCTTTTAGCAAAAGTTCCACCATTGGTGGAACTTTTGGGTGACTCTAGTGATAAAGTTCCACCATTGGTGGAAGTTCTACCGACGAATGAAAGACAAGTGCGCCCTTTGATCCAACTGGAACCAGACCAACAGAGAGAAGTGTGGCAGCAGGCGGTAGAAGCTGCTGGTGGTAAAGTGCCGTCTGGTCGCATCGTCAAGGATATCGTACAGCGCATCCTGGAGCGAACCAAAATTCCCATACCCTACCGGGTCGGTGATGTTTGCGAAATCCTGATCAAAGATAACCCCGAACTGAGAGGATTGGGTGGTTGTTGGTGTATCGTGATCGAGGTGAGAGAATTTTCCTGTCTGGTGCGGACTTGGAACGGTGAATATACCGTTAGAGAGGAGAATTTAAGGGATTTGCAGTATTCCCCCGACCACCGGCAAAATATGCAACGACTGAGCGATCGTCTGGTTGAACTCCGGTCGTTAGGGAAAGAGGAGACGGTGAGGGCTATTCTAGAAACGTTGGGTTCTTTGAAACGTCCCTACCTGAACCCTTGGGAAGAAAAGTTATTGGAGTTCTTAGAGGGATGTAATGCCCGTTGATACAGAAGAAGATGAGCAAGCTTGGCATCGGGTTTCAGGGTTTACTAGGGATTTGAGAGTATGAGAAAAAGGCAAAGTTGGTCAACTTAACTTACTCCAAAAACTCTTTGGCAAAATTATCATTCCCCAAGAAGTTTATAATGAAGTCACTACGGTAAATCATCGGGATGCTTCGGTTGTTCCTGCGGCTCAATATAACCACCATTTTCAGTTAAACCCTGCCGGAGAGGGGGACAAGCGAGCTAGAAGGTAGATAAGGCAAGCGCTATCGCTCTTTGTCCTTTAATGTAATCCTTCAACCGATAGCGGCTAATTTGCATTAGCTCTTCTATATTTTTTTGGAACATTTGATGTAGCTGGAGCCAATGATAGAGATGTTGACCCACATAAAAACTGCTGTGTCTGCGTTGACCTTTATATCTTTTTTCAGGTCTTGTGACATATTTTTGGATTCCCATATCCTTAATTTTTTGGCTCTACCGAACCTGTCATGTAAAACTATCAACAACTCATGCTTAAAAAGCTTATATATTAAGGCTTTGAGTTTTTATTAAATTGATATTTATCAACTTTAGAGCCTTGCTGGGCAGAGAGGGAGCTTGAGGAATTTTCTACAGTGTAAGTTCGGAAGAACCTTAAAAATGCACCTAAAGCTTGACCGTTTAATCACAAAAAACAAGAGAGGAATTCGGATACAAATTTATAGCTGTATCATCGCTTATTTAATTTTGCATGGCAAAAGCTTATTAGATAAATTGCGCTATTTACAGAGTTTTATGTGTCAACATATCAGCTATGTACACTGGTTTAGGAAAATTGTCTATTCAATCTGAAAAATGGCGTTCTGGGGTTGTCATGTTCTTAAATGTAAAGTTTTGTTACGAGATTCAACATTTCTGGCTCCCAATATTCATAATCTTTTTCATTTTCTCCTCTTTTCGGTTCGGGATAATGAGACATAATTTAACTCCTCTTGTTTACGAGATCATCAAATTGGTTATTAGTTTAGAGCGTGTTTAAAAGTGATCCGCTTAACTTAAAACGTTGTGTTTCCATCTAAATCAACAAGAATATAATCGATATTGATCTGCAAGTTCAAAGTCAACTTTAAAGGACTAGCCAAATATGACCTAATCGTGCATTATCTCCTGTCTTTTTGCTATAAAAATTTACGCCTCACTATTAACATAAATTTTATAACATAAACGGTAACACAAATGCTAAAATTCCTATGCCTACTACAGCTAGAATAGCTAGAAAAGGTGAAATGACTATACACATGATATACAAAAACAAAATGAACCCTATGGCCTTTGCAATGCTCAATAGCGGATTTGGGTCAGCGATCATTTCTAAAAAATCTGCTCTTCGCTCTTGGTCAAATATAGATACGGAAAGCATAGCAAAAAAAACTACATGGCCGAGAAAAAGACTTAATTTCTGAAACCAAGGACGAGCGGAAATTTCTCTAACCCCTTGAATCGCTTCGATATCGGCTTGTCGCTCTTTTTTATCCCATTCTCGTTTATCTCTAAGATAGTCTTCACGATATTGGTAGTTTCCTGGATTTGGCTTTGGAGAGTAGTCTGACATATTTTGTCCTTGTCCTGTTTCAAGATTTATATTTTTGGGTTAATTGATCGCCTGAAAGAGAGAAAATACTTTAGAACCAAGTTGTATTTCTATAGAATAAATAGGTTTCACCAAAAGCCCTGATTAAAACTTTTTCTTCCCGACAAGCTCGAAAAAACTGCACGGGCAAAATAACAATTAAGAGCGACGCAATCCAAGAAGTTTTAAAGTAGAAAGCGAAACCTAATACAATTACAGAGGAAAATATGTAAATGGGATGGCGTATTCGTGAATAAATTCCCGTAGTAACAAGTTTTTTAGCCTGAGCAGTTACAGAAAAAGAATTTCCCAATTGCAAGCGAGCGACTGTAAGAAGAACCAAGAAAACGATGACTAATGCCCCACCGAGGAATCGCCATCTATCCCAAGGAGGCCGAGCAAAAGTTAGCAAAAGTATTGGAATATATACTGCTGGAATGTAAGTGGCAAAAGCGGCTAGTGTACAGGGTAATCGCATATTGAATAGACCTCGACATAACACTAACTCAAGACTACAAATCTTTCTAGGTAATGATTTTAATTGTCCCATGTTTTTTCAATTTAGAAACGATAGATACAAATTTCACCCATTGAACTGTTTAGTTAGTACACAGCCCCAAAGCAAGCTATGAGCCGGTGATAATTTTTGGAGATGTCTAATAACTAGCAGCAACAATCATCATATCCCCAAGGAAAACCTTCACCATAATTCCTATTATTCTCACTCAAACATTCAAAAACTCTAACATTTCCATCTTGAAGAAGACCGACTTCTGGTCCCCACTTATATCCTAGCCAAAACTTAATCAATACAACATCCGAACAGGAAAGTATGATGTCTTGACTGATTGATTCCATAAATTTGGGGGAATTGCCAACATTGTTTAATCCTGGTTCACCGACTGTTATTTGTACTATCTTATTTCTGGTTGCTTTCCAAGGATTGTTTCGTCCATTATATTGAATCCACGTGAATTCATTTGATGAATTTAGAGTCTCTATACTAAATTCAGATGGTGCTTTCCCACCATTAACATCTTGTTGCCAACTCCATGCCTTAGCTTTCTTCAATTTAGCTTGCGTTCTATCTAAAGAAGCTTGACACTTAGCAGAAACGGGCAATCTATTAGCCAAAGAAGGCGTTGTAAAGATAGTCCCCTCGGTTAGAGCCAAACAGCTAAGAAAAGCGATAAGTTGCGAGTAAATTTTCATTGAATGCTTTCTACTAATTAATACCAACAAACCAAAAGGAATTAGTTTCTTCTGAACATCCCCTAATTTTATTCGTGACGACTACCATCAGGCATAATTGTATTTTCTAAATGAGCGCCTCTGAAGTCTGCACCTGTAGTGTTAGCACTACTTAAATTTGCACCACTTAAACTTGCACCCCGAAAGTCAACATTGGTTAAATTGGCTCCTCGAAAATCACACATACTTACGTCGGCATCTATAAACTTAGCTCCTGTCAAATCTGCCGAACTAAAATTTAGGGCATCCCGAATTTTGACTCCCGTAAAATCGGCATTGACTAACTTTGCGCCGACTAATTTTACGCTGGCAAAATTAGCATTGATTAAGATTGCGCCTGTGAGATTTGCCATACTCAGGTCTGCATCCTGGAGGAAAATATTACTTAAATTTGCCCCACGTAAATCGCATCTGGGACAGTTTCCGGTTTTTTTCAATCGTTCCACATGAGAAGGATTTGCGGAATTTACAGCACCGTTTTGGACAATAGCAACGGTCACTACACAAGCAGCCAATAATGGATAAATTAATTTCGTGGATAACATAGGTCAAAAAACTCCAATAATATCTAACTCAAACTATGTAAAAAGCGAAGCATTGTTGACTTTGCTTTGTCTATTCGACTAATCAGAAAATTGGGTAGGTATTTGATTTCCAAATCCAGATTTTACGGAATTTCGGCCTTTCAATCTCCTCTACGACTGCCATCAGGCATGATAGTATTTCTAAATTTTGCACCTCGGAAATCTGCACCTGTAGTGTCAGAACCACTTAAATTTGCAGCAGTTAAATTTGCACCTCGAAAGTCAACATTGGTTAAATTGGCTCCTCGAAAATCACAAAGCAGTAGATCAGCATCTATAAACTTGGCTCCTGACAAATCTGCCGAATTGAAATTTGCATCCCGTACATCTGCCCCTCTTAAATCAGCATTAACTAATTTCGTACTGACTAATGTTGCATCACGCAAATTAGAATTACTCAAGTTTGTGCCTGTTAGATTTGCTAAACTTAGTTTTACGTCCGAAAGTTGTGCATCACTTAAATTTGCCCCCGAAAAGTTAGCTCTAGATGATGTTGCATGCCTTAAATCTGCCCCGCGCAAATCGGCATTGACTAACTTCGCACCGACTAAGTTTGCCCCACCCAAGTAAGCATTAGTTAAATTCGCTCCTGAAAGATCAGCCCAGCCCAACTTAGCATAAGATAATTTGGCCCCGCGCAAATCGCATTTGGGGCATTTGTTGGTCTTTATCAATCGCTCCAAATGAGCAGGATTTGCAGCATTGACCAAGCTGTTGGGGGCAGTAGCAACGATTACTACACAAGTAGCCAATAACGGATAAATTAATTTCGTGAGTAACATAGGTCAAAAAAACAATAAACTCGGATAAAAAAGAACTCAAACTATATAAGAAGCCAAGCACTGTTGACAATTTTCGTCTATTCGACTAAGCGGGAAATCGGTTAGGGGTTTAGATTTCAAATCCATATTTTACGGAATGTCGTTGTTTTAATCTCATTTACGGCTACCGTCGGGCATAATTGTATCATCAAAGTTTGCTCCTCGGAAGTCGGCACCTGTAGTGTCAGAACCACTTAAATTTGCCCTCCATAAATTTGCACCTCTAAAATCAGCATTAGTCAAATTTGCTCCTCGAAAATCACACATACTTACGTCGGCATCTACAAATTTGGCATTAGTCAAATTAGCCGAGCTAAAGTTTACCGAACTGGAGAACGGTTCCCATCCCCTTTGACTTTTTTTAATTCCTGATAGATTTGCCCCTGATAGGTTTGCAGTTACCAGTTTTGCCCCTCCTAAGTCAGCATTAGTCAAATTTGCTCCTGATAAATTTGCCCCACTAAGTGAAGCTCCCTTAAGTGAGGCATTACTCAAGTTTGCATCTGAAAGATCAGCCCCACTTAACTTTGCGCCAGTTAAATCCGCCCCGCGCAAATCGCATTTAGGACATTTGTTGGTCTTTTTCAATCGCTCCAAATGAGCGGGAATTTCAGCATTGACCAAGCTGTTGGGGGCAATAGCAATGACCACTACACAAGTAGCCAATAACGGATAAATTAATTTCGTAAGTAACATAGGTCAAAAAAACAATAAACTCGGATAAAAGAGAACTCAAACTATATAAGAAGCCAAGCACTGTTGACAATTTTCGTCTATTCGACTAAGCGGGAAATCGGTTAGGGGTTTAGATTTCAAATCCATATTTTACGGAATTTCATTTTATAGATATCACCTCCGGCTACCATCAGGCATAATTGTATCATCAAATTTGGCTCCTCGGAAGTCGGCACCTGTGGTATTAGAACCACTTAAATTTGCCCTCCATAAATTTGCACCTCTAAAATCAGTATTAGTTAAATTTGCTTCTCGGAAATCACACGTACTTACGTCGGCATCTACAAATTTGGCATTAGTCAAATTAGCATAGCTAAAGTTTACCCCATTAGATCCCGAACCCTTATGGCCCCTTGTCATTCCTGATAGATTTGCCCCGGATAAGTTTGCCGTTACGAGTTTTGCCCCTGCTAAGTCCGCATTAGTCAAATTTGCCCCTGATAAATTTGCCGCACTCAGTGAGGCTACCGTAAGTATAGCATTACTCAAGTTTGCCCCTGACAGATCAGCCCCACTTAACTTTGCGCCAGTTAAATCCGCCCCGCGTAAATCGCATTTAGGACATTTGTTAGTCTTTCTCAATCGCTCTAAATGAGCAGGAATTTCAGAGCGTACAATATCTGCTGGGATAATAGAAACCCAAAGTAAAAAAGTAGCCAATAAAGGGTAAGTCAATTTTGTATATAGCATAGGTCAGAGAAAAAAGAGATAGGTTACTTAAGATACTCTAAAAATAGAGTTTTTTTGCTGGTATCAACGGTCTGATTAAGTCGAGGTACTACCAATTTAGCAAGTTTCGGATTATGGTGAGCAAATAATAGGATCATTTGTTTGTCCTTAAGCAATTCAACGAGAGATTGGTCGTCCTGTGCTGCGGATTGCGTTTTGTCAATACCTTGCCAACGGGAGGCAACCTGAATAAAATCGTACACCCTTTTTCCCTTACCAAGTCCTTTTGCTTCCCCAAACCAAGGAATCAATCCACCGTAACGTTCCCAATCCTCAAGGCGTTCTTCGAGACCGCAGCTCCTTCCAGTGGTAAACTCCCAAATATCAATTACCCAGCCCAAACCAACAACCCCTGTAGTTGTACATAATGCGAGTTTAGCTTTGATGGTTTCGGCAGACTGGTAAATTTCGGACTTAACCATTTTAATTTCTTGGTTAATTGAGAAAAGCCAGTTATTGGCGACTTTTGCAAAAGAATGGTTGGGATAATTCTGTCGTAAAGTCTGAAGAAATGACTTAGATTCAGGATAAGAAATTGTGTTGTAGTAAGCCTGTGAACAATTTATGTAAACTACAGGCATCAAAGCTGGCAATTTCGCAATATTAGGAATATCTTGAAATGTTGAAGCATGAGAACAAATGTTCGAGTTTTTGACCAGCGCTATCTGGACATTTCGAGATAAAGGATGCCTCGGTGCAACAGCAAGGAAACGGCGACGTTGGGCTAGTGCTTGTGGAGATTGGCCTTGTTTATCGTAGAATTTTGCACAAGAATCATGAAAGTAAGGTAAATTTACCTGAATATTAGGTATTGCTCCACCATTTATTAATTTGTCCAAGCCGTCACAAGATTCGCTCCCAGCCAATTTGGCCACACCGTAGGTTGAAAATAACCCAGTGATTGAGCGACTCATTGCTTGCGTTAACTCATCTTTATCATGTTGCTCATTAAAAAGATACCGGCTAAACAAGGCTTTTGATAAATTTTTCTGTTGCTCTGCCTGTTTTGCTTGCTGATTGGCGGTCATAAACGAAGAACAAGTTGCCATCTTTCGTTGAGCGAGGTCTGTCAGACCATCAAAGTTATTGAAAGGAAACGAGGCTGTTTCCTCTACCCGAGTAAAATCAGCTGTTGCCTCTGGACAATTAACGGATTGATAAGCCATTTGTCCCTTTTCAAAATATTCATGGCGATAGGCTAAGGTTTCTTGAGCTTTGTTGATGGCAAAAGTCGAAGCGGTGACAGTAATCGCAACAACGCTACTACCAACGAGAAGAGTCTGTGTTGAACTACCCATTTTATCTCCTAAGCTACTGTTGTGCAAGACTTTATGGCTAGATTAAGGAATCTAATAAAACTTTAATATCTGCTGCTCTAAGTATTTGCCAACCAAGGTTGGAGATTTTAGAGAGAAAAGTTATGTTATATTTGATTCTGTGACGGCTTTTCTGACTTCAGTAGCGAAAATGTATAGCAGAATATGGTTCGTTAATGCTTAAAGCCTTGTTAAAAGACCTAAGTGTGTTTTTGACCATATATTCAGGAGAGCCTTTGCGATAAATTCTTAATTAGCTTATGAACAAAATGGAGACGCAAAAATGTGATCTTTGTCGAGGGGGGTTTTGTACTCTTTGTCCCCAGACTAAAAAAGATTGGGATTTAGATAGATTATTTGAGGATCTGAAATGTGTACTTATTCTTCAAGATAAGTATGAATCTATTGATAAGGTTCCTAATGAAGCCTGGAAGTCCGCTCAAAGAGGAAATAAAACACTAAAACCAAAGGAAAAATGTTGGTTATGTTTACTATTACAAGGCTATGATGTAAAACAGATAGAAAGCTATTTATGTTTAACTAATATTAAAGGAGACCTGTCTAAAAGTATTTACAAATGGACAAGTTTTCTGGCTTCTGGCAAACAAATAGGTGATTGGGCGCGAGTTCCTATCTACCTTGAGCATCATGTTAACTCAGCCTACACTTGGAATTATAGAAAAAATACTTATCCCTCAGTTAAAAATGAAGAGATAGGGATTAATATTAAGCTGAGTAAGACAGATAAAAATTCAATCAATCATTCCATAATAGTTGAAGCATTCAGGCTTCTTAAAGTTGATATTAAGGAGGAAAATATACAAATAATAGGGTAAGATAATAATATCTTAGTTAAATTTATTGGGATTATTTTCTCAAGACTAAGTAATAAATGATTTCTGAAAATCATTAAATTCACAAATATTCAACAGGTAAAATTGAGGAGCAAATCATGACTGATCAGACTGGCACACAAAATCAAAATACTATAATTCAACTGAAGGGTAATTATCAAATATTTGATCGGTTATGCGAACTATTTGAGTCTGGAGAATTAGAAAAAGCACTCGGTATTTCTATTTTAGAATTAGAAGCCTTTAGTCTAAAAAAAATTATAGTGTTAGAAGAAGCTAAATCAAACGCTAAAATTTTAGATATATCTAAAAATACAATAACGATTCAAGAATCTGCTGTTAGAGAAACATCAACCACTATTGAATCTATAAAAAGTGATATAGTTTCCCTATTGAGTTTCTGGCAAAATTGTCTTGAGAATCAAGGATTTAAAACGGCAACACTTGGGAAATCAATTAGTCGAAAAAAAGTAATTGAATTAGACCAACATCTACTCGAATTAATTTTAACGATTGACGAAATTAATAACAAAGAAATTCGCATCTATTTGAAAGTTAGACCTCAAAATGGTAAAGGTTATTTGCCTGAAAACCTAATTGTTTCTGTTTTCGATGAAGAAGGAGAATTTTTTCCCCCTCAAAGAACTAATGATCAAACTAATATTCTTGATCTTACGATAGCACATAGTTTTGTTTGTAAAAGCAATGATTCTTTTAAAATTAGTTTTACTCTCAATGAAATTACGATAGTAGAAAGCTTTCCAGGATAGAAAAGAGATTGCTATGTCAAAAAAAATTTATTTTAAAATTGGTTCCTGTCTTCAATTGCCAAACCGAATGGCAGTTCTACCCGTCACTTTGACTATCTCTGACTCTAAAGGACGTTTGGAAGAAAGAAGCTCCTATCTTTCAATTATGCCAGAGCAACTTAGTCAGACATTTAATATCTGGAAAAATTACATCATTCCAGACTCTCCCCGACGACCTAAAATAAAATCTCTTTCTGAGCAACTATTAAGTACCGATGGTAAT
Source organism: Microcystis aeruginosa NIES-2549 (assembly GCF_000981785.2). NCBI lineage: Bacteria > Bacillati > Cyanobacteriota > Cyanophyceae > Chroococcales > Microcystaceae > Microcystis > Microcystis aeruginosa. The sequence continues at coordinate 3,566,132 of NZ_CP011304.1, read as the reverse complement.
ATTAGTTTACAGAAACTGGCTGAAAATTTAAAAACAGAAATGAATCAATGGTTAACAGATACTCAAAGTTGGATTAACGAAAGGGGTGAAGTTGACTCAAAAATTCAAAATACCTTAGAAAAATACGCAAATTCACAAGAAGAAATTCAACTTTTTATACAAACTGAAGATCGAATATTAAGAGGATTTCCTTGGCAAGAATGGGAATTTTTGTATCCTTTATTTCGTCTGCACAAAAATACAGAGTTATCTGTGAGCGCAACGGATTTCGCACGTCCCGAACAAAAACAAACCATTAACCGCTTAGATACAAGAGTTCGGATTTTAGCTATTTTCGCAGATAACGAATTAGATGAAAATAATGAATATAAGCAAGAAAAAGAATCTCTTGATCGATTAAAAAAATATGGTGCTTTTATTCAGACACTTTACCAGCCGAATTACTCAAAATTAATTGAAGCACTAGAAGAACCAGCCGGTTGGCATATCTTCTTTTTTGCGGGTCATAGTCATAGTAATCCAGACGGTAGAATTGGCTGGCTACAAATTAGTTGGCTAGATGATAATCAAAAACTTCAAACAAAAGAAATTGAGATTAATGAATTAACCAAATGGATGCAAAAATTGATTAATGACAAACTACAACTGGCAATTTTTAACTCCTGTGACGGTTTAGGATTAGCCAATCAATTAACTTCTCTGAATCTTCCTTACTGTATCGTAATGCGGGAAAGAGTTGATTCTTTCTTTGCAGGTACATTACTTAATCATTTGCTAAAGGCTTTTGTTGAAAAGGAAAAATCTATATTTGCATCCATGCGTTATGCTCGTGAACAACTCTTATTGGAATATGATAAGGGAGCTAAACCATCAGGAAAAAGTTGGCTACCCGTTATTGTCGCTAATCCAGAAGCCTTTGATTTAACTTGGGATAGTTTGTTTATAGAACGTCGCTTTAGTTCCAAAATTGAATTAATTTTATTAGTTATTTTAATGGTTATAGTAGTTGGATTACCATTAAGTATTTTAGGAGAATTTGGCAGTCTTAATACTTTGCAGTTTTATGCACAGCTTTATCCTCATATCATTGTTTATCCCTCATTATTTTTGCCTTTGTCACTATTCTCTCTTTATAGAGCTTTTAGCTTAATACTAAAAAAAACAGGCATAATTTTGATAATTACTACTCTTATTGCATTTACATCTGTAATCGCTATTTTTACGGAATTAAATTCTGATCCTTTATTCTTATTTGAAATTAAACCCGATAGCAGTATTATTCTTGAAATACAGGAATTAAATGCAATTCTAATCAGTAAAAATATTAATAAGTATCAACTTCCTCCTCAATGGTTAAATGAAATTAATTTAAAAGAGAAAGTTAATCTTGATAAACAATATATCGAAGCTTTTATTAAGGGAATTATTCAGCGTCCTGAAAAAAATAATGAAGCTAATGGAATTTTTTTGAGTATTGCCCATAGTCATCAACTTTGGTCAAAGCATTACTCTATAAGTCGCTTTTTTTATTTGTTCAATTACTGGGCAATTTTTTTCTGTGCTTTTGAATTGACAGCTTTTTTGTCGGAAAATATTTTTAATGACAACTCTGTATTTAACATTGATAAGTATCTCAAATATATTTTGTTGTGTGATATCGGATTACTTCTCTGGATACCTTTTGATAATTATTATACCAAACAAGTTAAAAGTTTATTATTTCAAACAGATAACTTAGAAACCAATCTCAGAATTTTTGTTTATTTATTTATTGCTTTTCTTCTATTAATGACTATTGTTTTTATAATCAAAAATCCTAGAATTAAAATATGGAATCACAAAGCAAGTTTAGCTTTTCTTTTTATTTCCATTTTCGTTTTCTCAATTTCAATAAATCAATTTATTTTGTCAAAAATAAACCAATCCTTCGGTATTGCTAGTAAAAGTCTCTTTGTTACTTGGACAGGTGGGTTTTTCTTTTTGATGCTCGTCATATATCCTATTATCATTTTCTTGATTGAAGGGAAACAATTAGAAAAAAAACTTGTAAGCTTTAAAAAACTTATTAATTTCTTACGCTCATGAAACTCTTATCATCATCACAAATAACAACTTCTGTAGTGATCTCTTTTCTCTATATCCTACCTGTTGTTTTAATTCTAACAAAGGTTATTTCCTTTAGTGATCGCTTTTTAGTATTAACCATCACAGGAGCTTTGATTATCGGTCTAGCGATGCTCAACGAGATTGCTCCAGCAGATTTAGGCTTTAATCATCAAAATTTATTACCAGCGATTAAAGATATTTTACCCGTAACCATAATATCTTCCGTTTTAATGATTGTTTTTTATCTTAATCATGGAATGCGAATTGATAACACTGGTATTCCTTGGTATTTCTATGTATTTTACATTTCACTTTCATCTCCACTACAAGAATTTTTATACCGTTCCTACCTTTTTAATCGACTTGCTCAAATTCAACTTAATCAAGGTTCTATCATTATCATCACTGCTATTCTTTATAGTTTTGCTCATAGCATTTATCAAGACCTGCTAACAGTTTTATTAAGTTTAATTATCGGTTTATATTGGGCATATCACTATAATCGCTTTAAGAATTTTTATAGTATTACTCTTAGCCATACAATTCTTGGTATTATCGCAATTCTTACAGGCAGTGTATAACCGAATTACTCATGCAATATAAAAACACTAGCCATACTATAAGTTAAAAGATTGACCATAGATTTTCCTCATCTATTTGTTAAAAGGCAATTATAAAGACTAAATTTTGGGAATTACATAAGCTTTAATTCTATAGCTATTACGACTTCCTTTTGGACTAAACCAATTGCCAGTTGCACCAAATTGGAAGACTTCTCCCTTATCAAATTTATAAGTAAGAGATGTCCCCGAATCAGGTGAAATATCATAAGCACCAGCTAAACTTTGTTGTGGTCTGCCCGCAATAGGAATGACTGCATCCTCTGCAAATAAATCAAAAGAGGCTTGGCTTTGACCAGAGCCAACCTGAATATCTATTCTTAAAGTTCCACCTGTAATAAAATTAGTTGTATCTATGCGAATAATTTTATAATTTTGATTACCATGTCCTGGTGCGACAAGTTGACCTTCGTATTCTGCATATTTTTTGTTTCTAGTTAACACTAATTTAGGTTCTTCTAAGATTTGCTTATCATCACTATTCTTCAAAATAGGACTGGCAATAAATAATTGTCCTAACATTGGTTTGTAAGCAATTAAATTTAATAAATTTAAACAAAGAAAACAGTTAAGTAAATTTACTATCTTTTTAAGAGATGTCATAGCTTTTATAACGGTTCAGAAGGGTCAAGGGTATGATAGCATAAACGCTATAAATAAGAAGCACCTAGCGGATATCAGTGTAAACATTTCAACGGATTACAAAATTGACCTATTGTCAATAGCGTTTGAGATTTGGTCACACTGATTTTGTATAAAACCGTTGTTCGGTAAGAATTCGAGATATTTGTGCTAGTTAATAAGTAGTCTTTGTTCATACTTTAGTGAAAAATAATTCCAGGATAATTTTTGATAATTAACAAATTAGCGCGTGTATAGTCTCCATTCGCATAATACACTTGTAGTTTGGCTCTGACCTCTGGTGAAAACTTAAGAGCTATTCTTGCCCCTTCTTTATCTTCTGCTGTAGATCGTGGGTTATTTTGTACGAAAGTCCAATAGTCAAATTCTGCCTTAGCAACTAATAAATTTGCTTGACTATTAATTGGTTGTTTCATTAATTCTTGAATATCTGAACGCTGAAAAAAAGCACCAATTTCTGCGCTATATTTATTTGCAAATGCTCCATATCCACCTAAAAATTCGTTTCCATAGTACAGAGCTTCAATTGCCTTATATACACCGTAGCCAACAGTACCAGGTTTAAACTCTTTAGTTGCTTGAAGCGCTCCCAATCTATCAGTCCTTGACATTATTTCAGGGGGAGATAAAATACTTGCAGTAATTGCTTGATGACCGTTTGCTTCAGGAATACCAATTAATTGAGATATTATATTCCTTAATTCTCCTGCCGTAGGTAATGAAGAAACAGAATTATCATTTACGGTCAGCAGTTTAAATGAATTTATATCGGTATTCATTGCAAATAGACGATGGGAAGTAACCTTTTTAGATTGTTTGTTTGTCCTAAGAATTCTAACTTGTATAATTCCATCATTCATCGCTCCTTGTGGAGCAATTAACCGTAGGTACAGTTGCTCATTTACTTGGCTCCAAGGTGTACTTTCAATGCCTCCCATTAAATTAAGATTTTGTTGAATAACAAAAGAATTAGCAAGTGTGGAATAATCTAGTCTTGTATTGATAACCTGCTCTCGTGCGCGGAGTAAAGCCTTCACAAGAGTTCCTATCTCTCCCAAATTACTTAGAAACTTATCCAAAGATGGTAAAGAGAATTGACGAGAAAGATTATCATAAAAATTTATTGTATTAGTCATAAAACTATCATTCATATTTTGGCGATATTCAGGAATTAACTGATCGACTAATATTTGAGAAGATTCAGGTAATTTATGGTAAGAAACTCCTGTTTGAATGCTCCAAGATAATTTCTGAATATCTTGAACTGGCACTTCGCTTAAACTGGCACGCTTATACAATGCACTTAGTGCTTGTGACATTTTGCCATTAATTTTTGCAAGGCGATAACGATTTCCAGAGCCATTGAAAGTATAAACATGAGTACAATAAAAATGTGCAGGAATTTGATAGTCTCCAGACTGAATAAAATGAGAGTCTTTAAAGTGATTTAAATATAATTTAGATGGTAAAAATGCTTCGCCAAAGAGAGAATATGTAACAGGATACAGTTTATGTTCTGTTCCTGATATAGGAATTTCGTTACTGAGAAAAGAACGGAATTGTTGCAATATAATTGAAGAAGCACCTTGTTCTATAGTATTTTGTATTTGCGTTGGAAGAGAAGGAGTATCTACACAAAAACCAAAGATGCAAATTGCCACGGTCTTTTTAGTTGTTTTTGATAAATTTGGAGTTATTCGATTGTCGATATTAGTAGCCATTACTGCACTGTTTTGACTAATAATTCCAGATATAGCAATTCCAAAGGTAATTAAAATACCTGTAAATAAATTAGTTGTAAAATTTAGTCTTATCTTGACATTGCTCATTTTGATTATTGATTTTAATTGAAAGTAGTTAATGTTGTTATGTGCCGCTCATACGACTATAAATAAGTCTCTAAGTCCAGAATAAAATCTCGAATGATTTCTGACCTATTTTTTAGCGACGTAAGTGTCAATCTTATTTTTCTGCAAAGATTTTTTAGCGTGAAATTATCGTCCATACCAAACCTATTATGAAAAAAACTTAAGTTTACTTGTAAAACAGTTTAATGTTGGCTACTCTAAATATTTGCCAACCAAGGTTGGAGATTTTAAGTACCTAAGCAAAATTAATTACACATTGCGATAAAGCTTTTGCTTCTTGCTTCTTGCCTATCTTCACTAGGAAATTTATTTTGCACGACTACTTAGAGAGAAAAGTTATGGGAAGCATCTCATTACTTGACTTCCCCTGTATAAACATACTAGCTATCGCTAAAAGTCTTAGAGAGCCTGAGTTAAAGCGATATAATACTGATGAACTATTAGACACAAAATCCTGAAGTCTTTACGCTGATAGGGTTTGAGGCAAAATTTTTCAAATTTGACCTTTAGACCATTATAGCTTGTTTCGGGTCAGAAAACCAGTAAAAACATGGCTACAGAGGTATCCCTTACTCTAAAGATTAATTGCCATCAGGTTAGCGATCGCTATACAGCGAACTTTAGGGAATCGCTCTACTCCAGATACAGCCATGTTCAAGCGAAAAATGTACCCAGTGACGGCTTGTCAATTTTTTCTGAGAAGCTGCATGCAGTAAGGGTTTTGTTAATTTTTTAACCTCAGTTCGGGATAAGCTAAAACCCTGATACTACCGTAGCCTGAAACTCCTATTCTTTCGTGGAAGCTATGGCAAAATTCCCTTAAACCGAACTGGCGTTAAACCACAATCGGACGAAAAAGGGTCTTATGTTGGACTTAACATGGCTTGTAGTTTATCTATTTGCTCCTGTAAGTCTGATTGGTAATTAAAACTAAAAACTTTATAACGGGCGTGCCATTTTAGATTCTCTCGTTTGACGCGATCTTGTTCCTGTTGATCGCGATGATCGTGAACCGAGCCATCGCAGAAAATTGCAATTTTAAGATTCTCGTAGATGAAATCAGGTTTGCAGTCCGCATCGGGGATATATACTCCCGCCCGATCTGGCAGTGGCAGGCCCTGCTCATAAATAGCCTTTAACACGACTTTCTCGTATTCCGAATTGGGATCGCTTTGTTGGAGAAGGATTTGATAGGATTGTTCCCGATCGCCCTCTTGGGAGAAGGATAACCGACTTCCGGCAAGCTGTTCTAGAAAATCTTTAATCAAATGTCGATTTAGATAGGGATGGTCAAACTGATTTTGATAGGATAACAAGCACTCGTAACAGGCTTGAGCGCAATCGGGCTTATCCTGCTTAAAATGGCATATATCAAGGGCTTGTTGGGCTAAATTCTGGAAAGATGTGGGATTATCGAGAATTTGAGCTAAGACTCCCGCTCCTCCCTCGGCAGACTCCCAAAAGAGAATGTATCCTCCCTCGCCCAATTTTTCCGAGGCTAATTCTTCGGCCTCCAATTTGTAATGAGCTTGTATCGCTCTCGCTAAAGCGTGTTGAAAGGTGATTAGGAATTCCGGAGCGAGATCGGCCTTACCCCAACAGGGTTCGACGACGAGAATATTACGGGTATCTTCTACCATCAGGCTAATGCCCGCTTGCGAGTTACTGGATGGGTTATCTTGTTTCGCATCTAACCATTCTCCCTTCGCGGTATCCAATCTAAATCCTCGCTCTTGATTAAATCGTAAACCTCGATTAATTCGTCGGATACTGGCGGTTTCCCCGTAGGAAATTTTTAGAAGTTCCGTACTGTCCGCCGCGGTTACTAGAGCTTTACGACGTTTATGGGAGTCGTAGCGAAAATGGGTGGTCAGAATATAGCCGTACTTGAGTCTGTCTTCCTCGTCACAGGTGATCCGTTCCCTTCTACGGGTAATCATCGTATCGAGTACGAGAACATGGTAGAGCCGATCTTGGAGCCTAGCACCGCAGTTTTCACAGGTATCTCGATTCGCTTCCGTATCGGCATGGAAATAACCGCATCGAGAACAAGCCGAAATTCGGCGGAACTGCTGTTCTCCTTGAGGCGAAATTCTCGTTCTCGCGATCTGGAATTTACTGCCCTCGTAATAAATGATATTTCTGGGAGCTAGTTCTCGAATAGCGACGGCACGAGGGCGGGAGATAAATTCTCCCTTGTTCCCTGCGGGAATAAAACCACGCACGGGGAGACGGGGGAAATTAAATCCAGGTAAAAATCCCTCGCTGGCAAAATAACGGTAGGGATAAAATTCAAACTCGCTTTGAGAACGCCCTTTCCTGTCCGATCCTACCAATAAGTCCCGTTGACGCTTGGCATCTTCTTCTGAAACATTCGCTTTCTTTTTCTCCTCGTCGGTCACTCCACCTCTAACGGCTCGATCGATAGTCTCGCGGGCTTTTTGTAACTGCTCGGTCGCTTCTCGGTACAACCTACGCCAGCGATTGCAAGTATTGTGGAACTCGTCAGAGGCATTTTCTAGAGTCTGTTTCAGCCAGTCTGCACTGTACCAGTTTGTTTGAGCGAGATCCCCCTGACAATAAACATCACCGAGAATCGTGCGAGCATCATCCCAACACAGGTTGAGTTTATTGGAAGATAACTTTAACTGTTGCCAGATACCGTCTTTAATCGGGTATCCGTCTTTCTCTAAGTCGAGGATTTGATTCATCGAGTTACCTAGATCGACCCCCGTGTAGGAAAGCCAGAGCGAATAAAGATGGGATTTAACCAGATCGGGGTTAGCTAGTTCCAATTTCGGGGGAACAACAACCCCCGACACCATTTGTGCCTGTCGATTATAAAAATATTGATCGTGACCGTTTCCGTAGGCCGCATAAGTGATAACGAGGGCTTCCTGTCCGCCCCGACCGGCCCGTCCACTTCTTTGAGCGTAATTTGCGGGCGAGGGAGGGACGTTGCGTAGATGGACGATACTTAAATCGGAAATGTCGATCCCTAACTCCATTGTTGGTGAGCAAAATAAAGCCGCTAGTTCCCCTTTCCGAAACTTCTCCTCTCGTTCTTGGCGTTTGTCGTTGGCAACCTGTCCAGTATGTTCCCGCCCTTCCATTTTGCGGATCGTCGTGGCCTGTCGATCATAAAAGTTCTGAAAGTAAGCGTTCACTTCCCGCTCTTCGAGAAGGCTATCCCGGAGTTTCCGAACGGTGGGATCGAGTTTTACCCGATCGACTTTCTGCGCTTTCCATACCATCGAATCCACCCGTAGCTGAATTTCCGTTCCCTCTCGCTTGAGATACCCGGAATCCGCTAGAGCATTGATTAAAGATACAATTAAGCTTTCATATTCGGCTTCCGTAACCTTGTGTCCCCATAATTGCTCCGATCGCAAATACTTCCCGACTTTACTTTTCGCGGTTAACTTCACCGTGGCTCCCGATCGAGGATTGTTAAGGTGAGAAGCTTTTGTTGCGGGAGGAAGGTATTCATGATCATCGAATTTCCAAGCCTGGTTAAGAGCTTGATTTACTCGTCTCTGTAACTCGTTGAGACGATTTGACTGAAGTAAGTCTGCGTCTAGGGCTAAATTTTTCCGTAAATGATCCAGTAAAAAGCTGGCCGCTTTTAAACGTTGCTCTGGAGTTGCCGAGACGAGAACGGGATGAGGGTATTTTTGCCAGGGAGCGAGATTTTGACAGTTGTTTTCTAAATCCGGGTACTCGATCGCCAGTAAACCGGATTGTTCTAAATTCGGTTGGACAATGCGCCAGCCCCGTTTTAAATCGTCGTAGAGGCGATACTGAATCAGATCCTCAAAAGCCTTCTCGTTGCGAGTTTTGCCGGTACCGAAGGTGACAGGTTGTTCAGCGTATTGTTCTTGAGTTAGCCCCATCGCGTTCACTACTTTTGCCGCTAATTCCGCGTGGGTTAGATATCCGTGGTTTTGCAAAGCTCTATTTAAACTGCCCCGTAAAAAGGAAGTTTGCACGAAATCGTTAAAATGACCTGCTTGTAAGGAAGCGTCCTGACGATTATCGGTGAAGCTAAGGATTTTCGCCGCAGTTTCTTGAATATTCAGATTCAGCTTTAAGCGGTTGACGGTGGAGAGACAGAGTAGAGTGGTGGCGGTACTACGCCCCTCACTACTAAGACGGGATAGTTTGCGGTATTCGGTAGTCTTGCGATCATACACAACACCGCAGTTCAAGCAAGTTAAAAAGGGTTTAGGAATAAACCAACAACGAACGGGTTGAATCGGATCGTCGGTGCTAAACGCTCCCGTGACGATCCTGCCATCCGGATAAACATACAGTTCTCGCGGGATAAACTTAGCGAAATCTTTTTTGACTTTCCGTCCGCTTTTATTTAAGTTAAACCAAGTATCTGGTAAGCGTTCCTCGTCATTGATGTCCCATAGATCGGGTTCGTCGAGAGTTAAATATCCCTCGGTAATATCCTCGTCGTTTTCCTCGTCGATCGCCGTGGGAATTAGAGGCGTAATCTGGTACTTTTCGGAATCGTAGCGAACCACATAATAGTCGTGACCGCATTCTCGGCAGAACACGATCGGAAAGAGCAATCGATCACGAGTAGTTCGATACTGCCCTTCTAGGGTTAATTCCCGTCGTTCGTGGGGTTCGATGGTCGCATAGACACTGCCACCTTGGGAAATAAACTGATGTAGGCGGAAGGGAAGACCTCTGACCTCTCTGGAATTCTTCGTTTTACTAGCGTTTAACCGACCGCTCCAGAGTAACATCTCCCGTAATCGATCGAGACAGACACCGGTATCGATCTTGGTTAACTTGGCTAACTGGTCAGCTGCTTCCTTAAGAGATATGGGGGTACGGCGTTTTAAATAGCCATCTTCCTCCTCTAATCCCAAATTCATCTCGATCCATGCGACGAGCGGATGCTGTTGGAAAGCTTCGTCGGTTTGTTCTTCTTCGGGGGAGACTTCTTGCTGTAGAGACTGTTGTAGTTCGGCTACCGTTGGATCGGGGCGGGAAATAGCGCGTTCCAGGGTTTCATCGATCACTCGATCGGGGGAGATCTCGACACCGAAAAGTTTACTGGCGACTTCGGCGACGGTTCGCTTCCGATCGGCCCGATCGCCCTCGGTGGACATGGTGGCCGATGTGCCGATACAGACTAAGGACTTATCGCATCGCCTTTTGAGTTTTCGGATTACTAGGGCTACATCCGCGCCCTGACGACCGCGATAGGTATGCAGTTCGTCGAGTACCAAGAATTTCAGGTCGGGCGAAGCTACCAGTTTATCCTCGTGGACGCGGGTAAGCATCAACTCCAACATCACATAGTTCGTCAGGAGGATATGGGGCGGATTGTTCTGTATCTCGGCTTTTTCCGTTAAAGATTCTTGTCCCGTATATTTAGCTACTTTAATCGGGCTATCGGGGATATTCTCTAGAAATTTCTTGAATTCTTCCTCTTGAGAGTTTATGAGCGCGTTCATCGGATAGACCAAAATAGCTCTAACTCCCTGTAATGTCGGGTTTTCGAGGATGTCGTTAATGATCGGGACTACATAGGTCAAGCTTTTTCCCGACCCGGTTCCCGTGGTGACGACGTAGGGTAAATTCTGGCGGGCTAGTTGAAAGGCGGTTTCTTGATGCTCGAAAAAGGTGAAGTTCGGGAAGTAGCGATCGCAGTCCTGATGGAGTATCCCGCGTCCGATCAGCTGGCCGACGGTCGCGCCACGTTTGTAAGGGGGATTGAGTTGGACGAGGGGATCTTTCCAGAGTTGTCCCCGGTCTAATTCCCTATTGACGAACTCTTTTATCCGTTTGTCCTTAATACTCAGAAAGCTCTCGATGTATCCCCGGTAATCCTCGACAATTTCATCTCGGAGGGTAAAAATATCGAATTTTCGGGGGCTATCCCCTTCGGGTTCGGATGATTCCCGCGGTTCGGGGGTAAGAGATTCCCCGCCGTGTTTTTGATCGATATAGGCGATCAGTCGATCGGCTAGAGACTCACTTACGGTTGACTCGTCAAAGACTCTCTCGGCTAGGTCGGAGAAACTCCAATCCGCGGGAATATTGGAGAAAAGGGCTTCGATTTGTTCGTCAGTGAGGGTATCCACCCCGTTTGCATTGAGCTTTTGGGGAAGCATTCCCATTCCGATAAAAGTGCTGGTAGCGGTTATGGCGGGAATTCCACCGGCGAGGAGGTCTTTGAGAATCATGGGTATTTCGTGGATGAGTCCTTTCTCTTAAAATGCCCGGCTCGATAAAGAGATTTATCATAATTAGGGGCTGCTGAAAAAGTTTTTCGTGGGGGCAGGGTGTGGGGTGTGGGCTTCGGCCGTGAGCTCAGCGTTCGACTGAGCTCACGCCGAAGTCCGAACGGGTGTGGGGTTTTATCCATTTTCAGGACGTTCGGCGAAGCTCAGTCGAGTAGGACGGTGAGCTTGTCGAACCGCCGTGGTCAACTACCTAATTTTCAGGGAAAAAGTACCTCAATTTTCCCCCTGATCACTCCCATGCCTGGTACTTTTTGATTGACAAAAAGTCTAAAAGTCTTACCCAACAAGGTTTTTAGATTTATTCAGCAGACCCTACATAATGTTTCAGAAAGATAAAAAATTGTTCGATTATTTCATTGAATCCCAAGCCTCTAGAACTAGGCGACGGGTGCGGTATTCGCCGTACTTCTTCATCTCGTTATTCTTGAGGACTCGGAAGGTTTCCGAGGGGAAATCCTCGCCGTAAACATCGGCGGGATCTAGGATATACCTTAGCTCGTCACGGGTCAAGCCGTAGAGTTTGGCGTATTTCGCATCGAGTTCGGCGCGCAGTTTCGCCCGTCGGTCTTCATCCCAGATGAAGGGTTCGCCGTAGTATCCCATATCTTCAGCGAAGGGTCTTATGTCGTAAGCGGTGTATACTAATTCAAGGACTCGATCGCTAATGTATTCGATGTCTTCTGATGTGTACCAGTTTGGGGGAATGATAGGGAGTTGTTTGACAACATAAAAGTTTAAATTTCCACCACTTGCTTTTTGTTTTGCAACATAATCAAGAATCAATGAATTAAAATTAGCTACTAAACAGCATAACATTTTAGGCTTTTCTTCCGAAAAGATTAAAGGCATAGAATTGCCAACACCACACTTAGGAATAAGTGTAAATCTTACGCTTCTTGAATCGGCAAAAGCATTAATAGCATTCCGAAAACCTATTAACCAGTTATATTTCCACTGTTCGGGGATTTTTAAATCAACAGATTGATTCTGTACCCAGTATCTCGGTGTAATTTGCCAAGTAACATTAGCCAACTGCTGTTGATTAGCCTCATTAATGGGAGGTCTATTACGGTATCTTTCTTCTTCTTTAATTCCTTCAAAACCTGCAAACCGATGATTATATTGATCTGTGTTTTTAGATTCATAAAGAGGCAAATAAATAATATTTTCTTTAAAATATACATTTCGTTTTAAATTAAAATTATTGGTGATTAACTCACTTTCTATCCAAAATATTTCTCGTTCAGATGTCATATTAAACAATCCTTGTCTAAAGAAAGCTTTCCAATGGTTTTCTTTCTTTTTAAGATTGCTTAAAACAGGAACTTTTTGATAAATTTTTCTGACCAATTTCAGATCTTCTATAGACTGAAAAATAGGAAGATTTAGAGTATTAGGATTAAAAAGTCTTATTTCGTCACTACTCAATCCATAAAGCTTTAGAGGATTTTTAAGTTGATTTAAATTTCTTAGCTGTGAAGCAAAATATACCTGACTACATGGAATGTTGGATAAAGTCAGAATAGCGAATGAAACTGTATGTTCTATGTCTTTAAAAATATAATCTTCATTGTTAAAGTCAAAAAAGCTAGTTAGTAAACAATTACTAACAACGTTTTGAATGAAATCTTTATTAGAATCATCTGTTGCAATACCAGATTTAATAATTACTGCACTTTTTCCTTGAGAAGACATTAGGTTTTTAACTAGTTCAGCAAAGACAGAATAAGTATTAATTTTCCCTCTTAGTGTTAATAAAAATCTTCCTGACTCTCGAATAAATTTATTTTGTGCGTCTGCATCATGCTTTGTATTTTCAAACATTTGTAATAACTGAGGATTTGTTTTTGCCAATTGCTGGATTTGTTTTTTTCTTTTAGAACTATCTTTTTCATTAGCGATACTTTCATCTTTAGAAGCAAAAAACTCCTTCTCCGCTATTTGTAATAGTTCCCACGGTGGATTTCCTAAAACACAGCTAAATCCCCCTTCGGCGAACACTTCGGGAAATTCCAGACACCAGTGAAAAAATCGCTGTTCTCTCGCGAGATTATTCGCCGCCTCGACAATTCGCGTCACGCTAAAAGGAGTCGAGGAAGAGGTTTCCCCGTCAGCGAAGAGAGAACCTTGAAGGGGGTTCCGTTGCTGACGCTGTTCCGCTTCCCGTAGGAGACGACGGAGGGCTTCCGTAGTGGGGATAAGCTGTAAATTCGCCTCGGTTAAAGGCATAAAAAATGCCGCCGTCCAGAGATTACAGGCGGAAAAATCCTGCCACCATTGAGAATCAGCGCGTAATTCCTCGTAGCGTTCCTGTTTGCGGTGATATTCCGCGGGAGTCGAATCGGTGATGCGGTTGAGATGCCGCGAGCCTTCCGCATAGTTCCCCTGCCGAACCTCGAAATCTATATCCTGGAATAGCGACAACTGACCTTTCGGAACCTTGCACTGTTCCTTGTTAGATTTTTTCAGCTTGGTAGCGAGAGATTTATCATCGCCCGTGACCGCTTTATAAGCTTCGTCGGGAATCCCCTCTTTCAGCACATCGAGATCCATCACCCCCACTAGAGAATTCCCGCATTTAATCCGGTGATCGAGGAAATTAAGCGGGAATCCCTTGCAAAAACCCTCGATCCACAGGGCGACCTTACACAGATCCACCGCGAGAGGGTTTAAATCCACCCCGTAGATACAATTTTGGATCACGTCGCGGGTGGCTTTCCCGATCTCTTCGGGAGAGGGTTGATCTTCCCCGCTACGGACGCGGGCTAATTCCTTGCCGATACGCCGCGCCGCCGCGAGTAGAAAATGACCGCTCCCACAAGCGGGATCGCATACGGTCAGGGATAATAAAGCTTTTTCCTTGTCTTCAGGCGATTCCTTCCCTTTCAGCTTGTCGGCGATAACCGGTTCTAAAGCCGATTTGATTAACTGTCCGACTAACGCGGGGGGGGTGTAATAGGATCCGGTGGTTTTACGATCGCTCCCGATTACCAAGAGAAAACGGTAAGATACGGATTCATTGACAATTCTCGGTGTGAAATCCAATAAACTCTCGTAAACACTTCCCAACTCCTCCACGTCGAGCGCGGCGTAATTCACGCGGCGTAATTGACCGCGATTCTCGTACAGAGAGAGATGACGGATAGCCAGAAGTAGATCGTGATTATCGATCGCCAAATCTTCTAGCAATTTCAAGGAATTCGAGCCGAACAGATCACCGTTCAAGGGCGATAACCCCAATAATTCCCCGCGCCAACTCTCGTCGAATAGACTAAACGTGACCCTCAACCCCTGCCAATTGTCCTGAAAACCCTCCCGAAGGTAACTTTTCCGCTCGGCCAAGGCTCGCAACCGGAAGACACTATAATACTCGCTGTAAATTCGAGCTTTTCCCTCGTCTTCCCCTGCTAACAGTAGATTACGGGACTCCGCCACCATTAGAAATAACAAGCGGTAAATCAACAACAACAGGGACCGGTAATAATCCCGTTCCGACAACTCCCTGGAGTTGATCGCCTCTCTTAAACGCTGATTTTGGCGGTGTTGTAAGAAACCGGTTCCCAATAGTAGTAAAGCCTGTTCAACCCCGTCGCGTAGCCGCTCCCGTACCCGTCCCCCCTGTTCTAACGCATCTTGGTGATAGACTTCCAGAAAACAGCTATCCACATCCTCGACTCCCCACGGTAAACGGGTACGGTGGAAAAGCCGATAAAACAGGCAGAATTCCGCGTAATTCTCATTCTGGACGATCTGCTCTAGATCGAACTCGATAAAGGTCAATCGGGTCATCAAAGAGCAATCCCGCAGGAGTCGCCATCGTAACCCGTTGGTAACGACTCCCCATAAATGCTCGGTACGGTTCAGGTATTCCTGTACTAGAGCGTGAGCGGAAAGTCGGGGACGACCGGAGGGCGGACGTTGCTCTAGGGATTGCTTACAACTGACGATATGAACCGGGGGCGATTCGAGAGGGGAAAGATCGCCCGTCCCGTCTCCAAAACCAGCCCGATGGGAGATGGCGAAAGTTTGACCATCTACCGTCTCCGCTCTCTCTTGTAAGACGGGTTGATAGCCGAGCAGTTTAAGCAGGGGAATCACCCAAAATTCCCGCGTTGTTGACGTTCCCGTATCGCTTTCCCCCAGTCGTTTTAAACGACGTTGGAAAATCTGCCACTGATCCTTGGCCTCGCCCCAAACGAAAGCGATCTCGTCCTCCAACTTGATCGATCGCTCCAGACCGAAATGAATATTGCTCTGACCATCCTTTTCTCCCGAAGCGATTTCGGTGGTCATGTCAGACGCGAGTAGATTTCCGGCGATACGGTAGGCGGCGGCGTTATTCATGGCGAAAATAGCGTGAAGAGTTGAAATTCGGGAATTTTTATGGCGGCAAGAGAATATAAACGCCCAAAATATCCATCGGTAATTGTGGCTCGACTTTTTGTAACATTCCCTCGCCAGTAAACCGTCTTACCCGTCGGTGAGAGGCGAGTAATGTCTCGGCTCTTTCGGTTGCGATCTCCGTCAGACTGGGCGTTAAATCTTCCAGACGATCAATCACCATCTCGATCCACTCTCGTTTTTCCTCCTGAGATATATCTGTGGTGGGAACAACGGTATCGAACAGGGCGAGGGTTTCCGTTCCCGATAACCAACACGGTCGATCGGGAGTTCCCGTAAAACCTCTTGCCAAACATTCTTCCGCTAGAAGCGGACGCGTGTTCCGTCCCGTTAATAGGAGACGTGAGCGCAGTAACAGAATAAAAGTCGGTTTAGCGATCGCATTGGTAACGGTAACGCCACAACGGGAGGCGAACGGGGGAGATGAACTCTCGGCGATCGAGTGGGAGGATTCTAGTGCCTCCTCGAATAGATAACGGGCTAAACCCTCCACAAGGGGATGATTCCGCCCCACATACTCCACTCCCTCAGCAACGGGGGTAGTAAAAGCGATCGTTCGGGGTCGATTTTCGATCTCCAAACAATCGGGAATTCTGGAGAGTTGCCAGCCAACTTTCTTTTTAACCAGCGATATTTCCCATCGATCGAGCGCGTTCCGCACAAATCGCTCCACATCCGCTTCATTTCCAAGAATTTCATCGGACTCATTCAATTCCTGTTGAACTTCTTCCGGTTTGATCGAGCGTTGGGCGAAACGGGTACGGTTTTGAATTTCTTTTTCCTTCGCTTTCTCCCAGTCCTGATGAAGTGAGGCCAGGGCTGGGTTACTGTCAAAAAGGCTTAATTGACGTACCGTTGTCGATCGCTCGAACAGGGATTGAAAGATCGCCTCCTGTACCGTTGCACTGTCCATCGGGATCGGTACGGTGATCCCTAGATTACGATGGATCGTCACCGCTTTTCTCAAGAGAACATCCAACACTACACCATCAACAGGGTTATCCTGTCCGTAGAGAAGAATACACTTGAGTTGCGGGGTCGTCTGTCCGTAGCGATCAATCCTTCCTTCCCGTTGTTCTAAACGGTTGGGATTAAACGGCAAATCTATATGGCAACAAGCGTTGAAGTGTTCCTGTAGATTAATCCCCTCACTCAGGCAGTCCGTAGCCACTAGAACCCTTTGCGGACAGGATTTTAATTCGTCCAAGCGAATCTCCCGCTCGTCTTCCGATAGTTCGCCGGTAATTGCGATAACCCTCGGTTGAACGCCCCTTTTTCCCACAAACTCCGCTTTAAGAGCTTGGGCGTAATAATTGGCGGTAGCGATATAGCGACACCAGAGAATGGGATTATAGCCTTCTGTCAGTAGTTCTTTGACGATTTTTAGTGTGTATTGAAGTTTTTGGTCTTTTTTGCTCGTTAATTGTTCCGCCGCTCTCGCGAAATCTCTCAGCCTTTTTCTCGCCGAGTCCGGATAGGTGCGGATACTCTGTTCGACTAATGCGGTCGGGGTACTGTCCACCGACAATTCTTCTTCTGTCACGTCATAGACGTAGGGAGAGGCAACTCGATCGATATCTTCCACCGATTCATCTCTGGTTTTTTCGGCTAGATCGTCGAGATTAGCGTTTTTATCCGCCTGTCTGGATAGGGTAGCGATAGCGGCGGCAGGAGAGGACATCACGCATCGGATAATCGCCAAGGCCGCCCAATACCTTCCCCTTTTTTGGGCGTGGCTGAGACTTTCATCGACCGAACGAACTAGGCCACGGACGAAATCAAAAACCCGATCGAATAACTCTCGATACTCGTTGGATAGTTGATAGGGGTACTCGATCGATTTTCGGATGGAAAAAGGCGTATTTTCTGCCATCCAGTCTTGAACATCGGCACGCCTACGCTGGATGAAATGCTTGGCCAATTCGGCGCGTTGTTTCTCGCTAAGAGCGTCTAATTGAAAAGTGCTGAACTCTGGCTTTAAAAAGCCCAGGAGGGACAAAAAAGAAGTTTCAATCCCGTTGTGAGGGGTCGCGGTTAACAGGATCAGGTGCTGATCGGGGTTTTCCGCCAGTTTACTCACCAATTGATGTCGCTGTTGATTCGCTCCTTCCTTACTCTGTGTGGCGGTATGCGCTTCATCTACGATCACAAGATCGGGACGATGCGCCAGAAAACTAGCCCGACGGCGATCGGATTTCGCATAATCGAGACTAACGATAATATGGCGGTAATAACTGAAAATATGGCTATTTCCTGAAGGTAATTCTCTTTCCAGTTTCGCTACCGTTCCCGATCGAATAACTACCGCGTCAATATTAAATTTCTGCTTTAGTTCCCTCTGCCACTGATCGCATAATTGAGGGGGACATAATACTCCGATACGTTGGATATCCCCTCGATCGAGCAGTTCGCGGGCGATTAACGCGGTTTCTACGGTCTTACCGATCCCCACATCGTCCGCGATTAACAATCTTACGGTTTCCTGACGGAGTGCCATCAACAAGGGAACGATCTGGTACGGACGGGGACGTACTGACAGGCGACCCAGACACCGAAACGGCCCCGCGCCGCTACGAAGGCTTAATCTGGCCGCATCAAGGAGTAATCGCCCAGCTTCGTGGTCGCGTAAAGTTTGCGGTTCTGGGGGTGAGAAAGTGGCGGATTCGATTTTTTCACCTAAAACGGTGTAAATTCCACAGATTTGTTCCTCACTCCCCGATAAAGGACGTAGAATGATTACCTCCTCTCGCTCACTCGGTAGAACAACCCACTGACGATTTCTGCACCGCACGATTGAACCGACCGTGGGAGGTGAAGTGAGTCCAGTGGGGTTACTCCTACTGGCTTGAAGACGTGATGAGGCAAGCATCGGGGAAATGTTGATCGGTAATTTTCTCCCAATTATATTAGGTAAGAGCCTTTTGATAGATCTATTTACGACACTTCCAGCAATAAAAAAATACACGAAAGATTGTGAAAAACCTTCATTGTAGAAACTATAGCGTTTCTCACACCTGTGTGGCACAGTTAAACCTTTGCTGATTAAGCTGTTCAGGATCGGAAATATATCTCTTGTGAATTAGACATCTCCAAAAATTATAACCCAGTCACAGCTTGCCTTTGGTCTATGTACTAAACAAGCAGTTCGATGGCTGTAATGTATATCTAAGTAGGGTTTGCTGAAAAAGTCATTGAAAAGTACAGGTCTCTTAATCAATGATTTCACTTAGCTACAAGCATAAGCTTTAGTTGTTGATTAATTTTTAAGTTATAACTTATCCTAATCATTGACCGAGAAAAAGTGCTGTTTTTCCATTTCAGACATAAAAAAGCCCAAAAAACCTGCCTCAACAGGTTAGAAAGATTCATGACTAAAAAAGTAATAGCAATCGCTGAAAAGGAAGTATGAGGAAGTTTAGCCATCACTTTACCTAAGCTAAATCTTCTTTTCCCCTGTCCAAATTTGCCCTCTATACAATTCCGAATCCTCTCATCATCGGTAGCTTGTTTCTTTTGTTCTTTACTAACATTTTTGGCTGGTCTTCCTAATGGGGGACCACTGATTCTGATTCCCCTTTCTTTACACCAAGCTCGGTTTTCTCTGGTTCGATAAATTTTGTCCACATGAACTGATTCTGGATAGTATCCTGTATAGTCATAATAAGCTTCTATTTGTGCTTTTAAATCTCCTGATTCATTAAAGTTATCCCAACTAATTCGGTCTAAAAATATGTAACCATCTATACAGCTTGCTGAGAATTTAGCCCCAAATTCTACGGGTTTTCCAGCTTTTCCTCTGACTATCGGACGGATGTGGGGTTGAGTTAAGCTGACAATTCTGTCTTCAATACTCTGTTTGTTATTTTGGTACATCCAGAGTTGTTGACGATAAACTTCTGTGACTACTAACAACAGTTTATAGTCTCTTTTTTTCAAGCTTTGTAGAGAGGCTCCTTCTGCTAAAAGTTGTTCAATATGGTCGAGATTTCTTTTCAGATATTGCAGTTGTCTTTTCAGAGCTTTTCGTCTTTGTTTGACGGTAGGTTTTCTTTTTTTCGCTACTTCTAAATAACTTTTTCTGGCTAGAAGACGATAGGTTCTCGGTTTTTGAACAAGTTTTCCTTTTAAAGTTTCATAGAGAATATCAATAATTTTTTCGGTTTGTTTTCTTCCTTGATTTAACAGGTTTAAATCCGTAGGATAACTAATATCTGCGGGCGCACAACTGGCATCTAAAATTAATTTACCTCGATTTTCTGGTTGACTTTGGGTTTCGCTCTCTAACTTTTTTTCGGTGTTTTCTTCTTCTTTTATTTCTCTCGAATTTTTGACCATAAAGCGATTCACTTTATTAATTAGTTCCAGAGTGATTCTTTCTCGAAAGTGAACCAACATTGACGCTTCAAACCGGGGTTCATTGCTGTAGGATGAAAACCCCAAGAAGTATTGTAAATAAGGATTTTCTTTGATTTGTTCTACCGTTTCTCTATCGCTTGTTCCTAATTTTTCTTTAATAATTAATGCTCCGAGTGCTGTCCTGAATGTTTTGGCGGGTGTGCCCATTTCTTCTGAAAAAAGTGATGCGTATTCCGCTTCAAATTCTGACCAGGGAATGAGGTTGGCCATAATTACCCAACGATTGTCTTGGGATAATTTCCCCTCAAAGGGCAGCTCGAAGTTTTCTGGTGGGGTTGAGGGTAACTCGCTTTTACGGTACATTAGCACTAATTAGAGAAGATGCAAGGGTGATGCAAGGGTTTTAAGAGATTCTAGCAGATTTAAGTGCATTTGGGAAGCTCTCAATCAAGCTAAAAGCCCTTTCCTGTAAGGTTTTTACCATTATTCAGCAAACCCTAAGTAGTCGTGCAAAATAAATTTCCTAGTGAAGAAAGGCAAAAGGCAAGAGGCAAGGGGGGGTTAGATATGTGTAATTAATTTTGCTTAGGTACTTAGTATCAAAGGCTAACTTTGCTATGGCAGCTAGACGCTTTGTCGCATTTTTCCTTTTGTAATCTTGAGGAAACTTGTGGTGCAGCTCTTCAATCTGCGTCACAAGTTCTTCAAACTGTTCAAGGAACAGAGGTTGAGCAAATATGCTCCATACATTTACTAGGGGCTGATCTATAGACAACCTTATTCGTCCTCATCCAGAAGTGGTGCATCAAGATCCAGAGCAACGCCAGAGACCAAGTATTGAACATGATTGACTAGGTTAGAACTAATTGGCTGTATGTGTTGAGGGTTCTGTTCCATATCTTGGGCAAGAAAATTCAGAAATTTCCCAAGCACCGGATCATTTTCTTCTGTCCCGTCAGCCCTGGAAATCCATACTTTGCCGTCGGGCTGTATGTTGTAGCAGATTTTATCGCGCTTATTCAAGCCAAGGGCTTTGCGAACGGAATCGGGAATTGTAGTCTGATAGCGATCGGTAAGAGTGGATTCTGGCCATAGAGCCATAGTTGCATCCATTGGAACCTCTCAGCCTGTTTGTAAAAAGGCGTTGCTGAATTAAGCTATGAATCAGTAAGGAATAGGCACTTCTTGAAACTTCAGATAATGAATTAATAAACGAATAGAGTATCCTAACATTTCTGTAGACTTAGAATAGCAGAGTGTTTTGCGATGCAATCGGGCTAGATAATGTCTTAAACGTGTGTTCTCACCCTCTACTCTGGTCATATAAGTCTTACTAATTATATGGTCGCCCTCTGCTATAAAACATGGATAAACTGACCATCCATCACTCACATAAAAATAGCATCCCCAAGACTTAACTAATTCCCATAATGGGCGAAACGTTTCGCTACTATGGTCTCCGATTACCCAACCTAAAATTCCTTTTTTAAAGTGGTCAACGGCTGTCCACACCCAGATTTTGTTTTTTTTGAGCCAACAAAGGTTTCCAATTCATCCAGTTCCCCTACTTCAGGAATTGTTTCTGGGTCATAGGCGACTGGCAATAATTCTCCCACAGATTTTACCCAATTAATTACGGTCGTATGATGAACTCCCTTTAGCCTTTCTATTCCTCTAAATCCCATCCCATTAACATAGGCAGTTAGGCATTCTCGCTTCGTTTTTTCGTCATAGCCTTTCTGTTTTTCATAGTTATTAATAAATTGACGGCCACAGGTTACACAAATATGATTTTGTTTACCTTGTTTATTGATGCCATTTTTACGGATATGGGTAGATTTACATTCAGGGCATTGCATTTTGATTTCCTCCATTCATATCTCTATTATGCAACGCCTGTAAAAACATCTTGATGGTAATGCAAGTGCATTGCCTCGTCAAGTGTGGAGTCGCTGGATATGTACATGACAATATCAACCCATTACCCAGTAGTTTCCCCAGTGGTTTCAGGAGTAGAAAACCCCGTCAGGGATAGAAGTTGTCGTTTAGCGGTTTCCCGTTCGAGACGGTAACGGTTCCACTGAATCTCTAACTGTTCTCGTTGGGCGATTCTTGTTAGATAGGTTTCGGTGGATGAACCGCCCAGACGGTAATCGATCTCGGTAATCCTGGTCAAGAGGTCGTGGTTTGACAGTTGGGCTAATATCGCCCGTTCTCGATCGCCTGCGGTTTCGTAGGCGATCACCAGCGTTAAGACCTGTTCTCCGAGTTGGGAGCGTTTGGCAGCCCGTTGACGTTCCAATTCAGCCCTGGCCGCCTCTAGGTCGGCCGCCCTGATTTCGAGGTCGGTGATGGCCATCCTCTGTTGTTGTACCTGACCACCCCCAAACAGATTTTGCAGAATGGCGATCGGGTCGGTGGTGAGATAACCCGTCCATTGTCGGGCGTTGGCTTGGTCGATACGTTGTCCAGCCAACTGTAACCGGCGATCGATCAGGGCGATGCGTTCGTCGAGGGTCTGCAATTCAGGGGAACATTCGATCGCCGCGTCGGTGAGGGTACGGAGACAATCGTTACCACTATCGAGACAGGGAAGGGGAGCGGCCTGTAGGGGAGTCAACCCTTCGGCTTCGCTCAGGGTTAACCCTTTGGCTTCGCTCAGGGTCAACATCAACAGTAAGCTCGACAGTGAGAAGGCGATCATCCTGACCCTGCCATTTAAGCCGTTTGACCGTTCCGGGGTAGGGAGCCTTAACCGTAGCCAATTGAACCAGTGCATTGTCGATCTCCTGTATTCTCGTCCTGATCACCGCTTGGTTGTATTCCCGTTCCTGAAGTTGTGCGGCGCGAACTGCCCTCTGTTTCTCCACTTCCAGTTGTTGGTTCTGAAGGGTGATCGCCCGTCGGTTTTCTTCTAGAGCCAATTGGTATTCTTCCTGAAGACGCTTTTCCTTGGCGGTTGATAAAGCGGCACGGGCGATTTCCAGTTGTATTTTTGCTTTTTCTCGCTCCGTTTCCATTTGGGAGAGTTTCGCCCGTTCATGCTCGATGATCTTCTCCACGGATATTTTCTGCCCTTCGGCTTGGCTCAGGGCTTGCCCATCAACTTGTTTCAGGGCTTGCCCATCAATGCTGACAAAAGTAGGGAACGTTCGGGTGGGAACGGAAGCTACCCGAACGTCCGTAGGTTTCATGGCCAGACCTTCAACTTGACTCAAGCTAAGTAATTGGGTGATTTTTTGTTGTTGTTGAGCTATTTTAGCTTCTATCTCTTGTAATTCTCCTGTTTTCAGAGTAATTTGGGCGGTTTCTTGCCTGTAGGAAACGGGGGGAAGTTTATTTAATGTTGGGGGTGGTGAAGGTAAGGTGAGTTCGGGGAGGGGAATCTGTAACTTTTTTAGGGAGAGTTCCAACTGTTGACGTTGGGTTTGGAGTCGTTGTCTCTCGGTAATGCGATCGCTTAGTATCTGACCCGCAACGATCCGAGAACCTTGTTTGACCCGCAGATCTGCGGGGGTGGTAAGGGTCAATCGGATTTTGATCTCCCTCGGTACGGTGGAGTAGGTTTTTTTCGGAGAGGATCCCCCCTTAATCCCCCCTTGATAAGGGGGGTAAGAGGTGGTAACGGGTGTAACGGGTGTGCTGGGGGTTTTTTGGGCGGTGGTGTAACTGCAACCGACTAGGGCGATGATGGCGGCGGCGGCAACGGTCAGGTAACGAAAGAAATCAGGACGGGGGGAATAGAAAGGTTCTGGGACAATGGGGGAAATATCGGCTTCTCTCAGGGCAACACTCTCGCTTGTTTTCTCGCTGTGTTTCTCGATTCTGGGGACAATGGGGGAAGTATCGGCTTCTCTCAGGGTAAACCCTTCGGCTTCTCTCAGGGCAAGCCCTTCGACGTGGCTCAGGCCAGGCACTGAACTTTGTCTGAGTGTTTTTTGAGAAGCGATCGTTTCTAAGACAGTTGGAATTTCTAAGACAGTTGGAATTTCCAAGACAGTTGGAATTTCTGAGACGGTTTCTCCCGTGCGTTCCCGTTTCCAGCGACTAATCAGCTTGCGGGAACAACCCTTACCCGTTTTCTCCCGTACCAACGAGATCAGACCTTCGTAGGTCGTACCAGGGGGTGCGCCGTCGAGGATAGTAAAAACCTTCTCGGTGCGTCGCTGGTGGGGTTTTGACTTAGAAAGAGTGCTAACCATCTTCTACCCTCCGGTGATAGGGAAAGATACTGGTCACTTCTGCCTGTTTGCCGAAACGACATAGGGCGGTCAAGGGTACTAACTCGGCTACTTTCTTCTCGGCAAACCGGAATTTGGCGGCCACCCGTTTCACTTCCGATTGGTCCACTGGCAAAACGATTTTGGTAGAGGAGTTACCGATCACGTCGTCGCTGAGATGTCGTTCCGATTGGGATGCCAACACCAAACCCAGCCCGTATTTACGACCGTCAGCGATGATGCGGTCACAGGCCCGACTTTTCCGCAATTCTTTAGCCTCATCGATGAATAGGTAGGTACGGGGTAGTTTCCCTTCGATTTCGCCGGTTAACCGGTGTTGGTTCATCAATTGCCAGGCCAAGGATTCGGCGGCGATCGCCCCGATCTCCGGCGGTAATTTCGAGAGGTCGATGCGGATATGTTTCTCGGTGAAGTTGGGTTGAGGACGGCAGAAGACACCGTAGGTGAAGGTGGCTATCAGTTTCAGTTTCAGTTTTTGCGATTCCTTACAGCCGCTCTCCACCCGCGACTCGATCTCCTGCTGCAAATCGGTAAAATTGGGCGCTTCCCTTGTCCAACTTGTCGGTTGTTCTTGGCTGATACCCCGCCGGTCATAACAAAATTGCAATATTTCTAACAGTAAACCCTCCTGATTTGGTCCCAACTGCAAAGAACGTTTTAGAGTGGTGGTAACGGCGATGGCCTGTAGATGGGGACCACCCCCTTCAGCATCGAGGTTGACAATCAGGGGATTGATGCCGTGAGAACTGGCCATGTGCAGGGGATAACAAGTTTCGCCGATAATCTCTTGATCACCGTGGAAATCGATGATAAATAACTGAATATCGGGATAGGTCTGTCTGAGGGAATAAGCGATCGCTTTGAGGGTCTGGGTTTTGCCACTACCGGATGCACCGATGGCGACGATGTGACCGTTGGGGAGATGACCAGGATTCCAATAACAGTTATCCCCCAAGAGAATGCCAGACGGTGGCGATGATTCGTCCGATGGGGAATTGGTGGCCCGTAAAACGGCGGTGGGTAATGGTTTCTGCTGTTTATTAAACATTTATGATCCTAGCGATGAGATGACCTGAAACGCTGTATTCTCCCAACTTGTCGATCACATACTGGGGACTAGCGGCGGTAAGTCGGGCGTAGGCGACGTGACCCGGTTGTAGGGTAATAGTATCGAAACGGTCGGCATGACTGGGCAAACTTAGACCCGAACCATCGGCAATGGTCAGCGTTCCCGTTAAATATACCCTGTTACCCTGAGCTACGCCGAAGGGTTCCGTTAAATTAGCGAGCCTATCTAAATACTCATCTTCCAAGACAATATTTTCGATCTTTACTTGGACTGGTGCGACCCGTTCCACCCGAATGCGGGACGCGATGATCTGAGATTCCTGACTCGAACCCAGTCGGTACAACGTTCCCCCTTCGTCCTTGACCAGCAGATCGCTAACGGTCAACGGTTCGATTACCTCGTAGGTGGCATCCACCGGCTGTTCGGTAATGGCATTTCTCCCTTGAACCCTAACTCGCAACAGATAACGGGAAGCATCCTCGTTCACCGTCTCGATCGCTCCCGACGGCAAACCCAACACCTGATTGAATCCGCGAATCAGACCACCACCACTGTTGATAGAAATACTCATAACCGAGACGACCACAAGAACAAACAGCAGGAACCACTCGGCATTACTGCCCGTGGCCAACCTCAAACGAGGATTTCTGGGGATGATCATCCTTCCCCGACCGGGATAGAACGCCTGCACTCCCGACTTGGTAAAAACATCGGCAAACCAGCCGAAAAAGTAACCGAGAATCAGACCGTACCAGAGTTGACTATAACCCAGTAGGGCTAGGGGATAAGCCGCAAGGGTGACGACACCCGACGCAAAGAAACTGTGGGTTATGCCCCGGTGAACCGTTCTCTTTTCTAGCCAACTGCTGACGGGAAACAAGAGCCGTCCGATCGAGCTTTTGCCCGTGTCAATATCTGGCAACAAGGCCGCCACTGCCGCTATGCCCAATATCTCCGGATTGGCGGTTCCCAACGTTATGCTCGTCAAAGCTACCGAAAAGGCTATATGAGTGACGCTCATCATAATATAAATTATGAGTTATAAATTATGAATTATAAATTGTGAATTATAGATTACAAATTATAGTTTATCAGTTCTGAATTGGGAGGTGAGAATTGTAAATTATAATTAAATTATCGATCGGCAAAGGTTGGTTTTTGGCTGTGATCGGTAATCGGTAATAGGTAATAGGTAAACTGACAACTAATAGCCGATAACTGATAACCGATAACTAACAACTGATCAATAAGATCAGCGTCCCAAACGGTTAGACTGTCGGGGTAAGGAATAAATCATCAACCTGACCATTCCCACCGCTACAGTCAGTATCCCTCCGATCAGATAAAGACTGGTGTTATTAAAACCGAGTCCCAAGAATCGCAGAATCATAAAACACATGAGAACCGCAATTAGTAGGGGAGTACCGTCGATCCACTGGGTATGGTCATAATTATTACCCTCCAATCCTAAATATTCTTCCTTGACCACCCGTTTGGCTAACATGGGATTACCGATCGCCCGTTGTTGCCAATCGGCTAGTTTACCCGGTGTCACCTGCAATCCCAAACTGACCGCTTCTCCTTCCATAATTTCGCGGATCGCCCTTTCTGGTAAAGCTTCCAATTCGATGCGGGGAAGCTTCAAAAAAATATCTCGGGCCGGGGGGTAAGTGGCCAACAATAATATCGGCTGTCCCTGTAAATGCAGTTTTTCCAGCCAACAACGCAGGGAAACGGGGAACCTGTGGGCATTGTCCATGACTAGAAAAGCGACGTTACCCTCTAACCATTCGGCGATGGTTTCCTGTAACTGTTGTGCCGTCATCGGTTTGCCCTCTAGCGTTTCCGTATCTACCCCCAAATCCCCGGCGATTTCCAGAAGCATCTGTTTGACCGTGCCGATGGCAGGGGCGGCCACCGGAAACCCCCGCCCCCACAAGTCCTCGATTACCCGCTCCGCTAAAAAGGTCTTCCCCGCTCCGTCTTCCCCCACCACCAACAAACTGGCATTGGCTAGTAGGGCGGCCACCACCCGCTCTTTTTCTGCTCCCCTATAGCAGGAGATTGAAACGGAACCATCAACGGAACGGATCGACAAAGACTGACGCTCACCGTCCGCTCCAACCCCGTAAGTATAGACCCGCTCCTCCCCGTTAGCCAATCTCCTTCTGTGTCGCTCGATCATCGTTCCGATTCCCAGTTCCCTTTCTTAACTATAGTTCCCCTTCATCTTTACTAAGGGATAACTCTGTACTACTTTACTTCTGGTGAGAGAAAGTGAAGTATTGACCGCTATTCGTGGCATCCTAGAGATAGGTGGTAAACCTTGACAATTGCATTGATAATAATCGATAGTTTTGCTGATCCATCACCAAAGGGCGGGTAGGCGATCGCCTAAGAGGAATAATCGAAATCAGTTTTGGAAGTTGGGGAAATGCCGGAACGATTACTAAGACTAGACGATTTAAAGACTTTAACTAGCCCCGATGGGGTAGCGGCCCTATTCCATCGGTTAGGTTACGATGCCGAAGCGCAACCTCTAAACCTAGAGGACTTGCAGTTAACTTCCAGAAGTGCCGAAGCCGTCTATGATGCCTACCTGATTGCCGATCAGGGGAATGGGGGATTACAGGTGTTGCTGTTCCAATTGCAGCCGGAGGAGTGGTCTTCCCCCAGTGTTGCCAGTAGTCGCATGAAAGCGATCGCTTCTCAGGTAGGTCGTCGTGATACCGAGTTTCTCTTATTGGCAACCAAAGACTACAACCAATTGATGTTGGTCAATCCCCGCAAGAGCTTTGACGATAAGATGAATCTCAAGGCCAGCATCAGAAAACTTTTAATTGACCGTACCAATCCTACCGCTTACGACCTCGATCGATTGGAAGCGATCGCTGTCAGAGATAAGTCACCGCAGGAACTCTACAAGGTACAGTGTGAAGCCTTTGATGTTGAGAAGCTGACTAAGAGTTTCTATAGGGGATATAAACAACTGTTTGATCAGGTTCAGCAGGCAGTAAAGTTGCACAATGACCACCCCTATTTTGAGGACTCAGACCGTTTACACCAGTTCTCTCAGCGACTGTTAGGAAGGATAATGTTCCTCTACTTTCTCCAGAAGAAAGAGTTTTTGGCGGGGGATCGTCGTTTCCTCACTACCCAATACAAACATCTAAGACCCGACCCCGATGACACAGAATATTACACTAGCGTCCTCGAACCCTTATTTTTCCAGACGTTGAACCAACAGCGTCCCAATCTCGATTCAAAATGGGGCAAGATTCCCTATCTCAACGGCGGTCTATTCGATCGAATAATAATTAAAATTAAATTCAAGCCAGGGAAACGACTGTACTTAGCAATAGATAGAACCCAATGGAAAGACAAGAATTTATTCATGGTGGCAGGGATTATAGAGAGAAGAGCAATAGACATCTCCAAAAATTTGTAAGTCAGTCACAGCAAGGAATACAGGCAGATTAGACCAAGAGTCAAAATTAGCTCTAAAAACCGATTAATCAGGGTTTTAAGAGACAAAATCGAATTTTTACGGAAAACTATGGCTAATTATAACGTCAATTACTTCCCCTGATTGCTCCCATTCTATTAATTCTAAAATTAGCGCACTAATTCTCAACCTTACTAAGCCACAAACGGTAAGTAAAACCGATTTATATCGACTTTTATAGCGTTTCCTAAGCTAGTGAGGTACACCTGTTTTTCTTCCCCTTTGCCTTTTGCCTCTTGCCTTTTGCCTAAAACCCATAACTTTTGTACCTCAGCAGACTGAAAAACGCTATATTTAATCTAAATCTTTCTTGAACTACCTTAAATACTTTGACAACTCGAATTAAATGCTCAACAAAAATTCGCCGAGATAATAAAACTTTATTTTCTTTAATTTGATTCTCGGTTAATTCTCCGTTCTTAGGTTTTTTATCAGGAGTTCTGATTTGATTTTCTCCCAGGTAAGCTTTATCTCCAATAAAAGCTTGTTGATAATCGAATTTGCTTAAAGTTTCCCGACAGATTTTTATGTCGCTCGTCGGACTAGGTTGACCAATAAATACATCAACAATATCTTCAGCTTTTGGCAAAACAATAAATTGACTTTTTAAAGTATGTCTTTTTTGCTTTCCCGAATAATATATTTTTTGTTCTTGATAATCGGTCGGCCTCTCCACGAGCTGTTTTGCGCTATCGACAATCAACTCATAATCCCTTAATTGTTCAATTATTATTTCCTCTTTTTGGCACTTCTTTATTTGTTATAACAAACTTGTCGGTAACTCTTATTCAAAAAGTTTTTGCCAATAGGTAAAGATATTATGAGCCGTTGATTCACTCACTTGAAACATTAGTCCTAAGATTTGAAAGCTTAGATGATGTCTTATAGCAATTCTCTGACTCATGAGGTACAGTAGCAACAGTGAGTAAACCAATTGCGAATATCTTTTTGAGTAACTTCTAACATAGCTAATTCAATCCCTTCTATTAAGTCTTTGTAAGTTCTCGCCTTCAGTTTTCTTAATATCGCTTTGACTTTTGACCAAAAGTTTTCAATAGGAGAGAATTCGGGAGAATAAGGAGGTAAATAGATGAGTCTAGCTTTTTCTTGTTCAATTATTTCTCTGACCATTTCTCCGAGATGAATCTTGGCGTTATCCATGAGCAAACAGTCTCCTTCTTTAATTTTTGGCAGCACTTCCTTCAGAATAAATCCTTCAAATGTTACCGCATCCACTGCACCGTATATGTTGACTGATGCCACAACTTTTTCTAAGCTTATAGCACTAATTATTGAAATATTTCTCCCTCTTTTTTGTGGTTTTCTTCCCCGATCTCTTCGACCAATTAAGGCTCTGGCATAGAGTCTCAAAAGGGCTAAATTTACCCCCGATTCATCGATGAAAATTAGTTTTGATGCCTCAATTTCCCGAACTTGAGACCAGTATTCCACTCTTTTTTGCTGTACCCTGTCACTTTCTTTTTCCGCCGCGTGTAGTGTTTTTTTTTTGAAACTGTAATTGAGTTTTTGCGTAAGCCGCCCCAGGGTGGCTCTACTGACTTTCACCTGTGTCTTTTCATACAGTAAGTCCGATAATTCTTCGAGAGTTGCATCATTGTTAGATTCGATGATTTCTATTAAAATTATCAGTTGTTCACTATTTAACTTGGTTGGCGGACTTCCCCCTTGTGGACGAGGACGGATATCTCCTGTTTCTTTATGTTGCTTCAATAACTTCTGAATAAAGCTTTTAGCCACGTCAAATCTCTGGGCTAGTCCTCGAATAGAAATTTTTTCTTTCTTCCAGACATCGATAATTTTTTGGCGAAAATCTACGGAATAGGGTCTCATAGGAAGCTGGCGAGTTCTATTATTTGTCTATTTGCTTTTCATTGTACCTCATAGCTCCAAGAAGTGCTATATACCATCCACTTTTTAGAATTAGCAGCCTTACATATCAATAATCCAGAAATAATTGCAGCCAAAGTTATCTCAGCAATTGTCAATTATGCTTATCAACAAAAGCAAAGTGTATTTGCCATTAATTTAGTAGAACTTTGTTTGCGCTTTCTCCCAGAGGATTTATACCTACAAAATAGTTTGTTTAATCTTTATAAAACCACCACTGTTGACTATAAAAAAGCTCTAGAAATTGCTGATAATTTTTATAAAAGTTGCCAGACAACTACTGAAAAGCTCTTGGGAATTTCTCTAGTAATTGCTATTTCACAAGCTAAAGGAGACTGGGGAAATTTACCTAAATTTATTGATGAATTAATACAACTAATCGAGCGACAAATTAATGCTAAACAATTTAATGCACGTCCTTTTATTATTGACTCTATTTTAGGGGTTACTATCTGTCTTCCCTACTATCAAGATAATCCGAAAATCAATCGCTATTTACAAAGTAAACTAGCAGAAATTTTTCAAGCAGATGTAAGAATCCGCTATAACTATATTGCTCCTGTTTCTTCTCCAAAATCTCCAGCAAGAAAAATAAAAATTGGTTATATTGCCTATACTCTCCGTCGTCATTCTGTGGGTTGGTTAAGTCGCTGGTTATTTCACTATCATAATCGAGATAAATTTGAAATTTACACCTATTTTGTCAACCAAGCAGCGGATGAAATTACTGAGAAATGGTTTATAAATAACTCAGATTATAGCTATAATTTGCCCGCAAAAATTGAACAGATAACTGCCCAAATTCGTCAAGATAACTTAGATATTTTAGTGGATATTGATAGCTTAACTAATAATACAACTTGTCTAGTAATGGCTTTAAAACCAGCACCGATACAGGTAACTTGGTTAGGATTAGATGCCTCTGGAATCCCTGCGATTGATTATTTTATTGCCGATAACTACGTTTTACCCGAAAATGCTGAAGAAATTTATTCAGAAAAAATCATCCGACTTCCTAACTCTTATTTATCTGTAGATGGTTTTGAAGTGGGTGTTCCCACTAGGAGAAGAACTGATTTAAATATTCCCGATGATGCTATTATTTATCTGACCGTGCAATCGGGATTAAAACGCACCTTAAACATGATTTATCTGCAATTGCAGATTCTTCAACAGGTTCCTAATAGCTATCTTTTAATCAAAGGTTTTGCCGACAAAGAAACCATTCGAGAATTATTTCTCAAAAGTGCCGACGAATTGGGAATTAGTCAAGATAGATTAAGATTTTTGCCCAATGATTTCAATGAGGAAACCCATCGCGCTAATCTAGTAATTGCTGATATAGTTCTCGATACCTATCCCTATAATGGTGCTACCACAACCCTAGAAACCCTCTGGATGGGGATTCCTTTAGTCACTAGGGTTGGTGAACAATTCGCGGCCCGCAATAGCTATACTTTTATGAAAAATGCCGGCATTAGTCAGGGTATAGCTTGGAGTGATGAGGAATATGTGCAGTGGGGAATTAAGTTAGGATTAGATCAAAATTTAAGGGAAGAAATTCGTTATCAATTACGTCAATCTCGTCATAGATCTCCCCTCTGGAATGGAAAAAAATTTACCCTAGATATGGAAAAAGCCTACGAACAAATTTGGCAAAATCATCACGATAATTAGGTGATTTATAAGTTAACAAATTTATCGGTAGCCTCAATTAAAGCACTACGAATTCCCACTTCTGTCATCGAATGTCCCGCATCGGGAACAATGATAAATTCCGCTTCCGTCCAAGCTTGATGTAATTCCCAAGCAGAAATCATCGGACAAACAATATCATAACGTCCTTGCACGATAACCGCAGGAATATGACGAATTTTATCAACATTTTCGATCAGTTGGTTATCCGTTTCTAAAAAACCCTTATTGACAAAATAATGGCATTCAATGCGTGCAAAAGCTTCGGCAAAATTATCCTGACCGAATCTCTCGATTAAATTGTCTGCGGGAATTAATTTGCTGGTACTTCCCTCCCAAATTGACCAAGCTTTGGCAGCTTCTAGACGGATTTGGGGGTTATCGCTAGTCAGGCGCCGATAATAAGCGGCCAGCAAATCCCCCCTTTCTTCTGGGGGAATAGGTGCTAAATAATTCTGCCAAATATCGGGAAAAATATAACTGGTTCCCTCTTGATAAAACCATTTTAATTCTTTTTCTCGCAGTAGAAAAATCCCGCGCAAAATTAAGCCTAAACAGCGTTCGGGATGGGTTTGACTGTAGGCTAAAGATAGGGTACTTCCCCAACTACCGCCAAAAACTACCCAGCGCTCGATTTTTAATAATTCTCGTAGTTTTTCGATATCTGCCACTAACAGCCAAGTGTTATTTTCTCTTAACTCAGCGTGGGGGGTACTTTTACCGCAACCCCGTTGATCAAAAAGGACAATTCTCCATTTCTGTGGATCGAAATACTGACGATAAATCCCCTCAATACCACCTCCAGGCCCGCCATGGAGAAATACTACCGGTTTACCCTGGGGATTGCCCACTTCTTCATAATAAATTGTGTGGAGAGCCGATACTTTTAAGTAACCAGTACAATAGGGATTGATCGCCGGATATAATTCTCTAGTCATATTTACAGTCTTTCTCATTAAGATGAAGTCTAACCTAATTTGCCATCTCCCCTCTCCCCACACCCCACACCCCACACCCCGCTCCCCTGGTATTAGGCCCAGAGAGACCCTAATAGCCAAAGAAACTGCACGATTAGATACCAAAGTCTCTCACAGATAGAAGATAATCAATATTTATCAGTATTGGAAGCCTTCAGCATGGTTCATTTAACGCCCAATCCTAGCTATAGTCTAAGTCTCAAGATAGAAATCCCCAATCAAGCGGGAACCTTCGCTTCTGTCCTCAATGCGATCGCCGATGTGGGGGGGAATTTAGGGCAAATTTCTCTAATCGAACGCAATTTAAAGATTAGCACCAGAGAAGTGATGGTTGATGCCGCTAGTACCGACCAAGCGGAACAGATTATCGCCGCGGTTAAAGCGCTACCGGATGTTAAACTGCTCAAAGTTTCCGATCGCACCTTTGATCTCCATCGTCGGGGTAAAATCTCCATTGAAAGTCGTATTCCCCTCACCTCCCAAGATGACCTGGCCATGGCCTACACCCCCGGAGTTGGTCGCATCTGCACCGCTATCGCTCACCAACCCGAACTTGTGTACTCATTGACGATCAAGGGCAACACCGTCGCTGTAGTGACCGATGGTAGCGCGGTATTAGGATTAGGAAATCTCGGACCAGAGGCTGCTTTGCCGGTAATGGAAGGGAAAGCGATGTTATTCAAGGAATTCGCCGGAATTGATGCTTTTCCCATCTGTTTAGCCACCCAGGACCCCGAAGAAATCATCGCAACCGTTAAAAGAATCGCTCCGGTTTTTGGGGGTATTAACCTAGAGGATATCGGCGCTCCCCGCTGTTTTGAAATCGAGAAACGTCTGCGAGCAGAATTAAATATTCCCGTTTTCCACGATGATCAACACGGTACAGCGATCGTTTCCCTGGCTGCCCTGATTAATGCCCTCAAATTTGTCAAAAAATCGCTTGATACAGTCAAAATCGTCATTAATGGTGCGGGTGCGGCGGGAATCGCCATCGCTACTCTCTTTAAAACCGCAGGAGCCACAGATATCATCCTCTGTGATTCCCATGGCATCCTCTCCCAACAACGGGACGATTTAACCCCAGAAAAACAAGCTTGGGCCGTGGCCGCCAGTGGTAAGCTAGGGGATGCTCTCAAAGGAGCTGATGTTTTCTTGGGGGTGAGCGCACCGGGGGTATTGACTCCCGAAATGGTTAAGGGAATGGCTAAAAATGCGATCGTGTTTGCCATGGCTAATCCCATTCCCGAAATTCAACCGGAATTAATCAATGATTTAGTGGCCGTGGTGGCTACCGGACGCAGCGATTATCCCAATCAGATTAACAATGTTCTCGCTTTCCCCGGATTATTTCGCGGGGCCCTGGACTGTCGCGCTAGGGCAATCACCGATAATATGTATCTGGAAGCGGCCAAAGCGATCGCTTCTTTGATCACTCCTGCTAATCTCGATCGAGAGAATATTATTCCCTCGGTTTTTGATGGTCGTGTAGTTACGGCTGTGGCCGCCGCCGTTCAACAGGCTGCTCGTCAAGATGGAGTGGCCGGGGAATAATGTAATTATGGTGCAGGAGGGTAAGTAAACCGTGAAACCGATCGATGATATTCCCGAAGCTTTGCGGGACAACCAGTACAGAAAAACTACTAATCCTAATGGTCTAATAGCGATCGCAAGCGGTTTACTTGCTCTGGTGGGAACCGGCCTAATTGCCATAGCAGTCTTGAATCGTCCCCCTGCTTCCGTAAAAAAACCGGTTATTAACCCCTCCCCCCTGATTAAAGCCACTCCTAGCCCCATTGAGAACATTCTAGGTCATTTACCCTATCAAGAGGCCCCGGAGACGGAATTAGCCCCTATTACTGGGGATGGTGCTATGCGTTTAAGGAAGGCAGCAGCCAAGGCTTTTATCCAGATGCAGAGTGACGCGAGAAGGTCGGGGGTGATTTTAATGCCGATTTCCGCATTTCGATCGAAAGCAACCCAAGAAAAGCTCTTTTTTGAAGTTAAAAAACAACGCAATCAGCAAACCCGCAAACGAGCAGAAGTGAGCGCACCTCCGGGTTACAGCGAACATCATACCGGTTATGCGATCGATATTGGCGATGGTCGCGCTCCCGCAACGAATTTAAGTAGCAGTTTTGCTAATACTGCCGCTTTTCGTTGGTTGCAAAATAACGCTGCCCAGTATAGTTTCGAGTTATCTTTCCCCGAAAATAATCCCCAGGGTATTAATTATGAACCCTGGCACTGGCGTTTTGTCGGGGATAGTCACAGTTTAGAAACTTTTTATAAGGCCCAACAATTAGGAAAACAAAAATAAACGTAGGGTGCGTTAGGCATCCATTGTTTTTAGGGAAAAAATCAAGGTCTAAATATTGCCGTAACGCACCAACTTTTTAGAAAAGCCAACAATTAGGAAAACAAAAATAAGATAACCTGATCGGCGATCAATGGCATTTTCTGGAATTAATTACTAAAATAGTATTATATTGTATTGTGAGTGTTTCTAATATGTCCAAGCCAGTAGAATACTTAACAAATGAGCAAGGGGAACGAGTTGGGGTTTTATTAGACTGGAACACCTATTCTCGATTTGCCAATTCATTAGGACTCGATGAAGATTGTTTGATTGGTTTGAGTGTGGATGAATTAAAAGCACTGGCAAGTTGTCAATTGTCCCTAGTAGAGCAAACCCGTTTAGATGATTTAGTGACGAGAAATGCAGAATCTTTACTCTGCGCTGATGAAGTAGCTGAGTTAGATGAGTTGTTGGCAAAAACAGATCAATTAACAATTCTTAAAACTCGTGCCAGATATACGCTAAAGTGCTTGGAACAAGGTACGACAGCAGCGTGAGTGTTTATATTCGGATGGGGTTTTCCCTGTCTGACAGGAGAGAGATAAGCAGAAACTCCGATTCTATCTTGTAAGTCATGACCAAATCTTCTTAGCCTACAATTAAAAATAAGCAAGGTAGGGTTGATTCATAGT
This sequence comes from Microcystis aeruginosa NIES-2549, assembly GCF_000981785.2. Taxonomy (NCBI): domain Bacteria; kingdom Bacillati; phylum Cyanobacteriota; class Cyanophyceae; order Chroococcales; family Microcystaceae; genus Microcystis; species Microcystis aeruginosa. The sequence continues at coordinate 3,529,487 of NZ_CP011304.1, read as the reverse complement.
AGGGTTGATTCATGAATCAACCCTACCCCTGCTAGGGGTTGGGGGGTTGCCTTTTTCCTCGTCTCAACAGGTAATTTAAATACTTGACAGCATCAATGATTGACTGGACTCCCTATCTCAAATCAATCTCGGAAAAGTACGCCCAATGGGAGACATTTTACACCCTCACGGACGTAGAGGGAAAAACACGCCCGTCGAAAACTGCACCTTTGCTAAGGGATTTGTGGGTACAGACGATTGAAAAAGAACCACAAAACCGACAAGAAAGACCAGAAAGACCAGAAAAAAACGAAAGATTCACGGTTTTAGATGGTTTACGCAAGTATGCCGCTAATCACGTTCTTTTAAAAGGTCGTCCCGGTTCAGGAAAATCGACCGCTTTAGCCAGATTATTATTAGAAGAATCTGTAGGGGCGCAAAGCTTGCGCCTAAATCAACAAAATCAAGCTAAAATCATTCAAATTCCCATTCTCATCGAATTACGCTTGTATGAAACCTCAATTCTTGATTTAATTTTACAATTCCTGAAACGCCATAAATTAATTATTGATAGTAATACCCTAGAAAGTTGGCTGTTAGAAAATCAGAATTTTAGCCCATTATTATTATTTGATGGTATCAATGAATTGCCCTCATATACTGCACGACAGAATTTAAAAAACTTTCGCCATCAGTATGCAGAAATTCCGATGATTTTCACGACAAGGGATTTAGGCAGCGACGACTTAGATATTGAAAAAAAGCTGGAAATGCTTCCCCTGACTGAACCACAGATGCGGTATTTTGTCAAGGCCTATTTGCCTGAAAAAGGCGAAGAAATGCTTAAACAGTTGGGAAATCGTCTCAAGGAATTGGGAGAAACTCCTCTACTTTTGTGGATGCTTTGTTCAGTTTTTGATGATAATCAGAACAAAATTCCTGCTATGGCATAAAACGAGTTAGTTAGGACAGATGCCTGAAGGCTTTACTCACAGCATCCACAAGGTTTTCACTATCATTGATAATCTGACTAACATAGTTTTTCAATCTAGCCCAGAACTTTTCAATTTTGTTGAGATCTGGAGAATAGGCGGGTAAAAATAGCACTTCACATCCCGCTTTAGCTAACAATTTTTTGATTCTCTCTTTGGGATGAAAACTGGCGTTATCAATGATGATAATTTGACCGGGTAGTAGTTCGGGTAATAGCAATTGTTCTATCCACTCACACACCAACTCTGTATTACAGTACCCCTCAAACACCATTGGCGCGATAGTGGAACCACGCCACCAACCGCTGATCACACTAACTCGTTCGCTACAGTGACCTAACTTTAAAGCCTCAAATCTTTCTGATTTGTGACAATATCCATAAGGGTAATCGATGGTGTTATCTATTCCAGCTTCATCAATATAGACAAATCTTTCCGGGGCATAACCTCTGATTTTTTGGAGAAACTCTTTTCGGGCTTCTTCCTCTCTTTCTCTGTAGCCATAAGTTTTTTTTTTCTAGTAAATCCAATTCTTTTGAGGGCTTGACCAATTCTCATCCTACTGACTGGGTTAGCCCATTTTTGCGCCATTTTTTCTTGGGTCAAATGCCCATATTGTTCGGCAAACTTTTGAAAGGCTTCTAAATCGTCAATTTGGGGCTTGGGCCCTCGACGATAGTTAGTTTTAGCGGCCACCGTCCCAGTTTGTTTCTTCCGTTTCAGCCAGATGTCTAATGTATTACGACTAATATTGAGGGTGCGACAGACATGGCTTTTTTTCTCCCCTCGCTCTACGGCACTCACTGCTTTCTGTCTTAAATCATCACTATAGGGTGCTGCCATGAAAGCTTCTCCTCATTTCTTTTTCTCTATTATGTCCTAACTATCCCGCTCTTTGCTATAGGAGAAAATGATCTTAATGTTCGCCTAAATCTGATTCGAGCTTTAGGAGAAATTGGCAATGAATCCGCAATTCCTTATCTAGCTTCCTGCTTATCTGATACTAATCCCGATATTCGGATAATCACGGCGGAATCTCTCGGAAAAATTGGTAGTGAAAAAGCAATATCCTATCTCATTAAATCCCTACAAGACAAGGAAGTAAAAGTTCGTGTCACAGCCACAATTGCTTTAGGTGAAATTGGACTAGAAGATGTTATTCCTTATCTAGTAAATGTTTGTTCCGATGAAGATGATAGCGTTCGTTTCAGTGCTGTTGATGCCCTCGGTAAAATTGGCTCTCGTTATGCAGTAAACTGATATGAAATTGAGTACAGAATCCCTCGATTTAATTATCAGAACTCTTGCCAAAAGACTATTCACAGACAAGAATCCAAGTATTCGGATTAAAGCCGCTCAATCCTTAGCTAAACTTGCCACCGAAAAAGCCATTCCCACTCTATGCCAAGCCCTAGAAATTGAAGCCGATCTTAATGTCAGTTTTGCCATTATGGATGCTATAATTGTCATCAGTAATCTTCAATCTTTTAATCCTATGTCAGAAACTCCTAAATATGACCTTCGTGGAGCAAATATTGCTAACTTTGCCGATACGGTGCAAGGAGATCAAAAAGCAGTTCAACATAATTACGCCACACCCCAAAATTTAGCCGAAGCCGCCCAAGAAATCCAACAATTTATCAGCCAACTCACCCAAACTTATCCCACTAATACCGAAATTGAAAAACAAACTTTTGTCGCACAAGTTGACGCAAAAATCAAGAAAAATTCTCAACTAAGAAACATTTTAATCACGGGAGGAATTGAATTAATTAAAATTCTCTGTCCTCCCCTCGGTATTCCCATTTAAATGGGTAAAAAATGGCTAGAAACTGCTAATTTAAGTGATTAAACAAAGCATCTTAATCTTATTAGTTAGAAACGATTAAATCGGAATTATTCCATGATCAACATGATTTAAATCTATCAATTGTATAGATCGATCACCTCAAATGCTTGGGAATCGTTAATTCGATAAAAGAAAAAATCAGAATCGAAGGTTAAAATTAGTTTGATTTTTAAATTCTCAGCCGTTACTACTAAAGTCGCATCAGCTAAATCCATTGGGCGATCTTTATATTTTTCCATCAGTGACAGTAATCGAGGATAATCTTTTTCTTCGATCGAGGCTAACCGTACCATTTTCTTCAATAGCAATTTACCGAGTTGAGCTTGCATCGACCATCCCCCACGTTTCAAGCAGAGATACATGGATTCAGTAAAACAAGACCAAGTTGTTATTAGATAAGAGGACTCATTCTCGATAAAAATTTTAACTGCTTGATGTCGTGGTTGAGATTTATCTACCGAACAGAATAAAGGAACAGTATCGCACAGTATCATAGGATCAATCCCTGTTGTTTATATTTATCCATCAAAATATTTTCATAGTCCTTTTCGCTAATTTCAGAGCCAGTCAATGCCATTTCTTCAACTTCTTGAAACCATTTAGTCCATTTTTCTTTTAAGTCCTCTCTCCGATAGGCTTCAATTTCCGCGGCGATATCTTCTTCGGTAATATCCTGAACGCCGGCTAAGGATTGAGTTTTATCAAAGAGTTCTTTAACTTTTTGGCTTAAAGTCTGACGGTTTTGTTTGTCCGCTAAATTTAACAAAGCGTCTTTTAATAAATCTTCAATGCTGTTATAGTTTCCTGTCGCTAATTGAGAGTTAATTAATTGTTATAATTCGGGATTTAAGGTAATATTTATGGTAAAATATACTCTGTATAATTCGGTGGATATTATGATGGTTCGTGAACGATATTATCGATAAACTCTTCTTTTTCTTCTTCCGTCATAGTATCCCAATTATAGCCTCGTTCTTTGGCTACGATTCGAGCTTTGTCAATGGCGTAGTGACATAGGTAATTGACCGCCTGAAAATGGGTAAAACCCCACACCCCACACCCGTTCGGACTTCGGCGTGAGCTCAGTCGAACGCTGAGCTCACGGCCGAAGCCCACACCCCACACCCTGCCCCCACCAACAAACTTTTTCAGCAAACCCTAATTAATCAGTTTAACACGAGTCTCTAGCCGGCTCGTGGGTGGGGGGACTGATCGCTAACGGGAAAAGTCATGATCTAGAAATTCTTGAATCGTTAAAATTGGGATTTCTCGAAATGGATTTAAAACTAATAGATCAGAATCACCGCTTACAATACAGGTAGCTTGACCATCGATCGCTAGTTCTAAATACTGATTATCTTTCTCATCTCTGCAAACCTTGATTTTCTCTCGAATCACGACAATTTCCGCGGTTCTTTCTATCGCCGTTATAAATAGCCGCCTTTTTGCTGAGGAGGCATATCTATCGAATTTGGGACGATTGAAAACAGTGATCAATTCTAACAAAGTAGATTCGGACATTAAAAGCTTGCCGATATTTTGGGCTTTGTCTAATGCCTGACGAGCTTTACCGTTTTTAGAGAGAAGCGCACTTACTAAAACATTTGTATCGAAAACGAAATAGTATTCAAGGCTCATTTAATAAAGATTCTAGGATTTCGGGTGTTAATCCTCTAGCTTCCGCCTCATCACTAATTTCGTCCATTAGTTTTCTCAAGAAATCGATATCGCTGTTAACTGGCTTTCTAATTAGCAAATCGACAAGAACCCGGACGCGTTCTTGTTCCTCTGGGGATGCGGATTGATAGACTTCTGCCGCTTCGGGACTGACTTCGATCGAAATTTTGCTCATATTATTAAGGCTCATCCTTGCTGTGCTTCGGGAAGTTGTTTGAATAAGTCGATAACTTGTTCGTTGCTTAAGGTTAAGTTCGGCATAGGTCGCTTCTAGACACCAGCATAATTAATCAGTTTAACACGGGTCCTTAGCGGGTCGGGGAAACGGAGGGAATTTTCGGCCATGGTGACAACAGTAATCGTTTTTCCCAACATATCAAAAAATCCGGCTCTACCAAACCTGTCATGTAAAACTATCAACAACTCATGCTTGAAAAGCTTATATAATAAGGTTTTGAGTTTTTATTAAATTGATATTTATCAACTTTAGAGCATTGCTGGGCAGAGAGGGAACTTGAGGAATTTTCTACAGTGTAAGTTCGGAAGAACCAAAAATCCGACACTAATTTATCGGGTTAATTTTCATGCTTAATTTTTTTGATTTATACAATCTATAGCAGTTTTCATTAAAATGAGGTATGGGCAAGGAGCTTAAACCCTTTGTTTGCAAAACTTGTCGATACCTCACTAACGTGAAAAGCGCTATAGTAAATCCCTTGATAGATAGGCGTTTCAGCGTTTCAATCGGGACTCACTTCTGTGAAAACCGCTATATGTAAGTATGTGATTGACGGATTTTTGATTTTATGTAAGAATCGATATTACCAATTAACTAATTTTTTTCTCTCAGCTAACAGCCAAAAGTCATGAAAAGACACACCAAGGTTTATGCACTACTTTTTTCCTTTTTGGCAATTCCTTGTAGCGCCGATGCAGAAACTTTTCTAAATCCACGGATCGAGAATAAGTATATTGATGCCTGTCTTGAATCTTACCGATTTCAAAATGGTTGTAATCAAGCCGCTAAGAACGAGATCGCTAGGCAATTTTGTCGCTATAAAGGATACTCAGACTGGAAACAATGGCAGAGCTATGATTTTGGATGGGATAATCGGACTATAAATTGGAAATGGAAGGAGAGATATGTTGATGGACAGTTACAAGCTAATTTTTTCTCTAATGAAGGAGCTAATCGCTTCACAACCATTGAATGTAGGTAGGAATGAGATACTATAACTAAAAGGAAAAAATAGTGTAAATACCAGACTTTTCTATAAAATACTAGGGGGCATTTACGCCCCCCCTTAACCTCTAACTACCGCCAATCCTTGCCACATCGCGGGCGTTGGCTTCAAAAGCCGCATCGAGGGCAGAATCGCCGGTTAAACCAGAATCTAACGCCTCTTTAATACACTGCAACATCCGCTTATAATCCTTGGGCATTACCTTAACAAACTTGGGCAACATTTCCGACCAATTTGCTAAAACTAGGGACGCTTTTTGACTTTGGGTGTAATCAGCATGGCGTTGAATTAACTCGCGTAAATCGTCGATTTCTTCCCCTTCTAGCGCCTCTAAAGCCACCATTTGGGTATTGCAACGAGTGGCGAAATCCCCCGACTCATCGAGGACGTAGGCGACACCACCACTCATCCCGGCGGCGAAATTGCGACCGGTGGGCCCTAAAACAACGACTTTACCCCCCGTCATATACTCGCAAGCGTGGTCGCCAACGGACTCAACCACCGTAGTCACCCCAGAGTTACGCACCCCAAAACGTTCCCCAGCAACCCCAGAAATATACACCTCACCACTGGTCGCGCCGTATAAAGCCACATTACCGATGATAATATTCTCCTCGGCCACAAAAGTGGAACCTTTGGGCGGATAAACGATGATTTTGCCACCGCTTAAACCCTTACCCACATAATCATTGGCATCCCCTTCTAACTCCAGTGTCACCCCTTTGGGAACAAAAGCACCGAAACTTTGCCCCGCGCTGCCCTGAAAATGGAGATGTACGGTATCTTCGGGTAAACCCTCCCAGTGACGTTTAGTGATTTCGTTGCCTAAAATCGTCCCCACCACGCGGTTAATATTTTTAATCGGTAGTGTCGCCTTGACTTTTTCGCCTTTTTCAATGGCATCCTTGCATAAATCCAGTAAAACGGTTATATCCAAGCACTTATCTAAACCGTGGTCCTGGGGAATCTGACAATAACGCCCTACCTCTGCATCTACCTCCGGTTGATAGAGAATTGGAGTTAGGTCAATTCCTTTCGCTTTCCAATGTTCTACAGCCTGTTTCGGCTCTAATACATCAGTTCGCCCCACCATTTCATTTAAGGTGCGGAATCCCAATTCGGCCATAATTTCCCGCACTTCCTGGGCGATAAATTTCATGAAATTCACCGTATATTCAGGATCCCCGATGAAATTCTTCCGTAATAACGGATCCTGAGTCGCTACCCCCGCCGGACAGGTATTAAGATGACAAACCCGCATCATAATACATCCTAACGTTACCAGTGGCGCGGTCGAAAAACCGAATTCTTCGGCCCCCAATAGGGTTGCTACCACCACATCGCGGCCGGTTTTCATCTGGCCATCGGTTTCCACCGCAATGCGACTGCGAAGATTATTTAACACCAATGTTTGATGGGTTTCTGCTAGTCCCAACTCCCAGGGTAAACCCGCGTGTTTAATCGAGGTTTGGGGTGAGGCACCAGTCCCACCATCGAAACCAGAGATTAAAACCACGTCAGCGTGAGCTTTAGCGACTCCGGCGGCGATTGTGCCAACTCCCACCTCAGAAACCAGTTTTACGCTCACTCTGGCCGCACGATTGGCATTTTTTAGGTCATGAATCAACTCCGCGAGGTCTTCAATCGAGTAGATATCGTGATGGGGTGGGGGAGAAATTAAACCAACTCCGGGGGTGGAGTGACGGACTTTGGCAATCCAAGGATAGACTTTTTTACCCGGTAATTGACCGCCTTCGCCCGGTTTTGCCCCCTGGGCCATCTTTATCTGCAATTCTCGCGCTTGGGAAAGGTAAAGACTGGTGACACCAAAACGGCCGGAAGCCACCTGTTTAATGGCACTATTTTTCGAGTCTCCCCGTTCATTTGTCCAAGTGTAGCGCTCGGAATCTTCGCCCCCTTCCCCGGTGTTAGACTTGCCACCGATACGATTCATGGCAATAGCGAGGGATTCGTGGGCCTCTTTGGAAATGGACCCGTAACTCATGGCCCCGGTTTTAAAGCGTTTCATAATCGCTTCAATCGGTTCCACTTCTTCGATGGGGATACTTTCCCGGTTTTTAAAGGTTAATAATCCCCGCAGGGTGAAGAATTTTTGATTTTGTTGGTTGACCAGTTGGGAATACTGCTTAAAGAGGTCGTATTTGCCCAATTTTACCGCTTGTTGCAGGGTATGAATGGTTTCTGGGCTAAAAAGATGGGCTTCCCCGTCCTTACGCCATTGATATTCACCGCCAATATCGAGGGTATGCACATTCACGTCCCGGTCGGGGAAAGCGTGGCCGTGTCTGAGTAGGGATTCCCGGGCAATAATTTCTAAATCGGCCCCTTCAATGCGGGAAGCTGTCCAAGTAAAATAGCGATCAACTACCGATCGATTTAAGCCAATAGCCTCGAATATTTGCGCCCCACGGTAGCTTTGCAGGGTAGAAATGCCAATTTTAGAGGCCACTTTAATTACGCCCTTGGTGGCGGCTTTTATGTAGTTTTTACAGGCACTCTGGTGGTCAACTCCTACCAATAAACCTTCCTCGATCATACTGCCGAGGGTGGCAAAGGCTAGATAGGGATTAATCGCACCGCAACCATAACCGAGTAAAAGGGCGTAGTGATGCACTTCCCGGGGTTCGCCGGATTCCAGGACAAGGCCGACTCTGGTGCGGGTTCCCTGCCGGATGAGGTGATGGTGTAAACCGGCAACCGCCAGCAGTGAGGGAATCGGGGCGTGATTTTTATCGATACCTCGATCGCTTAAAATAATAATGCTTGCGCCCGCTAAAATTGCCTCGTCCACCTCTTGACAAATTGCCTCAATTGTGCTACGCATCCCCTCGACTCCCGAAGTGGGATCGAAGAGAATGGGAATAGTCACGGTTTTAAATTCGCTATTGCCCTGTAAACGCGCTAATTGGGCGTTAGTGAGGATGGGAGAGTTAAGTTTAATCAGGTGACAGCTTTCGGGCTGCGGATCCAAGAGATTTCTCTCCGCGCCGATAGTGGTGATGGGAGAGGTGATAATTTCTTCGCGAATCGAGTCAATCGGGGGGTTAGTGACTTGGGCGAATAACTGCTGAAAGTAATCATAAAGCAGTTTTGGGCGATCGGACAAGACGGCTAGGGGTGTATCGGAACCCATGGAACCCACTGCTTCCACTCCATCCCGGCCCATGGGGGCTAATAAAAGACGTAATTCTTCAAAAGTGTAACCGAAAGCGGTTTGCTGTTGAATTAGGGAAACAGCAGTTTCTGGTGGCGCAGTTTCAACGGCTGGTAAATCGTCTAAATTGACTAAATTTTCGTTTAACCACTGGCGATAGGGATGATCTTTGGCAATAGCTTCTTTTATCTCCTCATCGGCCACGATACGACCTTCTTTCATATCCACAAGGAACATCCGGCCGGGTTGCAGACGACCTTTAAAAGCGACGCGTTCTGGTTCAATGGGTAAAACTCCCGCTTCCGATGCCATAATTACTAGGTCATCTTTGGTGACGTAGTAACGGGAAGGACGTAAACCATTGCGGTCTAACACTGCTCCCATCATCGTACCATCGGTAAAAGCGATCGAGGCCGGACCATCCCAGGGTTCCATCAAACAGGAATGGTATTCATAAAAGGCTTTTTTCTCATCACTCATCGATTCGTGGGCTGCCCAGGGTTCAGGAATCATCATCATGACAGCGTGAGGGAGAGAACGCCCCGATAAAACCATTAATTCTAGGGCATTATCAAAAATTAAGGAGTCACTACCCTCGATATTAATAACCGGCTGGATTCTTTTGATGTCTTCCCCGAATAAGGGTGAGGCAAACATCGACTGACGGGCGTGCATCCAGTTAATATTACCTCGCAGGGTATTAATTTCGCCATTGTGGGCAATATAACGGTAAGGGTGGGCGCGTTCCCAACTGGGGAAGGTATTGGTACTAAAACGGGAATGGACTAATCCTAAAGCACTTTGAAAGTCGGGGTCGTGTAAATCGGGGAAATAGTCACCCACCTGTACCGGCATTAATTGCCCTTTATAGACAATCGTACGACTAGAAATACTGCAAGGATACCAGTAACGATTAAAGGATTGACGATTGAGGTGGGAACGCTTGCGAATAACGTATAATTTGCGTTCAAAGGCCAGATCATCGCTTAAATTGGCATCGCGTTCGATGAAAACCTGTTCGATAAAGGGTTCGGTAGATTTGGCCGAATTGCCCAAACTAGAGTTATCCGTGGGAACATCACGCCAACCGAGAACTTTTAACCCCTCTTCGGCGGCGATTTTCTCGAATTCCTGGCGACTTTTCCCGCGAATTTCGGCATCAGGGGCCGTGTAGAGCATTCCTACCCCGTATTGTCCCGCTGCCGGCAAGGTAAAACCTAGATTACTGGTCACTTTCCGGAAAAATAGGTCAGGGATTTGGCATAAAATACCCGCCCCATCTCCCGTATTTTTTTCCGCACCGCACGCGCCACGGTGATCGAGGTTTAGTAAAATTGTTAAGGCCTGTTCAACAATATCGTGGGACTTTTTACCCGTTTTATGAACGATAAAACCGACACCACAAGCATCATGTTCAAATTGGGGATCGTATAGTCCTTGTTTCCGTGGAGTTTGATTGTTATTCATCTTGTCTAATAGCCTAGCAGTCTGGAAGGGAAGGGCCTAGAGGGTGAGCCAGAGTAGCGATTCTAGGTATATCAATTCTGTATCCAGACTGGACCTTCGGTCTTATATCTTAAGGAAATGTTTCGATGTGACAAGGGTTCCTCTCGCTGCTTTACCCCCTGATCGAGATCGCTTTTCCGATACAAGTTCGATCGCTCCTATAATCGAAGAAATACTCGATCGCTATCTCGATCCCGTTCGATTGATTCTTTCTGCTCTTTCTCGCCATTTTTTTGAATTTTCTGTAATTACCTCGCACATTGATCGGGCTTTTTCCGCCGCATCCCGTGCCATTTCCAGAATTTCCTCTAGTTCCCGTTCATTTAGTCCTGTTTCTTTTTCGTCCATCACCGTAAGCCCTCCAAGCGATTTTTAACCTGATCAAAAATGTCGGGGTGAAGACCGAGCGGAGCAGTTTGATTGGGAAATTTCGATAATTACAAGAGGTCGTGACGTATTTTCCCGAGTACCCGCTTCAAAATCGCCAGATCCTCCCTACAAATCCGATAAATTTCCTCTGGATCGATGTCAAAATAATCGTGGGCGAGAATATTTCTGATTCCCTTAATCTCCGACCAAGGAATTTCCGGATAGCGATTCGCTAAACTCTCTGCCATTAGCCGATCGAGTCTTCTAATATTTTCACTAATCGCGATCAACATCATACTAATGCCATCCAATCGATCGAGTCCATCATCATCGGCGATGAAATCATCGGCTTTTTGAATCCGGGTAAATCGCCGCTCGATCCGGCGGATCGCCTCTTCAAGCTCTAGTAATAACTCGAATAGAAGCGATCGATCACACATAGATGGCCTCTCGATCGATCCGTGCCTTGAGGTAAGGATTCAGAGAATCCCGATAGCGGATCACGTCCACTTCCCGACCGAATAGGTTCTCTAGTTCGGCTTTTAGTCTGACTCTTTTAAGCAGATTGGGGGGCATACATACCACTATATCTATATCGCTCGTCGGTCGGGTTTCCTCTCTGGCTACCGAGCCGAAAATGCCGATTCGATCGATCGCGTATCGTTCCTCCAGTTCGGGTTTCAGGGTTCGTAAATGTTCCAATATCTCGTTGGCGGTGATTTTATCTACCATCTAATTTACTCCCTTTAGTTAATCGTGCGATCGATCTCTCGATCCTGATCAAAGACTAAAACGGGCTGCCACAATCGCACAACCCGTTCCCAATCAATTTAATTTTTAGTTAAGTAGGTAGGTGTTAAAAGTTGTCAGACACCCCCCTTATCAAGGGGGGACTAAGGGGGGATCGGCACCCCCCTTGATAAGTAGGGTTGATTCATGAATCAACCCTACTTATAATCAACCCTAGGAGGGCAGGGGGGATCAATCGGTCAAAATTACCCTTCCAGTTTCCGGCCTTTGCACAATAAACCCACCCCGGCAACGGAGAGTAAACCGAGAACCGTCGCTGGTTCGGGAACGGTGGTAGGAGCGGCGGGAGAGTAGGTTAGGGTTGTACTATTGACATCGGCGACACCACTGAATGGAGATGCTGATCCCTGGACAGTGAATAAACTCCCCAAGCTGCCAGGGAGAAAATTTAGAGCCAAAGCTCCGCCAATACTCTGAGCGCCAAATGAACTCGCGGTAATCACCCCGCCACTGACCGTAAAACTATTACTCGCTAAATCAGTAAAATTCGCCAGAACATTAAAGGGGAGTGTGTAGCCTAGGGCGGCGGGAGCGGAAGTCACGATGACCGAAGTGGCGGCCAAATTTGTTCCATCTCCGTCTGGTAGGGTGAGCGTCCCCTGTACGGTTCCGGAGACCGAACCGGTTACGTTGCCGAAGGAGAAGTTAAAAGTGGCGGCACTGGCAACCGGTGCGAGGGTGGCGGTGGCTACCGTGGCGAGGGCGACGGTTAGGGGTTTGTTGAAGGATTTTTTCAGGGACATAATTCTGACTTGAATTTGTTTAAAATCTAGCCAAATCTTACCCCCCCCCCGATTTTGTCAAGGTTGTTGCTATTTATATTTATTATGCTTTATCTAGCTATTGATTACTCGATTGGGGATTGAGGGGGATCTGCCAAGAGAGCGGCGAAGTGGTGCGCTTTTCTGGGGTGCGGGGAGCGATCGGTCAAATTGACATACACTATAATTATCAGAGCGATCGATGTTTAAGTAGGTAGGCGTTAAAAATTATCAGATGCCCCCCTTATTAAGGGTGATCCCCCCGCCTATCGGCACCCCCCTTATCAAGGGGGGCAGGGGGGATCGAACCTAAAATCCATTTTTAATTTAATTATAACCAGCTACTTATCTAAGTTAAAAACAACAATAAAACTAGCGATCGATGGGCGTGATCAGTAAAGTTAAATTACGAGAGTTTTGGCAACGCCACTCGGACGCGGAAGACGCTCTGAGCGATTGGTATAACTTCGCTAGTAAGGCTAACTGGAAAAATTTAGTAGAGGTTCAAGGTCGCTACCCGAAGGCGGAGGCGGTGGGAAATTTTACAGTTTTTAATATCAAGGGAAACAAATACCGTTTAATCGCTGACATCAATTATTCTCGTCAAACCATTTTCGTTAAATATATTCTAAGTCACGCTGAATACAATAAGGAGAACTGGAAAAATGATCCCTACTTCTAATCCATTAACCTATGGTGATTTACTATTGCAGTATCAACCGAAACCGATTAATAACTCCCAAGAATACGAGCGATTTTTAAGCATAATTGAAGGGATGATCTCACGGGAGTTAAGCAATGACGAAGGACTATTATTTGATTTACTGGTGTTATTAGTGGAAGAATACGAGCGGAAACATTATCCGATCGCCCGAACAAATCCTACCGCTACGTTAGAATCTTTACTTGATGAATTCGATATCGATAGGGAGTGTCTTGTCGATATTTTCGGCGATCGGGATAGAGTAGAATCGGTGATAGGGGGGAAACAGGCGATCGCTCCCTCTCAAGCCGAGTCTCTGGCCGAATTTTTTAATCGTTTAAGTGCGAAACTGGCGTTAAGTGCCCGTGATTTTCTCTTGTAGCCTCGCTTTTCCTTCGGGGACTGAGGGGGGAAGACCATATAACAAATCCTTACTTTCTTCATAACTTTAGATTAATTAAGATAATGTTACAAAACTTTATGAAAAAGCCGTAGTATGATAATTTACGCCAGTAAAGCGAACACAATAAGGAGCAACACCCATAATGCAGTCGGCCGAGATGTTGCTGACAGTCCCCAAAGAGTATTTAAAAGCACCGGGGGGCTTCAACCCAAACGTTACCATGTTTTTCAGTGCCTTGAGCCTAATAACCCTATCTACCTGTGGCTATTGGCTATGGTCCTGGCCTGACTGGATTTGTTTTAGTGCTAATGTCCTCGCTTTACATTTATCGGGGACAGTTATCCACGATGCCTCTCATAATTCTGCCCATAGTAATCGGCTATTTAATGCTATTTTAGGTCATGGCAGTGCTTTAATGCTCGGTTTTGCCTTTCCGGTCTTCACTAGAGTCCATTTACAGCACCACGCTCACGTTAACGATCCCGAAAATGATCCGGATCATTTTGTCTCCACTGGTGGCCCTTTGTGGATGATTGCGGCCAGATTTTTTTATCACGAGATTTTCTTTTTTAAGCGGCAACTCTGGCGGAAATACGAACTGCTGGAATGGTTCCTCAGTCGTCTTTTTGTGGCTACCATAGTCATCGTCGCCTGTCAATACGGTTTTATCAGCTATGTGATGAATTTTTGGTTTGTTCCTGCTTTAGTGGTGGGAATTGCCCTCGGTTTATTTTTCGATTATCTCCCCCATCGTCCTTTCCAAGAGCGTAATCGTTGGAAAAATGCCCGCGTTTACCCCAGTCCCCTCTTAAATCTGCTGATTTTAGGACAGAATTATCATCTCGTGCATCATCTCTGGCCGTCGATTCCTTGGTACAAATACCAACCGGCATACTATGCCACTAAACCGCTTTTAGACGCGAAAGATTGTGAACAGTCTTTAGGTTTACTGCAAGGTAAGAATTTCTGGAGTTTCCTCTACGATGTCTTCTTGGGGATTCGCTTTCACTCCCATTCTTCTAAATCTAGCTCATAGCAGTTATCGTAATCGTGAGGTACAAAGTTTTCATTTTGGCAAGTCGGTGGTCGATTTTATGAGAAACTCTGTATCTGTACTGGTTTTGTCGCCAACTTGATTTTTTGAAGGAGGATTTTATGGGTCAGCATTGGGGAAAAGCCTTAATTTTAACAACAACTTTCTTGACAATTAACATCGATTATGCTAGGTCTTTAACCTTTGGTGAGGCCGTTGGTATTGGAGCGGGGGCCTTGTTAATCAACCGGGCGGTACAGGATAATAGACAACGTTATCGATTTGTGCCACCAGAGCAAGAATTTCAGCGCGGACTAGAGGACGGGTTTAACTTTGCCCGCTATGATAATCCGCGCAATTCTAGAGACTATGATGACGGTTTTATCGAGGGAAGAAGACGGCGGGAGTCGGGTTGGTCTAGTCCCAACCGGAGAGGTTGATTATTTTTTTGGTCTGCGTCCCACTTCGGCGGTTTCTTGAATGGAAAAGATCCTCAATTTGCCGTCGATGGGAGCGACTTTAGCCACTGCTTCCGATGCCACTATATAGTTATCACCCTCGGTGTTGGTAATATTGACTACCCGCTCGCGAGTGATAATCGCCATCTCGTTATTAGCAAGAATATCCACGTCCCAATTCTCAGAAAGAACCTCTATACTTCTAATATTTTTGTAGGATTCCTCTAAAAATATTTTATGTTCCGTGATGCCATTTAACTCAAAAATTTCGGTACTAGCATCGGTTTTAATGGTCAATTGCGAGGAAATAAACGGGGCATAGTGTTTGAGGATTAGGGCGATATTTTTATCTTTAATAGCGGTTTCAATGTCTTGAATCATTGCTTTAATTTCCGCTTCCTTGATTGTTTGTCCCCCATCGCGATTACTCGATTGTTTCACCGGCACTATCGAGGGATTAGCATGGACAAAAGCGGGGGAGATGCTGGGGAGAAGGGATAAACCGAGCAATAGAACAATTAATTGGGGAGAACGCATAATTTAATAAACTTGGTAAATTCAACCCGAATCATAGCATTTTCTCGTTACCTAATAAATCCTCAAGCTGAAAGTCCCCGGTTAGGGAAGCTAACAGAGCAAAATTCTGGCTGTGCAAAGTCTAGGTTGATCCTTTAGCTATTTTTGGCTTGATATTTCCAGAATAACAGGGGTATGATCGCTAGGTTTTTCTTGTTTTCTGGGTTCTCGATCGATCAGACAATTGACAGCTTTTTCGTATAGCTGAGGAGTTAAATAAAGATGATCGATTCGCCAACCTCGGTTACGAGCAAAACCGCCGCTGCGATAATCCCACCAACTATAATGTCCTGGGTCCGAGGTGAATTTTCTAAAGGCATCTTGTAAGCCAATTTCTAAGACCTTTTCTAAAGCTTCTCTTTCTTTAGCTGAAGACATAATATGATTTTCTTTGCCTTTGGTATCATAAATATCTTTATCTTCTAAGGCAATATTAAAATCTCCGCAGATACATAATTCTTCAGGTTGAGAATTAATAATTTTATCTAGATATTTCCTCAGAGTTTCTAACCATTTAAGCTTATAAATATACTTGTCACTATCTAGGGAAGAACCATTAGGAACGTAGAGATTAATAATCCGAATATCGCCGATTACTCCAGTAATTAGCCGTTTCTGTTCGTCTAGTTCTCCTGTTAAATTTTCGCCGATAATTGGACTAAATCCCACAGTGATATCCTCCATGGGTTTCTGGCTAAAAATCGCCACACCATTATAGGATTTTTGTCCAGAAATATAGAGATGATAACCCAAAGATTCAAAAGCTTCTCTGGGAAAATCTCGATCGATTACCTTGGTTTCTTGCAAGCATAAAACCTCAACGGGATTGAGTTGTAACCAGTTAATTACCTGCTCTTGTCGGCTGCGAATCGAGTTGACATTCCATGTGGCGATTTTCATAGCTAAAAACCAAGAATTTTTCTCACACTTCCTCAGCAAAACTACTGCGACGCACAAACTCAAAGGGACCTGCGATCGAACCCCAGACTAATTGATCGGTTTCGGGATCTAAACCGCGATCAACGCTAATTAATCCCTGTTCACTAATTTCAAAACTATTATCCAAATAAGTCATTCTATCTTTGCGAAAGACTAAACATTGTTTACCCGGTTTCACCACCCCTTTAAAACTGTTACCTGTCCAAGTGACATTCATATCACAACCCAGCATCGGTTCTAATAGTTCTAAGCTGAGATTTTTGAGACGCTGGGGTTCTCTAGAAGCACCAAAAAAGTTAGCTTCCTCTTTAACTTTAAAGTTTTCTAGTTCAATATGGTCATCGACTACCGATAATTTAAATACTCGCAAACGATAGGGAGTATTGAGCATAAAATCGTAGGCCTGCTCTAAAAATAAACTGGTTCCCCCCAGTAATTCATCGGGTAAAGGACGCATACACACGCGAATATGGGCAAAAAAAGGCGGATTAGCAAAAGCTTGTTCTTGATTACTAAAATCCGCCGCCATCCAGCGTGCTAGGGTTTTTATATCCGTGGGATGAGTCATAGTTTTTGAGATGTGAATGGCTATTAGCTATCAGCCATCAGCTAGTTAATTGCTCTGATAAGTTTTCACTGATTACTGATAACTAGGTCCCGATAATTGTTATTGTGCAATTACTTTAATTTCTATATCGGCACTAACTTCGGGATGGAGTTTGACTTGTACTTTATAGACTCCCAATTGACCGATATCGGGGACGGTAATACCACGGCGATCGATTTCTAATTTAGCATTTTCTAGAATGACCGTGGCCACATCTTGACTGGTGACAGTACCGAAAATTGCCTCATTTTCACCCACCTGTTTAGGGATGCTGTAGGGACTGAGTTTTTCGATCGCAGTTTTTCTGGTTTCCGCTTCTTGTTTTTCAGCGAGGAGACGTTGACGCTCTTTTTCTTTCCTAAATTCTGCTTGTTTAATCGCGCCTTTGGTGGCTAAAACGGCCACACCTTGGGGGATAAGGTAATTGCGCGCATAACCGGGGGCCACTTCCACCACATCGCCATTTTCACCTAATTTGCTGACTTTTTGATTGAGGATAACCTGCATTCGTTTCGCCATGATCTTGACCTAAAACAATAGTTCCAAAACCTTTATCATACCATGCAATCGTCAAGTCTCGATCACAAGTTAGTTATTGCCGGCGGCGATGATTTGGGTTAATAGGGGACCGATTGCCTGAAAGGCCGAGGGTAAAACCGCTACGGTGGCGGCTGCGATAATAATTGTCGTGGCCAATCTCAGCACTTTCTCGGAGGCTTTTTCGTAGGTGTCAAATTTATAGTCGAGTTTGTCTAATCTTTGGTCTATTTCCTGAAAGCGTTGCCCCATAGCATCAAAACGTTGGTCTATTTCCTCAAAACGTTGCCCCATAGCATCAAAACGTTGGTCTATCGCTTCAAAACGTTGGTCTATAGCCTCAAAACTTTGGTCTATCGCTTCAAAACGTTGATTTACTGCTGTTTGGAAGCTTTTCAATTCGTTGAGAACATCGGTTAGGGTGGGTTCTTGAGTGGACATGGTGACACCTAGGGGAATTTGATCGCCTAGCACAATTATAACGTTAAGTCAAGCTTTTTTGATGATAATTAACGTTTTTATTGGTCATATTTTGACCTTGTTCCGGTATTGGAGACAACCAGTATTTCTATTCTAATAAGGTCTCTTTAATTGTTGTTAAAACTTTGCTATCTTTGACCATCCAAGCATGAAGCAATACGGGAATCGAAATTTCTTTGCCCACCGATAAACGGGAACTATGGGCGGGAAATATCATTAAATCGTAGGGAGTCCAGATAATTGTGGTTTTAATTTTATTTAAAATTTGTTGACAATCTTGATTTAAATCCTCTAGAAATTGACTCCCCGGCTGCATTTGTCTAATCCCATCTAAGGGTAAACTATACGCGGTTAAAGTGCCTCGATTCGGAGCAGAAATATTTAGGTAACGTTGCACTCTTGCCACTCCTCCCAATCTTTGCAGGTAGTAGCGGGTAATTAATCCTCCCATACTAAACCCAATCAGATCTACTTTCTGCTCTTTAGCAAAGTTTTTCTCGATATAATTCTCCACCTGACTGGCTAAAACTTCTAACTTTTCGTAACCATGATTGGGAATTAGGTTAAAACTATGCACCTGCCAACCATGATAATTTAAATACTCGCTCATCGGTTTAAAAACAGCCGTAGTGTCCAGAAAACCATGCACCAAAACAACGGGATTCATAGATGAGATTTTATCCTTGAATTCTGAATCTATTCTAACGGATGATCGGGGTAATGAGCGAAAAATTTTGGGGAAGAGCCTATCTACTAGGTACGGCTACCGGCAACTTCTAAGGATTAGGGAAAAAACCAAAAAGTTTAGCGGCACCTCCTAAAATAGCGACCACCAGTGCTATCAGAATCCCTCGATTGGTGAATTCCTGATAGGCAACCCTTGCAGTTAATCCATTGATTTTTTCGTCTAAAGCTTTAATATCTCCCTTGAGTTCGGCCTGTCCTATTTCTACTTTAGTTAACCGGTCTTCTATCTTGTCAAATCTCTCGTCAATACGGTTTTCCAGAGAGTCGATTTTCTCGTCAATACGTTTTTCCAGAGAGTCGATTTTCTCGTCAATACGTTTTTCCAGAGAGTCGATTTTCTCGTCAAGGCGTTTTTCCAGAGAGTCGATTTTCCCCTCAATCCTTGTCAGGACAGCTTCTAGGGAATAAGTGACAGTTTCGTTAGACATTTTGAGCAACTCCAAAAGTCAAATCTTCAGGGGTAAATGCTGGAGGCTATATTTTACGGAAAAATCAGGGGTCTATAGGCGGACACGGATTCCCATTATAAGAAAATTATAAGTCAAGACTTGAGTTTTTGTCAAGCTTTTTTTGACGGTAATCAATGGCAAGAATTTCGGGGAAGTATTTAGCCACCTATGCCTAACCGTCCCGCTAAACTAGGGCTTAAAGGAATCAGAGTCGCCAACATTAAAAAGAGTAGTAATAAACCCCAACCAGCGCGGTTGTCATCGGGTTCGGTTAACTCATTTAAACTAGGTCTTTCCAACTCTCTTTGTAAAAAAGCGACTAAAATTGTCCAATAGAGAGGAATGGGATTACTGGGATTAACTAAGGAAATAATGCCCAAAATGACCAAAGTGGCGACAGTGGTACGGCGGGCAATTTTGCGACCATAAATAGCCTGAATAATTCTGCCACCATCTAACTGTCCGGCGGGCAGTAAATTAAGGGCGGTAATCACCAATCCCAACCAACCGATAACAGTTAAAGGATGCACGGAGATAACGGCATTTTGTAACTCTTCACCCAAAACTATCCGCGCTAAAAAACTCACTAAAATCGAACTTTGGAAAAAGGTACTAGGGATTTGAAAAAGGCTGGCAGAATTAGATAAAGTTAGTCCAACAATTAATAAGATTAAAGAAACTAAACCTCCCAAAGCAGGACCAGCGAAAGCTATATCAAATAGGACACTGCGGTTAGGTAATAAAGATTCAAAACGAGTAATCGCCCCAAAAGAACCAATCTGCCAAGTGGGAAGAAAATAGGGTAAACTGAGACGAACATTATGGCGTTTAGCGATAATTAGATGACCGATTTCGTGGGCAATTAATACCGACCATAAACCCAAACTCAGGGGAATCGCTTCTCGATATCTCTGCCAATTACTAAACAAATCAAAACCTAATAAAATTCCCGCCGCTTCTAAGCTGGTGACAATGGTGGCTACTAACAAAACTAAAGAGAGATTTTTTTGAGCAAGAGTGGCAGGACTAGGATCGTTAGTTTTGGGAAGGATAATTACCACAGGTTTTTCCTCGGTTCCTTCCACCAGAAATAAACGATATTTATCGCCAAAATGATTACTTAATTTCTGGGTTAAGCGAGAGTGAACCATATCCGGTTCTCCTCGTAAATTGCCTTTAAAAATAGCCCCTTCTTGAAAAGAGATAGTCTCGGTGGCAAAAAAAGTATCTATCCCAAAAATGCTCTGAATAACTTTTAAATCCTCTTCGGTAATTGGCATCACATCCGGTACAATTGCTGTCACCGCTGCTGGGATTTCTAGAGGAGTAACGGACTGGCTAACTGCTGGGTTAACTTTCGGTTCAATTATCTGATTGGTTTTCAGTAAGCGTAAACGGTTGCCCAAATAAATATAGATAATGGTGGAAGCAACCAGTAAAAAGAGAATTACCGCTAGATTGAGATAAATTCCCGCCGCAAATAGCCCGAAAAAAATTAACCAAGGAGCAATTAGTACCAAGGATTGTAACCAAGGTAAAATTCCCAGTTGGCCGTAGGGTTTAGCTCGATAAAAACTCCAAGTCAAGATAGCACCAGCGACGAGGAAAATAACAGCGACCGCAGCAATTTCCGAAGAAATATTAACCATAGGAAAGTCAAAATCAATAGGTTTTTATCAATCAATTTGATTATAAGCTTGCAGGGCGGCCCGTAATTGACCCCGATGCTTTTGTAACAATTCTTGTCCTGCCGCCGCCGAAAGTCCCGTTTTCTGCATTAACAAAGCCAGTTTAACCCGGCGGCCACTTTTTTCCAGTAAAATTGCCGCTTCCTCACGACTAATATCGCTAAGGTTACAGATAATCCGCAGGGCGCGGTCATGGAGTTTATGATTAGTAACAGCCACATCGACCATCTGGTTGCCGTAAACCTTGCCTAACATGACCATTGTCCCTGTGGAAAGGATATTTAAAGCCATTTTCGTCACTGTTCCCGCTTTCAGGCGGGTGGAGCCGGCCAGAAGTTCTGGTCCGGTCAATAAGCGGATATCCACATCCACCGCGATCTCCACTTGTTCGGCGGGGACACAACTAATAGCAATCGTCGTCGCACCTCGCTGTTTTGCCGCCTGTAAAGCCCCGTGAACGTAGGGAGTAGTACCCCCGGCGGTAATCCCCACTACCACGTCTAATTCGTGAATTTCTCGCTGGGCAATCACGGCCGCCCCATCTTCCGCTTTATCCTCCAAATCTTCGGAACTACGCACCAGCGCCGCCGCTCCACCGGCAATAATTCCCTGTACCAATTCCGGGGGAGTGCAGAAGGTGGGAGGACATTCGGCCGCGTCCAAAACCCCCAGCCGGCCACTGGTTCCCGCCCCAATGTAAAAGAGTCTACCACCTTTAGCCAGAGCTTGACCGGTCAGGGAGATCGCTAGGGCCAATTCTTGCCGGGCCATGGCGATCGCTTTTAGGGTTTGGGCATCCTCGCGATTGAAGAGATCCACCAATTCGAGTGGGTTTAATTGGTCTAAATTGAGGCTGTTTGGGTTAATTTGTTCGGTTAACAGGTGTCCTCTGCTTTCCCACTGTTCCATAACGGTTTAATTGAGTTTTTCGTAAGATTATTTTCAGTATATAGCCAATCGGTGGGCTAAAAGCTTGACAATTGCCGCCCGAATATTAGATAATAGTAAATTGTGTCAATTCCTGCTCGGATCAGGTGAAGACATTAGCACAAAAGCTGGAATTTTTTTCGGCTACCTGTACGGCAAAACGAGCGCAGAAAATTTATGAGTTACGCGATTATTGAGACCGGTGGCAAACAGATTCGGGTGGAACCCGGTCGCTATTACGATATCGAACTTCTTCCCGTCGATGAACAAAGTACCCATACCATCGACAAAGTGCTATTAATCCATGATGAGGATGATATTAGCATCGGTCAGCCCTTTATCGAAGGGGCTACCGTGGAAGGCACTGTCATGCAACATCGTCGGGGCAAAAAAGTTATTGTCTATAAAATGCGCCCGAAAAAGAAAACTCGTAAAAAACGCGGTCATCGTCAAGAAATTACCCGTTTTATGATTGATTCAATCAATTATAACGGTAAAACCCTAGTCGCCACTGCTGCTACCTCCGGCGCTGAAGTTGTGGAAGATAGTAGCGATAAAGAAGAATAACTTTTAGAATCAAAAAAGCATTTGGAGAGAAATTATGGCTCATAAGAAAGGTACGGGTAGTACCCGCAACGGACGCGATTCTCGTTCCCAACGCCTAGGCGTTAAGCGCTACGGTGGTCAAGTGGTAAAAGCGGGAAATATTCTCATCCGTCAACGGGGTACTAAAGTTCACCCGGGTAAAAATGTCGGTCGTGGTGGCGATGATACTTTATTCGCTTTAATTGATGGTGTGGTCAAATTTGAATACAAGGATAAAAGTCGCCGTCAAGTTAGCATTTATCCCGCTGAAGTTAGCGCTAGTTAATCGACTCTCTTGACATCATGGTGTCAATTGCGCCCCTACATTACTACATATTAGTTGTTCTGTGGGGGCGTAGGACTCAAGCACTCCTCACCCCCGCTAATCTTGGTGCAGCTTCAATCCTCAAGGGCAAACTAAAACCCTCCCAATCCAGCGAAAAAGAAACCACAAAAGTAGGCTAAATTGCCCAATAAATATGAAAAATGCCCCGCAACTATTCTGGTTTTTTTTCCCTTGCTAATACTTCTTGTAGTTGTGGTACTAAGGTCGGCAAATCTTCTCGAATTGTTGCCCAAATTCTACTTAAATTAACTTGAAAATATTCGTGAGTTGCCACATTTATCATTCCCGCCATTAAACGCCAAGGAATAAGAGGATAGCGAGACTGAATTTCCTTCGGTACATTTCTAGTTGCTTCTCCGATAATAATAAAATCATAGAGAACCGCTTTGATATTTGTTTGATTCTTGGCAAATTCCTCAAACGTCATTGCCTTTGTCCGCTGTTCAATTTCACTGATAGATTCTAAAATGTCTTGAAGGCGAAGTCGCCAATCTCTAGAAGGCATTGATCAGATCCTCAAGCACAGGTTCTCGTAAATGTTCTCTTAAGGCATCCTGAGTTCCTAAATCCACAGAGCATCCCAGAATATCTTCTAAATAATACTGTACTTGCAGAAGTTGAAAAAAACCACCTTGTCGATCGAATTCTACTAACAAATCTACATCACTATCGGCATCAGCTTCATCCCTGGCCACTGAACCAAATAAAGACAAAGATTGCACCCCTAGTTTTTGTAACTGTTCTCGGTGTGCCTCTAGAATTGCCAGCACCTCGTCCTGTTTCATTTGGTCTGTCCTTGAACCTGCCATTAATATTATAGCTTTGTCGGTGTAACCCTCAAACTCAAGCTGAAATCTTCCAAATCTACAAAACAAACTAATCACTGAAAACTCACATCTGATAACTGCTCACTGCTCACTGATTAAGCTGTAGCCTCTAAAAATACGCCTAAATTGCGGAATTTTTGATAACGAGATTCGCGCCGTTGTTGGGGAGTTAACAAAGATAAAGCCTCTAAATTTTCACTAATAGCGGCTTTTAAATTGGCTGCCGCTTTAATCGGATCAGCATGGGCCCCTCTGGAGGGTTCAGAAATGATCTGATCGATAATATTTAACTCTTTTAAATCTTTTGAGGTAATTTTGAGGGCAACTGCTGCTTTATCGGATTTTTTGGCATCTTTCCAGAGAATGGCGGCACAAGCTTCGGGAGTCGCCACGGTATAGACAGAATGCTCTAACATTAATAGGCGATCGCCGACCCCAATGCCCAAAGCACCGCCCGAACCCCCTTCGCCAATAACAGTACAAATGATCGGCACATCTAAACGAAACATCTCCCGGAGGTTATAGGCGATCGCTTCTCCTTGACCTAATTTTTCCGCTTCCACCCCCGCCCAGGCGCCGGGGGTGTCAATAAAGGTTAAAATTGGCTGATTAAACTGATGGGCGTGTTCCATTAAACGCATGGCTTTACGATAACCCCCGGGGGCAGCCATGCCGAAATTTCTAGCCACATTATCCTTAGTATCCCGGCCTTTTTGATGCCCGATAATCACCACAGGACGACCGTTAAAACGGGCAACACCACCCACAAGGGCGGGATCGTCGTAACCACCGCGATCCCCGTGTAACTCGAACCATTCATCGGTGATGGCTTGAATATAATCTAGGGTACTGGGGCGCCGGGGATGACGGGCTAATTGTAGCCTTTGGGAAGGGGTGAGATTGCTAAAAATTTCACGACGTAATTGATTAGCTCGTTCGTCTAGTTGACTAATTTGTTCCGAGACATCTACGCTATTTTCTTGGGCTAATTCTTTAATCTGTTCGATGCGGGATTCTAATTCGTAAAGGGGTTTCTCAAAATCTAGGAGAAAAATCTTTTTCTCGGTAGTCTCGTTTTTAGTCATAGGTTAGTGGCTAGAAGTTTACTTGAAGCTAATCTTTTCTAGCTTACCGTTTTTCAGCGATCGATTATCGGCAGCTTCGGGATTACCTGGAGATAATTTCAGGTTATCGATCGAATTTTGTCAATTGTCGTATAATAGTGGATCGTGCCTTTTTCACCCCAAGGAGGATTAGTTATGGCAGGAAGTGAACTAAAAGCGGATCTATGGGTTAACGAATATATTACCCCCTGGGACATTTATAGTCATGGGGTTTCCAGGATTTTAGCCTACAAAAAAACCGCTTTTCAGGAAATGTATATTGTTGAATCGGGGGCCTATGGAAAAGCCTTGGTACTGGATGGGAAATGGCAATCTTGTACGGGGGATGAATTTATTTATCATGAAGCATTAGTGCAACCGGCAATGATTGCCCACCAAGAAGCAAAAACTGCTTTAATTTTGGGAGGTGGTGAAGGTGCGACAACGCGGGAGTTATTGCGTTGGAAAACAATCGAAAAAGTGATGATGATCGATATCGATGGGGATGTGGTGGCAGCTTGTAAGGAACATCTTCCCGAAATGCACCAAGGCACTTTTGATGATCCTCGTTTTCAGTTAGTTGTGGCCGATGCTTTAGAAGTTTTAGACACCACTAACGATAAATGGGATATTATTATCTCGGATCTGGTTGATCCCATCGAAGAGGGTCCCTCTTTCCCCCTATTCACGAAAGAATACTTTGAAAAACTACAAAGAGTTTTGGCAGAAAATGGCATTGTGGTAGTGCAATCTGGCCCGGTTTCTCCTCCTTCGGTGATGTATCATGCGCGTTTGGTGAATACTTTAAAAGCAGTTTTTCCCTACGTTCATTCCTATTGCGCTCCCACTCCTAGTTATGGTTCCCCTTGGGGTTTTACTCTCTGTGCTAATCATCCTTTAAATACTCGTCCCGATCCCGAGGTGGTGGATGAATTAATCAGCGATACAACTACGGGAGGATTACGTTTAATTGATGGCATGAGTTTACTCGGAATGTTACAAACTCCTCTCTATATTCGTCAAGCAATCGCACAAAATACGGAAGTTTATACCCTGGCAAAACCCCCGAAATTCTTCGGTCAAGGAGTAATCAGTAATCAGTAATCAGTTATCAGTTATCAGTTATCAGTTATCAGTTATCAGTAAATAAGGGTTATAACTAGAAATCGATCGAGTCTTCATGATTAAGAATTGTTTGCAGTATTTCTAGGGGAACAGTAGCAAAGTATTGCTGGAGAAAGTTTTCTAGGGCCACTGCTTCTAGAAATTGCTCAATCTTATTAATTTTTGCCTCATGATTGATTAATTCAAAGGATAAATTTTCTTGATTTTTCTTGACTTTAAAGCCATTTTCTGCTAGGGAAATTAATCCTAATTCTAGGGTATGATAACTGAGGTTTAAGCGCTTTTGTAATTGTTGACGGGAAATACTGGTTTTAGTTCTAGCTAAATATTTCCCAATCCCCACAAGGTTTATCCATGTGGTGTGAGCGGATTTTTTTAAAGGACTAGCATAGGCAAGAACTAACTTTTTATCGCGTAAAATTGCCTGTTGATATTCCCTGGAAAGTTTTGTCCAATCCCGGGGACATTCCAGGAGAAAAAGGGGATTTAATTGCTTAACTTCTTGATTAATTTCTCGATGGCGATTGTCGATTAAAAAATCTTTTTTATTGCTATAGGTTAGGGATTCTTGTTGATAGGTTTGCAAGGCAATTAAGCGCACTTCATAGCGATTTTTGTAGGTATTAAAATCTAATTCGACTACGGCATCATAACGGGTATCGGCAGCAATTTCGTCTTTGTGATGACCCCACCACATACCGGGGAAACCCTGCTCGATTGAACTATCCCAGATCTCAAAAGTTGTCCGGGGATAAGCGATTTTTTTGCCTTTGAAATCCTCAAGATTTTTATGCCAAAGATTTTGAAAATAACAATTTTGAATTAATAGCTTCGGTGTCGGATTACCCATCCCGCAGGGTTCCAGTAATTTTAATTCTCGAAATAGACTTTTTCCCAATTGGGAAACCGTCACCACCGCATCCACTTCTATCTGGGAATAAAGGGAAGTTAAATCAATTCCTGTGCGTCGCAACTGTTGATTAATTCCCTCAATAAATAGCGGTAAATTTTCTATGGTTAAACTTAAACCTGCGGCCAAAGGATGACCACCAAAACGATGTAAAAGATGGGATTGAGAGGATACTAATTGATAGAGATCGATCTCGCGAATTGACCGAGCGGAACCCTTAGCAAAAGGTGGTTCACTGGTACTTAATAAAATTGTTGGTCGTTGGTATTCTTGGGCAATTTGTCCCGCAACTAATCCTAAAATTCCCGCCATCCATTGGGGATCATCTAAAATAATTACATTAGTGGTAGAAAGATCAATTCTCTCTAATTTTTTCTGAACTTGTTTAATAATATCCCGTTGGATTTCTTGGCGAC
This sequence comes from Microcystis aeruginosa NIES-2549, assembly GCF_000981785.2. Classification (NCBI taxonomy): domain Bacteria; kingdom Bacillati; phylum Cyanobacteriota; class Cyanophyceae; order Chroococcales; family Microcystaceae; genus Microcystis; species Microcystis aeruginosa. Next base: position 3,502,266 of record NZ_CP011304.1, on the reverse strand, counting down.
GAATGTTGGCTAATTCCGCTTGTTCAGCTAATTCGTGACAACGTTTTTCATCTTCACTGGTAAGTAATTCTACACAAAATCTAGCATCGCCATAAATGCGACTGACGGCATTAATGCGCGGTCCAATACCGAAGGATATATCCATCGGTCTATCTCCGGTTTTGTTACATAAATCGAGTAATTTTTTAACTCCCAAACGCTGAGTATTTTGCAGTTTTTGTATACCTTTTTGGGCTAAATAACGACATTCTCCCGTCAATTTGACTAAATCGGCAATTAAACCAATCGCAACTAAATCCAGTAAATTTTCTAGGGGTTTTCTGGGAATATCTGCCAAAGTTAAATACATCGCTTCCACTAATTTATAAGCAACGGCAACCCCAGAAAGATGATAGAAAGGATGGGTTTCCACAAAGTAGCGGGGATTAATCAGGGCAATCACCTCGGGGCGCTCGTCGGGTAGGGTATGATGATCGGTGATGATAATATCGATGCCTAGACTGTTTGCATAGTCAATTTCGGCAATATTCGTGCTTCCCGTGTCACAGGTGACGATTAAACTGGTTCCTTGATGCGCTAGTTTCTCGATACCAGGACAATTGAGGCCGTGGGATTCTTTTTGGCGATCGGGTATGTAATAATCTAACTGTTGATAGGGTGGGAAAAACTGTCCCAATCCTTCCCAGAGGACACTGGTAGCGGTGACACCATCGGCATCGAAATCACCCCAAATAGCCACTTTTTCGCCTTTATTTAGGGCTTTTTCCAGTCTTTTGACGGCGAAGTTCATTTCTTGCCCAAAATCAAAGGGAGTTTTTGACTGATAAGCTTTCTCATCCAGAAACGTCCCCAGAGTCACCACATCCCGGACACCGCGATGCCATAATATTTGTGCCACGACGCTGCCATTCGACTCTGGGGTATAGTCTTGGACTATTTTTAAAAACTCTTGGGGAAGAGACACCGATGGGGGAATTTGCCAGTTAGACACGGGATATCAGGGAAAAAGTAACAAGGAAAAAAGGTGACAGTCAACTTTTGTGATTTTCCCTATCTCCATTTAGCCACCACTAACGGGGGGAATTAAAACTATCTCATCACCATTTTCGAGGATTTTCTCTCCCGAAACAAACTGAAGATTGACTCCAAAACGAGTAACATCGCGCCATCTTTCTAATTGAGGATAGGGGGCTATAATATAGTTTAACACTGCTGCCACGGAAGTGTGGGCAGGAAATTCGAGGTTTAATTGTGAAGTTTGATAGACTTCTTGATAAATAGCAAATAGTTTTACTGTGACGGTAATTTTTTCCATATTTACATCAATATTTTTTCTAGGATAATAACATTAATTGAGAACCCTGTTCGGTTTTGCGGACTTCGATGCGATGTTGAAACGCTTCTTTAAATTGGGGCATATGAGTTACCGTCAAAATACAGGCAAAATCGGCGGATATAGCGTTAATTGCCGCGATTAAGCGCTCGCATCCTTCCGCATCCTGAGTTCCGAATCCCTCGTCAACAATGAGCATTTGTAGGGCTGTTCCCGCTCTTTGTGCCAATAATCTCGCTAAAGCTAATCGAATCGAGAAATTAATCCGAAAAGCTTCCCCTCCTGAATAGGTTTCGTAGGGACGGGATCCCCGGGTATCACCAATAATAATATCTAAAGTATCGATTGACTTTTGTTGCTGTTTCTTCGTACCTTTACCGCTTTTTTGGGTTAAAAAATGCACATGAAATTGATTACCAGTTAAGCGAGCTAAGATATGATTAGTTTGAGCTTCTAACTCTGGTAAAACATTCTCAATCATCAGAGTTTGTAAGCCATTTTTGCCGAAAGCTATGGCTAACTCTTTATAAACTGTATATTGTTTTTTAACTTTAGCTAAATCACTCTCTTTTTCTGTCAGTTGTTTACCTAAAGTTTCTAGTTGATGTAACTTCTCCTCAACCCGACCTTTTTGGGAGAGCAATCCATCAATTATCTGTCTTCGCTGTTGAATATTAGTCGATAATACGGCTATTTCTTGGCGATAGTCGGTCAAAGTACCAATCTTTTGACTAATATTTGCTAACTCCTGATTTATCTTCTGGTGATCCTCATTTCGCACCTGTAATCTTTGCTCAATGTCAGCGATTTTAGCGGCTATTTCTGGATAATTTTTTTCTGCTTGTTGCCAGTCTTGATACTGTAATCTTACCCCCTGTAATTGTCGGATCAGATTTTGAATATTCTGATGTTCACCGCGATCATAATTCAAGTTTTGAATAAGCTTTTCTAAGCGTTCAATTTCCTGTTTAAGTGGGGAGTTTTGACCTAGTTCTTGTTTCTCCTGTTCTAGTCTAGCTAATCGATTAATTAAATTAGGTTTCTCGGCCTTGATATTAGCTAAACGACGGTTTGCTTGCTTAAGTTCTGATTCTTGAATTTCTGCCCAACGCCATCTTTTTTCTTCTCCTCTGACTAAAGCATGACTTTGTTCATCATAGTTTAAGAAGGCGATTTCTTGATTGACAATTTGCAATTCTTGCTGTAGTTCTAAGGCATAATTGCCACTGTTTAAAAGTGCTTCTAACTGGACAAGTATCTCCTCGGTTTTCTCTAGTTCTATTTCCTTTTCTTCAATGGTTTCTAACTTGACTTCTAACTGCACATATTTTTGTTGTAGGCTCGATCTTATTGGCAATTCTTGTTTAATTTGGGCTAATTCCTCGCGTAAACGTTTTAAATCTCGATCGCAGTCTGCCATCCTTTCCTGTAGGGACCAAATTTGCTCTTGAATTTGTTCTTGATGTTGATGGGTTTTCCTGATTACTTGATGACGGTGATGACTGTCTAAATTCTGTTCACACAAAGGACAAACCGAATCGGGAATATTTAATTTTTCCAATTTATCAGTTAACTCTAAAAGTTGTTCTTCATATCTTTTCTGTTGCTCCAATAAACTTTTTTTATCCACTTGTTTAAGAGTTTCCTTTTCTTCAACTCGTTCACAATAGGTTTGTTTTTTATCTAGTTCCTTAATTCGTTTGGCTAAATTGAGAGCTTCTTCTCTTAGTACAGGAATACGAGCGATTTCTGTCTCTAATTGTTGCCGATTTCTTTGCAGTTGTTCCCGACGAGCATTGATCTTAGCTTTTTCCCGTTCTAACTGCATATTTAGATCAGCTTTTCTGCTATTTAAAGGAGCATATTTTAAAGCTAATCTATCCAATTCCTGAAGACGTTGACGATGATAATTTAACTTCTCTAATCCTGCTTGAATATCTCCCGCTTGCTCGATAATTTTTTGAGTTTCTTGTTCCTGTCTTCCCAATTCTTCTAAACGAGCGCTCGTTTGTTGGATGGGAAGGGTAAATTCGTTAATTTTTTGCTGTAATTTCTGTTCTAATTGTTGTTTATCATACTGGGCCTGTTGCCAAGCTTGCAATTGACTTGACAAACTGGCCTCTTTCTGGTCTAAATTGATTAGGCGCTCGTGTGCGGTAATAATCTCATTTTTGCGATGAAGAATAGTCCTTATTTGATTTAATTGATTGTCTAGACTAACTTTTTCCCGGTCTAATCTCTCGATTTCTGCTAATAAAGCTCGCTCCTGTTCTCTTTGCCACTGCAGCTGTTTTTCCCAATTCTGACGCTGATTTTCTTCCCCTTGTAGTTGCTGTAAACGCCGATTATTTGCCTCTTGTTCTTGATTAATTTGGTCAATTTGGCCACTCAACTCTTGGAGATGTTCCCGATAGGAATTTTTCTCCTGAAGACGGAGTTTTATCGTTTCTACTTGCTGCTCAATCTGGAGGGACTGTCCATCAAATTGTTTCGATATATCCTTAGCTTTATTTGCTAAAATTTCATAGCGATCGAGTTGTAATAATTCTGCTAAAATCTGTTTACGACCACTGGGAGGCTGTTTCATAAACTCGTCCGCTTGTCCCTGTCGTAAATAAGCAGAATTAATGAAAGTTTTATGGTCTATTTTTAGATAAGTATTAATCTGTGCTTGGGTATCTTTAATACTTTTGCCCGACAAAGGACGAAAACTTTGATCATTAATCACCTGAAAATCTAAACCAGAAGCTTTTCCCCCCCGGTGACGACTACGGATAATTTTATAAATTTCTCCCCCATAACTAAACTCGAAATCTACCCGCGCATAATCGCTGCCCGCATGAATCACATCATCAGCAATCGAGACGCGACTTTCTCCCCAAATTGCCCAGGTAATTGCTTCCAGTAAAGAGGATTTTCCCGCACCATTGGCACCACAAATACAGGCAGTATGTAATCCGCGAAAATCTAGCACTGCCTCGCGATAACTGAGAAAATTTTTTAGGGTTAATTGTAGGGGAATCATAAGCTGGGAGGTAGGAAGTGGGGAAGTGGGGAGAGAATGCAGTACAGGTTAGAAATTAATCGGAGGATAAAAAACCGAGGACAAGATAGCTTCAGCGCAATACATCTGGGTGAATCTATTCGGTATCAATAACTCTCTCCTACAATAACCTCTAATCAAAGCTTAACTGAAATCCAGCCGGGGGCAAATGCGCTTTTTTGGTTCTCCAGAATTCTCCTCACCATTAGGGATTAAGTAAGTCTTGCGGCTGAACGATGATGATATTAGGAAGGGTAACAAAGTCATCAGGATTAAAGGTTAATAAATGGTTGATATTATGAGCTTTCATAACAGCCAGAAGCCTAATATCGTGAGTCCTTTTTCCCTTGATGTTATAGTCAGTGACTAATTGAAACCAAAGGGTAAATATCTCTGGGTTTTCTTCGAGAAGGGTGAATCTGTTCAGAAATTGATTGATTTGATTTTTAGTTCTTTCAGGAGTCCAGCCTAACCCATTAACCTCAGTAGGACGGGTGGCAACTACCCAAAACTCAATGATAATTTGTGAGGTCAAGCAGCATTTATGTCCTTGATCTATTAAGATATAGGTCGCATCTCTTGCCAGGGCATAATTAGCGGAAATTCGGTCACTCAGCCTCAGTAAAATATTAGTATCAAATAGATATTTAGCCATTAGTCATAGATAGTTTCACGCCCTAAGGCTTCATCGGGTAATCCAGGGGTATCCTTGGGTTGACTTTCCAGAAATTTTAGCCAATCTTCTGCTTTTTCGTGGGAGGTCATCTCTTCAATTTTTGGCGAAGTTATCTGAGTTAGAAATTGGCTGAAGTTTAAGACTTCTTGTTGTTTTTCTAAAGGAAGTTTTCGCAAGTTTTCGATAACGGCTTGTTCAATATTCATCGAAATTCAGCTTGTCGATTAATCGGCGTACTAAAAAGCATCAATGTCTTCAATACCTGCCGTTTCCCTATTATATCACCCCCCCGCTCTGGCACTGACCAAATCCCCCTACTTGGCTGCGATATTATTCCTACGCAAGTCCCTGACCGCTCAGGGTCCCTCGATTTGCTACTCTAAAGGAAAGATAACCGATTCTTAAGACCAAATCTATGAGCATTCCCGAAATTAGCGTCCATGAACTCGCTCTCCGTTTAGCCGATCATGATCCTAATTTACAACTTATTGATGTGCGCGAACCAGAGGAAGTTGCGATCGCATCTGTAGCCAATTTTACCATTTTACCCTTGAGTCAATACCAAGAATGGTCGCCCACTATTGCCACCCAATTCAACCCCCAAGCGGAAACCCTCGTTATCTGTCACCATGGCATGAGATCCCTACAGATGTGCCAATGGCTACAAAGTCAGGGTTTTACTAATGTTAAGAATATTAACGGCGGCATCGATGCTTATTCCCTCCTCGTCGATCCTAATATTCCCCGTTACTAATTTTGATGGCCTCAATCAGGAAAAGAGAGGGGTAAACTATCCCCTTTCTCCCCATTGATAACTGATAACTGATAACTGATAACTGATAACTGATTAAGCGTTATACTGTCTAGAAAAATCTTATAAATCTTTTGTTAAGATTATCCCCCTATGTCCGCTAGAAACCATCTCAGCGATCGCTATCAACATATCCTTAAGGCCACAATCCAACATTATATCGCCACGGCCGAACCAGTTGGGTCGAAAACTCTGCTGCAGGAGTACAAATTTACTGTTAGTTCCGCCACGATTCGCAATGCTCTCGGTAAACTGGAAAAAGAAGGTTTACTCTATCAACCCCACACTTCCTCCGGACGCATTCCCTCCGATTGGGGTTATCGTCTCTACGTCGATGAGTTAATGACTCCCGATGACCGTATCGGCGAAAAAATCGGCTATTATCTGCATAAAAACGCTAAGTCTCCTGCTTGGAGTCTCGAAAGTCTGCTGCAACGGGCCACCCAACTTTTAGCCGGTTTAAGCGGTTATATCGCTATCGTTACTCTTCCCCACACCCTCACCAATACCCTGCGTCATCTGCAATTAGTCCCCGTCTCAGGCCGGCAGATCATGTTAATTATTGTTACAGATAGTTTACAAACACGCTCGGTTATGATAGAGATTCCTGAGTCTATGGAAACGGAAAAGAAGGATGGATTAGCAGAAGAATTACAAATCCTCTCTAATTTTCTCGGGGAAAAATTAAAAGGTTATTGCTTGGCAGATTTAATTAACCTCGATTGGCGGCAAATCGAGCGAGAATTTACCCGTTATACCCATTTTCTCCAACAATTAAGCCAAGAAATCAGCGCTAGTCTCCAATCCACTGCCACCCCAGAAATTATCGTCCACGGTGTCGCCGAAGTCATTCGACAGCCAGAATTCGCCCAATGGCAACAAGTACAAATGTTACTGCATCTCTTGGAAGCAGAACAGGATCGCCTTTTACCCCTGATTTTACAAAGACCAGAACCGGAAAAATCAGCTAAAAAAGTCAAAATCACTATTGGTTCCGAAAATCCTCTGGAATCCATGCGCCCTTGTACTCTTATCTCCGCTTTTTATAAACAGGGAGATACTCCCGTCGGTAGTGTCGGCATTATTGGACCGACGCGAATGTTATACGAAAATACCATTCCCCTAGTAGAATCCACCGCTAACTATCTCAGCGAGGCTATCTCAAGGTCGCGAGAGGACTCCCGTTAAACTCCGTAGCGGTTAACGGGAGATGAATCACGACCAGAATAAAACTAACGCGGTAGCGTTTCCACTTTCGGGGAGTTTTGGTTCTCGACGTATTTTTTTAGTTGTTCGATGGTAATGTCGCCACAACTGGCCACGAAATAAGCTCCCGTCCAAAAATAAGGTTTATTGTAGAAATACTTTGCAGCCAAATACGGAAACTCTTTTCTAATTAAACGACTACTAACTGTTTTAAGGTTAGCGATTAATTTGGATAAAGCGATGTCAGGTTTGTAATCGATAATCCGGTGAACGTGATCCGATTCACCGTTGAAATCAAGCAACGCGCTTTCCCATTTCGTCAGCGTTGACACAAATATTTCTTTCAGTCGGACTAAGATTTCATTATTAATAGCTTTTCGTCGGTATTTGATCACGAATACAACATGAGCGGTAAGTTTATAAACAGAACAAAATCTATGATTGTAATCAGTTGAAATATTGGGCGGTAAGTGTTATGATTTAACTATACATCACGAAACTAACGACAGTGATAACGCTTACCTACCAGTACAAACTAAAGGTAAACAAGAAACAGGAACGAGAGATAATCCACATTCTTGATGTTGGCAAAAGCGTTTATAATTACGCTCTTTCAGAACGGAAAGATTGGTTAAACTCTCGAAAGTGTCTTGCGGATCACTGTTCGCTAGTTTCTGAGTACATAATTCCTGCGGATCAACCCTATCCTAATTACTTCGTTCAAGCTAAAAATCTAACGGAAGCTAAAAAAATCTATCCGATATTAAAGACGGTTAACGCTCAAGTTTTACAGCAAGTATTAAAAACTTTAGATAAGGCGTTTAACCAGATGAAGTCGAAAAGTTTTGGCTTTCCTAGATTTAAGAAAAAGATGCGAAGTTTTGTTTTTCCTGCGCTGTCAAAAAACTTCTTAGGTGACGAATACTTAAATTTTCCACAATTGGGAAAAATTAGAATCAGGCAATCTAGAGAGTACCCGTCTGGGTTCGAGCCTAAACAAGCTCGAATTATCCGCAAAGCGTCGGGATTTTACGTTTCGGTTTCTTTCCAATCTACGGAATTAGTTCCCGATATGACAGTAGGGAAGACCTGTTTAGGAATTGACGCGGGAATTGAAAGTTTTGTTGCTACTTCACGGGGAGATTTAATCAAAGCCCCTCGATTTTTGTTGAAAGTACAGAGTAAGCTTAAATTGCTACAAGGACGCTTGAAACGGAAAACTAAAGGCTCTAGCAATTGGTTAAAACTTCAGGAGAAGATAGCAAGATTACATGAAAAAGTGTCTAATACTCGTAGAGATTGGCATTTTAAACTAGCTCATTACCTTTGCGATCTCGCTGATAACATCTTCGTTGAAGATATTAACTTCGTTTCTTGGTCTAGAGGGATCGTTAGAAAACAATCTCTAGATTCGGCTATCGGTAGTTTTATTAACGAGATACTACCGTTTGTTATTTGGAAACGGGGAAAATATTATCTTAAAGTCGATAAAAACGGAACTTCCCAGGATTGTCCGAATTGTGGCGCAATTACTGGTAAAAAAGCGTTATCGGAAAGAGTTCACCGGTGTGATTCTTGCGGCCACATTGAACCGAGAGATACGGCATCAGCGAAGGTAATTGAGAACCGAGGAAAAAACGCGGTCGGACTGACCGTGTTAGAAAACGCTCGCGGAGGCGATTTGACGCGGATCGACTGGGTTAAACTCGGTCGATCTAGTTAAAAGCCTAAGAACCGAGAATCCCCCGCTACACCGCGCGAGCGGTTAGCGGGGGAGAGTCAAAAGTAAGTAGATATCCCCCGCAAAGGTTCGGGAATGGGACAATCGACAGTAAACTCTAAAATTGTCTCACCATCGCCCAAATAACCAGAATTAGCAAAACAGAGCAACATCCGCACCAGTGCCACCCACACCTCTGCATCGAACTCCCAATCCTGTCCCCGACGCGCTCCACAGGCGATCGATTTTAGCGCCCAAAAATAACTATTTCTCACCACTGAACCCCCTTTTTTATAAACAGGTACATCCTCATGGTGAATATAAAGAATATCATCTTTAGCGATCGCTCTCATCGGTGGCTAGGAAAGTTACAGGAATTTTCGGCTTACCGTCTAGAGAATAACACCCTATGTTAAATTTTGGGCGCATCCCCCGCACCCCTACCATTTTTAATAACTTCTGTTTATCACCACAAATAGGAAATGCCGCCTTTCTAGTTGAGGCACAAAAAGCTATAATTCTACCTTAAACCCTCGTTTTTTCCCCCTAGAGCGATCGAGTTTTCCTGATTATTATTCAGCTATGACCACCGATACTATCACCACTCCCTCACCCAAAAAACTCTGGTTAGCAGCCCTGAAACCACCAATGTATAGTGTGGCGATTATACCGATTATTCTGGGAACAGCGATCGCTTATCAGGAAACAGGTCGATTTTCCCTGCCGATGTTTGCCACTTTTATCCTCTCAGCTATTTTAATTCTCGCTTGGTTAAATCTCAGTAATGATGTTTTTGATGCCGATACCGGGATCGATGTTAATAAAGCTCATTCGATCGTTAATTTAACCGGTAATAAATCTTTAATTTTCTGGCTGAGTAATCTTTTTCTATTAGTGGGCATCGCTGGTATTTTTGCTATTAGTTATTGGCGAGGCGATTGGATGATCCTAGAATTAATCGCCCTCTGCTGTTTTTTGGGCTATACCTATCAAGGACCGCCCTTCCGTCTCGGTTATCAAGGATTAGGTGAAATTATCTGTTTCTTTACTTTTGGACCCTTGGCGATTGCTGCTGCCTACTATTCCCAAGTCGGGGCTTTTTCTGTCTCTAGTCTAGGGGCTTCAATTATTATTGGGATTACCACTTCTATCATCCTTTTTTGTTCCCATTTCCATCAAGTTGCCGATGATCTCAAAGCGGGTAAAAAATCACCTATTGCCCGTTTGGGTACTTTAAAAGGTTCTAGAGTTTTAACGGTGGTGACGGTTCTCGTTTACGTTTTAACGGTAGTTTTTGTCCTGCTGCAAGTTTATCCCCCTCTCACTCTCTTAATCTTCCTTAGTCTCCCTTTCGCTTGGCAATTAGTCAACCACGTTAACCAAAATCACGACCAACCTCAGCTAGTCAGTAACTGCAAGTTTATAGCGGTTAATCTCCACTTTTTTAGTGGCCTTCTCTTCGCCCTTGGCTATTTCCTTGCTTCCCGTTGATAAACCCGATTTTTTTTCTTAAACCCCTTTATCAGTTATCAGTTATCAGTTATCAGTTATCAGTTATCAGTTATTAGTTTTGAGTTTTAAGTTCACTGATTACTGTTTACTGATCAGTGATGACTGTACCCGATAGAGTTTGCACTTATTGACGGAAAAGTGACAGAATAGGGGGATAGATCGCCACAAACCAAGGTTAGCATGAGTGAACAGCCCCTCGGATCGGTTATTCAAGGTTCCCTGAGTGAAGGTTTAGAAATCCGTCTTTATCCGGATATTTCCGTAGAAGATATGCGCGTCGGTAAATTTTTAGTGGTGCAAGGCACTCGATCGCGTTTTTTCTGTCTCCTCACCGATGTCTCCCTGGGTAACTCCAGTCCCCGGATTATCGCGAATCCTCCCCATCCCGATGATAGTTTTATGCGCGATGTTTTGGCGGGTAGCGGTACTTATGGTACTATTGAACTATCGCCTATGCTCATGTTTACTCCGACTGGAGGTAATTCCCCGGCAGTTTCTGACACTTCTTTAGGCTCTTTTCAACCCCAAACTAGCGCCGATTTAGAATTACTGCCAGTTAAAACTATTCCCGCCCATTTTAGCCAAGTTTATGAAGCTTGTGAGCAGGATTTTCGCATGGTTTTCGGTTGGGAAGATGATCCCACCAGAAAGAATTTTGCTATTGGTCAACCCCTTGACATGGACGTGCCAATATGTATTAATCTCGATCGCTTTGTGGAACGTAGTAACGGTGTTTTTGGCAAATCCGGGACGGGAAAATCCTTTTTAACCAGATTACTAATTTCGGGCATTATTCGCAAACAAGCAGGGGTTAACCTCATGTTTGATATGCACTCGGAATACGGTTGGGAAGCGATGAAAGAGGGGAAGGAGGTTTCTACGGTGAAAGGATTATGTCAATTATTCCCCGGACAGGTAGAAATTTATACCCTCGATCCCGATTCTACCAAACGCCGGGGAGTACGAGGAGCGCAGGAATTATTCTTAAGTTATAATCAAATTGAAATCGAGGATATTCGTTTAATCGGTCGGGAATTAGGCATCTCGGAAGCTAGTTTAGATAATGCCAATATTCTCTATAACGAGTATGGAGAATTTTGGATTAATAAGTTATTAAATATGAGTAACGAGGATATTAAAATCTTCTGTACGGAAAAACAAGGTCATGCGGGATCAATTATGTCCCTCCAGAGAAAATTAATGCGTCTAGATAGTTTGAAATATTTAAAAAGTGCTTGTCCCCACAATTATATCGATCAGGTGTTGCAAGCTTTAGATGCGGGTAAGCACGTTGTTATTGAATTTGGCTCCCAAAGTAATATGCTTTCCTATATGTTAGCCACCAATATGATCACCCGTCGGATTCATGCTAATTATGTTAAAAAAGCTGAATATTTTTTACAAACTAAAAACCCCGTTGATCGGCCGCAACAGTTAGTGATTACCATTGAAGAGGCTCATCGATTTCTCGATTCTGCCGTGGTGCATCAAACTATTTTTGGAACCATCGCCAGGGAGATGCGAAAATACTTTGTTACTCTCTTAATTGTCGATCAAAGACCTTCAGGAATTGATAACGAAGTTATGTCTCAGGTAGGGACGAGAATCACCTGTTTATTAAACGATGAAAAGGACATCGAAGCCATATTTACTGGGGTTTCTGGAGGGGGAAGTTTGCGATCAGTTTTAGCGAAATTAGACTCAAAACAACAGGCTTTAGTTTTAGGTCATGCAGTCCCTATGCCGGTGGTAATTCGTACTCGCGCCTACGATCAAAAATTCTATACTGAAATAGGCGCGACCGACTGGCGAGAATTACCCGATGAGGAAGTTTTAGCGGCGGCCAAAATTGCCAAAGCTGATCTAGGATTTTAGAAAAATTAACTTTTGATTGTAGAATAGAGTTGGGTTATTTTTACTGAGAAGAAACCCTAGATGAAAACTGGTTTCCCTAACTATGCAACAAGGTGATTTAATCGAGATCGAAATTACTGACCTCAACCATACGGGCGAAGGTGTGGGAAAATACCGAGGACAGGTGATTTTTGTGCCAGATACGGTCATTGGCGATCGCATTCAAACTCGCATCACCTATATCAAAAAAAGTCATGCGATCGGCAAACTACAAACTATTCTACAAGCATCTCCCCATCGTATCCGGCCCCGCTGCATCGTCGCCGATAAATGTGGTGGCTGTCAATGGCAACACATCGAGGATCAATTTCAGCGCCGAGTCAAAAAACAGCAAGTACAAGAGGTATTAACCAGAATTGGTGGTTTTACCGATCCTTTGGTTCATCCTCCCCTCACCGGTAATTCTCCCCTCGCTTATCGCAATAAAGCTACTTATCCCCTCGGATTTTCCCCCACCGGCAATGTGCAAGCGGGTTATTATCGTCGCGGCAGCCATCATCTGATTAATCTCAATCAATGTCCGATTCAAGATCAGGCTTTAAATCCGTTTCTAGCAGAGATAAAACGGGATATTCAGGAGCAAGGCTGGTCAATTTATGATGAAAAGACCCACCAAGGACAATTACGCCATTTATCCCTGAGAATTGGCCGCCACACTGGAGAAGTTTTATTAACCCTGATTAGTACCGATAATAATTTACAGGGAATTGAGACCCAGGCGCGGCAATGGCTGGCAAAATACGGCAATTTAGTCGGTGTAACCGTGAATTATAACCCCGATCGAGGGAATGCTATTTTTGGCACTCAGACCACAACTATCGCCGGACGGGATTATATTACCGAAAAGTTCGCCGGATTAACCTATCAATTGGCTGCCGATACCTTTTTTCAGGTTAATACAGAGGCTGCTGAAGCCTTATTTGCGGTTATTTGCCAGAAATTAGAGCTTAAAGGTGAAGAAATTCTTATTGATGCCTACTGTGGTATCGGTACTTTTACTTTACCCCTCGCTAAACGGGTTAAAGAGGTGATTGGACTAGAATCCTATAGCTTTTCCCTCGATCGAGCCAAGATTAACGCCCAATTAAATAATATTACCAACACAACCTTTATTTTGGGGGCAGTAGAAAAAACTTTACCGCAACTGACAGTTAAACCCGATATTATTCTACTCGATCCGCCCCGCAAAGGTTGTGATCGCTCTGTCCTTGATAGTCTGTTACAGCTGCAAAGTCAACGCATTGTTTATATCAGTTGTCAAAGTGCAACTTTAGCCAGAGACTTGCAATATCTCTGTAAAACAGGCGATTATCAACTGCTAGAAGTGCAAACAGCTGATTTCTTTCCCCAAACTCCCCACGTCGAATGCGTCGCTTTTCTTGGACAAAAAACAGCGAATATGGTAGGATGAGAGAGGAGGAAAAACCTGACACTTTAGCCGTTTGTAGCTCAAAAGTCAACGGTTAAGGATAATAGCATATTAGGAACCGTTCCAATCAGCTACTTTTTTAATTAATCACCCGCTCAAAGTTGCCTTGATTCTCGATTGGTTTGTAGATCAATCATAAAAATATCTAATCCATCTCAGAGACAGAAAAGGGACAAAATATGACTCATTAGGTATGGCAATCATCTAGATCGACGGTTAAGAGACCTTAATCTTTCTGTAAGAGAACAGTAATTGAATATAAGCTAGAGGTAAAGTGCGTGATTGCTATTTCACTGCCCACAGGAAAACGAAGCTGGAACACCATGAGTTTCGCTTCCACCTTGTATCTTTGTCCGATTTTAGATTTATTGACCGCTAGTATTCCCGAAGAATTAGAACCAGAAATTAGATTAGGATTGCAAGAAGCTTTAGTTAATGCCGCTAAACACGGCAATCATCTCGATCCTACCAAAACCGTGGTCGTTCAATTTTCTAGCAGTAAAGACGAGTATTCTTGGGTAATTACCGACGAAGGTTGTGGATTTACTCCCCGTTGTCACCATCATGGCTGTAGTTGCGATTGCCCCGATTTTCCCCCCGAAGAAGCGGAAAATGGCCGAGGACTGTGTATGTTATATCAAATCTTCGACCAAGTTCACTGGAATCAACAAGGAACCCAACTGAAACTTTGTAAGCAAATTAAGCAGGAACGCTGGTTGAATTAATGACCATGACCGTGAGAAGGACAGGGAGGAGCAGAAATCGAGCGATCGAGCCAGCCTGTAGCCTGTTGTAGCCGAGGAAGTGCTTCTTCTGGCTGATTATCTAATAAAAACACTAAAGCCGTCCCTAATTGTTCAGCAGCCCGAGCATTACGGTTGGCCTTCAGACGATGCCAGTCAATCGGTGCGATCGCCAAACGTTCCGCCAAAATCCGCGCTAATTCCAGGGTAGATAGATGATCAATAGTCTGAGATGAGGAAGAGACAGGGGATGGAATCATAATCAAAAGGTTTCGTAAAACCGTAAAATCGTCTATAACTATAGTTTAGACGCAGGAAATCGCATCGAGTCCATGTCCTTAGAAGAAAACCCATACCCTAACGATGAATCGGCAGAATTTACCCAAGCGATTGAAGAAGTCGAAGCGGCGATCGCAGCACTAAAAGACCGTTATCGACAGATCAAAGAAGCAGAACAGCAAAAAAAAGACCTAGAGGCACAATTTAGCCAAATAGAACCCCAATGGCGGGAAAATCCCCTACCTGAACTAGAAAAGGAATTGGTACAAATTCGCGAACAGATTCAAGAATTAGAGGTAATTTTAGAAAGCAATTTACTCAAAGAAGGGGAATTAAAGCGCCTATTCTGGGAAGGAATCCGTCGCGGACTGCTGGGGGAAGTTTTTTGGCAAATTGTCCGCTTTGGTGGTATTGGAGTCTTACTGGGTTGGATTCTGCGATCCTGCAGTGGGTGATTAACTGGTATCTAAATTACTTGTTAAGACTGCACTGGGGAGGAGAGAAGGGGCTCTCTTGGATTTGGTGGGTAAAATGTATTCTAAGATACATTCCTCCTAGCGAGGGGGTGGAACGAACCACAAAGACACAAAGGACACAAAGATCGATCGATCATATTGTAAGTTAAACTTATCACACAGAACCTAGAAGAGGAGAGAAGGTAGCTTTTTTTTCAGGGAATGCTCACCTAATACTGCTCACTGAAAAATCGCCTATCTCCCCATCTCTCTATTTCGGTAAAATTCGGCCAATAGTGCGATTTTCCGGGGTAAAAGTCTCTTTAGCCACCCGTTGAATATCGGCAGCGGTGACAGCATTATAAGCATCTAATTGGGCGAATAAATTACGCCAATCGCCGGTTTTTACCTCGTATTCAATCAAGGATCGCGCCATGCCCATGTTAGAATCAAGACCTCTTAATAGGGCTGCCCGTAGTTGATTTTTAACCCGTTCTAATTCCTGTTCCGAAACCGGTTCATTTTTCAATCTTTCCAACTCCAAATTCAAACCCTGCGCTACTTCCTCTACACTGACATTAGGAGCGCTCAGAGCATAGAATAACAGCAAATTCGGGTATTTATCTCCCGGAAAGCCGTTAAATCCCTGGGCAGCGAGGGCAAGTTGTCTGTCCTCCACTAAAGCTTTATACAGTCGCGAAGTTCTTCCTTCACTCATTAAAGTGGCGATAACCTCGTAAACCGCATGATCGGGATGATTGAGGGCGGGACGATGGTATCCTTCTAAATACCAAGGCTGCGAGGCTAATTTTAGGGTAATTTCCTTTGTTTTGGTTTGGTCCGGTTCCACTACTGTCACCTGTGGGGGTTTTGGTTTAGCGGGAAAACGACCAAAATAAACCTTAGCTAACTGTTTGACCTGTTCTGGGTCCACATCCCCGGCGATAGCTATGGTTAAATTACTGGCAGGATAAAATTTATCGAAAAAGTTTTGGATATCCGAGGGTTCCAGATTGCGAATATCTCGATCGTAGCCGATAACGGGACGTTTGTAGGGATGGACAGTATAAGCTTGATCGAGAAAAGCTTCGATTAATAGACCCAAGGGGCTATTATCCGTCCGCATCCGTCTTTCTTCTAGAATTACGTCTTTTTCTTTGTAAAATTCCCGTTGGAACACCGGTTCTAAAAATCGTTCCGATTCCAAAGACATCCATAATTCCAATTTATTCGACGGGAAACTGTAAAAATAGCTAGTTGCATCGGTGGAAGTGGTGGCATTTAAACCGACTCCCCCCTGAGTTTCGACGATTTGCCCGTATTCGTTGCGTTGGACGAATTTCTCGGACTCTGCCTTAGTTTTTTGAAATTCTTCCGTTAATTTGGCCACTTCTGCGCTTTTACCCGCTTTTTTGGCCGCTTGCAGTTCTTTGTCTATAGCTTCAAGGCGATCGAGGACTTTTTTCTCGCTAAGATAATCGCTAGTACCAATGGTTTTTGTGCCTTTAAAGGCTAAATGTTCCA
The DNA here is from genome assembly GCF_000981785.2 of Microcystis aeruginosa NIES-2549. Lineage (NCBI taxonomy): Bacteria > Bacillati > Cyanobacteriota > Cyanophyceae > Chroococcales > Microcystaceae > Microcystis > Microcystis aeruginosa. Next base: position 3,485,621 of record NZ_CP011304.1, on the reverse strand, counting down.
AAAAGTGAGCAACTCCTGTTTTACCGTCTGGTTCATCAGCACCTCCCACATCCGCGTAGGTGACAAAGGAAATAACAGGGGCATCGCGATTTTCTAGGATAATAAATTTTAGTCCGTTATCGAGGCGAAATTCGGTAATTTTTTGTTGAAATTGCTTAAGGTAGGGGGTAATCGATTGTACATCGGCTGGTTCCTCTTTCGCTTGGGCAAGAAGGGGTGAGAAACTCCCAAAACCCCAAAACACAAGGAAAGCCACCCAAAAGCCGATTACAGCCCGATAATAGGGGTTATTTTTAATGATCATAGATAGTTTTGTCAGGTATCGTGGCAGTGAGAGATCGATCGCTATCTTCGATCTTAGCAGTCGATTGTTAGGAGATGGGGAGTGGGGAGCTTTTTTCAGTGTTGCCAAAGGCACGGCGTAGCCGTCCAGTAAACAGTAAACAGTGAACTGAAAACTCACATCACCCCGTGTGCAACTATATTTTTAGTCTTGATTTACAAGGCTTTCAGAAATCAGCAGAGATAAAGTATCCTCTGGAACCCTACCCTGATTCTGTCGTTTTTAGTTGCACATCGCGTCACATCTGATAACTGATAACTGATAACTGATGACTGATAACTGACTCCTGTGTTTTAGACAAAAAATCTCTCCCTAAAGAGGAGAGATTTCAAAAAAGCACGAATAACAATGGGGGGAGGCAGTTTTTATAGGTCGCCACCACGAAAAGCTAGTAGGAAAATGACAAAGGGGCCAGCTAACATGATTAGCGCCACGAAGGTGAGTTGAAAAATGGGTTCTAAATTGAGAGCCGCAAATAATTCCATGATGTCTCCTAACCTGTCTACAATGATTTTAAAGGCTAATCTGGTCAAAACCATTGTCTATCATACAGGGGATGATTCGCCGGTTTTCCTGATTCGATACAAAAATACATAAAGTTTTGTTGCAATTCTGAATTTTCCCGCTTTCCTATTTCCTTCCCACTAGGGGCAATCTCAATGTTCAACTCTCTGGCCACATCTCCCGACTCGTTAACCCGGATTTATACTGGTTTTCAGGCACTCTCTGACCCCCTGCGACTGCAAATCCTGCAACTGTTGCGACATCGGGAATTATGCGTCTGTGAATTGCGCGACCATCTCGATATCGCCCAATCTAAACTATCTTTTCACCTAAAAACGCTAAAAGAAGCCAATTTAGTCCGCAGTCGTCAAGAGGGTCGTTGGATCTACTACAGCCTAAATCTATCTCAATTTCTTCTCCTAGAAGAATATCTATCGGAATATCGTCGTTTTGCCGCCCTCGTCCCCGCTCGTTTCTGCGAAGAAAATCAGTAACCAATCAAGATTTTTAGAAATATTAAAGCTTTATGACTGGCTTTTACCCTTGACATATCAACTTTTTTTGAAATAATAAAGGTGGGTTGCCCAATCTCCCATTATTCCCTTTCCACCTTTGTGCGATGACTAATCAAATCAATCCTAAAGCCGCCAAAGCTGGTGGTAGCCTGAGTGTTTTTGAAAAATATCTTACCCTTTGGGTTATTTTCTGTATTTTGGCGGGAATTGCCCTCGGTCGGTCATTTCCGGACGTAGCGCAGACTTTAGATGCCATGAGTATCTATAACGTTTCTATTCCGATCGCCATCTGTCTTTTCTTCATGATGTATCCGATCATGGTTAAGATCGACTTTTCTCAGGCTCTCCGGGCTGCCCGTACTCCCAAACCAGTTATTTTAACTTTAGTGGTTAATTGGCTGATCAAACCCTTTACCATGGTGGCGCTGGCTCAATTTTTTCTCGGCTGGCTGTTTCTGCCTTGGTTGAGTCAAACGGAGATTATCCGAGGACAGACGGTAAGTTTAGCTAGTTCCTACACTGCTGGAGCTATTTTACTAGGAATTGCTCCCTGCACGGCCATGGTCTTGATGTGGGGCTATCTTTCCTACAGTAACCAGGGTCATACCCTAATTATGGTAGCAGTCAATTCCCTAGCGATGCTTTTTCTCTACGCTCCCCTAGGTAAATGGTTACTGGCAGCTAATAATTTTGTAGTCCCCTGGCAGACCATTGTTTTTTCTGTGTTAATCTACGTTGGTTTACCGCTTATTGCTGGTATCTATAGCCGTCACTGGATTTTTAAACATAAAGGACGGGCCTGGTTTGAATCGCGTTTTCTTCACTATCTCAGTCCTGTGGCAATCACTGCCTTATTGTTAACCTTAATCCTCCTCTTTGCTTTCAAAGGCGATTTAATTGTTAGTAATCCCCTGCATATTTTCCTGATTGCTATTCCCCTGTTTATTCAAACTAATCTGATTTTTTTACTTAGTTATGTGGCCGCTCTCAAACTCAATTTAGTTTACGAAGATGCCGCTCCCGCTGCTTTAATTGGTGCTAGTAATCATTTTGAGGTAGCGATCGCCACTGCGGTGATGTTATTCGGATTGAATTCGGGGGCTGCTTTAGCGACAGTAGTGGGGGTATTGATTGAAGTACCTGTGATGTTAATGTTGGTAGAATTCTGTAAAAAAACCGCCTTTTGGTTTCCCAGAGATCCAGAAAAAGCCACCCTTCTTGATCCTCGTTGCTTGAGTTCTTATAAATAATTATTCACCATGATCCAATCGACTCACAAACCGAGAATTCTTTTCCTGTATGGTTCTTTACGCGAACGTTCCTACAGTCGTTTATTAGCAGAAGAAGCGGCCAGAATTATCACTGAATATGGGGCAGAAGTGCGCTTTTTTGATCCGCGTGAATTGCCGATTTATGGCAGTGTTCCCGATACTCATGCCAAGGTGCAAGAATTACGAGAATTAAGTCAATGGTCTGAGGGTCAAGTCTGGTCATCTCCCGAACTTCACGGCAATATTAGCGGCATTATCAAAAACCAAATTGATTGGATTCCCTTGAGTATTGGTGCGGTTAGACCTACCCAAGGCCGCACTTTAGCAGTTATGCAAGTAAGCGGAGGTTCCCAATCTTTTAATGCGGTTAACACTCTGCGAATTCTTGGTCGTTGGATGCGAATGTTTACTATTCCTAATCAATCTTCGGTGGCTAAAGCTTATCAGGAGTTTCACGAGGATGGCACGATGAAAGATTCCCCCTATCGAGATCGAGTTATTGATGTGATGGAGGAACTTTATAAGTTTACCATTCTCCTGCGAGATCAGGTAGATTATCTGACCGATCGCTATAGTGAAAGGAAGGAAAAAGCCGCCAAAGAAATAGCCACAATTGCCCATAAAGCTATTAATTAAATCAATTTCTAGGAGTTAAAATCATGAAAAAAGTCATGTTTGCCTGTAGAAAAAATTCCTGTCGTTCCCAAATCGCCGAAGGTTTCGCTAAAACTTTAGGTGCGGGTAAAATTGCTGTCACCAGTTCCGGATTAGAAGCGGCCAAAGTTCACCCCGGAGCAATCGAAGTTATGGGGGAAATTGGTATCGATATTACTGACCAAACTTCTAAACCAATTAGGGATTTTAATCCTGAAGATTACGATGCGGTTATCTCCCTATGTGGTTGCGGTGTCAATCTGCCGGAAGGATGGGTTTTACAGGAAATTTTCGAGGATTGGTTAATTGATGATCCCGATGGTCAACCCATGGAAACTTTTCGCCGAGTTCGCGATGAAATTAAGGCTAAAGTTGTCGGATTAATCGAGCAGTTAAGTAGGTAGGTTTTAAAAGTTGTCAGACACCCCCCTTATTAAGGGTAGGGTTGATTCATGAATCAACCCTACTATGAATCAACCCTACTATGAATCAACCCTAGGGGGGGCAGGGGGGATCAGAGGCAAAATCTATTTTTAATTTAATTATAACTACTTACTTAAGTTAATTTTCCCCAAATTTTTGCGGCTCTCTTGTCGTTTGTGTGATAGATTTTAGCGATCGAATCTGTCTTCCTCTCTGTGTCCTTTGTGCCTTTGTGGTTTCTCCCCAAGAGAGCCTTTTTTTCCAGTCTATCCCTTGGGGGAGAAAAATAATAAGGGGAACCACAGTTGATGAAGAATATCTTCATTAATCCGACGCACTGCTAACCATTCCAACATATTGGAACGATGGCAGGTAGCCACTGCGATGGCACTTATATCATTTTCTTCTGCTGCCGTCAAAACTTCTAATACAGGTGTTCCTTGTCGCACTTGGCTCTGTACTTGCAAACCGAGTTTTTCTAGTCGCGCTTGCACCGATTCTAATTGTTGACGGGCATCATTTAAACGAGATTCGGTGACACTGGGATCGCGACTGATGTTTTCCACTACCCGGACGAGGAGACATTGCTCAAAAGAGCCAGGGGAGCGAGTTTGAGCGTATTTTTCTATCTGTTCAATTAGATAAATCGCGTCGGGACTGCCATCGTAGGGAATTAATAAATGTTTCCAGAGATGCTGACAGCGCAGGGCTAATTCATCGTGAGTATAAACTGATAATAATTGCGGTCGGAAAATCAGCAGCGGAATATCGGTAATACCTGCGATCGCTAAACTGGTACTACCGAATAATTTTTCTTGGACAGCACCGCGCATGGGATTTCCCATCAAAATCACGTCAATAGAGTGATGAGCGAGGATTTCCCGCACGGCATCCACGGGACGACGGTTAGAGATTTCGACAATAACTGTCATACCGTCGGGAATATTTGCTAAAGCTGGGGATAATTTTTCTTTAGCCGCGTCAATTTTTCCTTGATCTACGGCAGCTAGGGTGGGTTGTTCCCAAACCGGAATACTGTGGAGGAAGATAACTTGTTTTAAGCCGCTCAGGGCTAAGTGTGGCACACAATGGACAAGACGATGGAGACCATCGAAAAGATCTGTACAGATCAAAGCGCGCTCGAACATAAATTAACCCCTAGCAATTCGGTTATTCTTCCCTAAGAATAACTAAAAAGGTGAAGAAATGCGCCCCGCATCCCTAGCTCGTTTCCGCAGAAACCCAGCCGGAGAAAGAGGTCGCCCGCAGGGGTGAAATGAGTTACTGGGGGGCCCAGGGATTAGAATCTAGACCCCACTGGTGTTTGAGAAAAGCTTTGTACATATTTTCCCTGACCATCATTTGTTCGTAGAGCTTGATCAGGAAATCCTGCGCTTGCTCCTGACTCATTTTTTCTACCTGAGTCTGAAAAGAACGAATGTTGAACTGTTGTTCTAAGGAAAGTTCGATCGGTTGAGACATGGTGTTCCTCCTCGATGAAGACAGTGGTTGATAACAAGCGAGATGGGTGATTGGTATCACCTTTTTTAACTAATGTAACAAATACTTGACAAAGTGTCAATGTACCTGTAGAGAGGGTTCTGCTTTTTCCCTTCTCTTGGCTAGGATACCCCGGCGCCAAAAGCAAAGAAGCATATAATGATACATTTAGCAAGAGTTTTCATAAAAATTTGCTTACTGTGAACAAATACTTAAGTAGTTATACTTATATTTTCCATGACAGCCCAGAGCGAGAGAAAATATTTGACAAATTGTGTAAACATTCTGTAATAATCGAATAGAGCGACATAAATCGGGTAAGTTGAATGATTAGCCCTGTTAACAGCTAAAAAACGTAACCCCTAGATTCCGTCCCTCTCGTTGAAATCGTTAAGGATAGTCGAAATTGACGGCCACAGCCGCTATCGTGCAGAAACTACAAGCCTATCGCTGGGAAACATCCTCCTTAGCTCTGTTTGCCTTAAAAAAATCAGGATACAGGCAGGGAATGTCGCACAAGTTTTTACATCAACCTATACTTGGAGGAATCCATCATGTCCATTCGTCTATACGTTGGTAATTTGCCCAAAGAATCCGTCGAGCGCGAAAAATTACAGGCGCTTTTTGCTGATGAAGGGGAGACGATTACCACTAAAGTCATCAAAGATCGCAAAACTGGCAAATGTCGCGGTTTTGCCTTCGTTACCGTCCCTAGCGATGAACTAGCTGACCAGTTTATCGAAAAATACAACGGTCAATCCTTCATGGAAAACCCGATCAAAATCGAGAAAGCTCTCCCCCGCAGCAAGGGAGGTAAAGAAGAAGGAGAAGAAGCAGAAGGCCCAGAGGCCAGCGTAGAAACCCCCGAAAAAGTCGAAAGACCAACTCCGAAACCGACGACGGCAGCACCGCGCAAATCCAGTGGCGGCGGCAGCGGCAAAAAACGCAAGGCTGAACGGGGTGGCAATAATGCCCCGAAAGTTACCAGCGATGGTGACGCTTTACAGCCAGATCCCCGTTGGGCCAATGAATTGGCTAAACTCAAGGAAATGTTAGCAGCCCAGGCCACTAATCCCTAATTCCATTGACAAGAGGGCAAGGGATAGCCGATAACTAAGAGGTTCAAAATATCGCTTTTAGGAATGTGCATCATGACAGCAATCGATCCGGTCATTATCATGAAACAGGAGGTCGGGAAGGCCGCCGCTAATCTAGTTCAATCTAATTCGGTCGTGGGATTAGGAACTGGTTCAACGACGGCCTACGCGCTCGAATATCTGGGCGCTAGACTGCAAAGCGGGGAAATCAGCAATATTGTCGGGGTTCCTACTTCTTTTCAAGCGCAAGTTTTGGCCAGGAAGTACGGAATTCCCCTCACTACCCTCGATGTCATCGCCAAGATGGATATCGCTATCGATGGGGCCGATGAGGTGGATCCCCAGAAAAACCTGATTAAAGGCGGCGGTGCTGCCCATACTCAGGAGAAAATTGTCGATAGTCTCGCCGATATTTTTGTCGTGGTAGTGGATGGCAATAAGCTGGTGGATAAGTTGGGATCGACTTTTCTTTTGCCGGTGGAAGTGTTACCCATGGCCATGACTCCAGTGATGCTGAAATTAGAGGCCCTCGGTGGTAAACCTTCTCTCCGCATGGGAGTGAAAAAAGCTGGCCCCGTGGTGACAGATCAAGGCAATTTAGTTATCGATGTTAAATTTGATAGTATCGATGATCCGGCTGATTTGGAAAGAACTATTAATAATATGCCGGGGGTTTTAGAAAATGGTTTATTTGTCGGGGTTGCTGATCTGATTCTCGTCGGTGAAATTATCGACGGTAAGCCGGTAGTGCGCGAGATTAGGTAGGCTTAATTATTCTTAAGCTAATAATAAAACAGGCCTGCAGCCTGTTTTATTATTATGGGTTTATACAGACAAAGAGCAAAATAAAGAGAGGCTATAGGCTAATAAAAAATATGTCCCTTTTTGACAGAAAATATCTGGGAAGATTGCAACCAGCGAGACTCAAAAGAACTGAGATGAGTGGTGGTAATTAAAGTTTGAAAACGGTCTTCGATCGCATCTAATAATTGATTTTGTCGTTCGATATCTAATTCCGCTAAAACATCATCGAGGAGTAGTAGGGGAGGTTCTCCGATAATCTGCTCTAATAACTGTAATTCCGCTAATTTCAAGGCTAAAACTAAGGTTCTTTGTTGTCCTTGGGAACCGTAGGATTTAGCGGGGTTTTGGTTAATTAAAAAATCCACTTCATCCCGGTGCGGACCGACTACCGATGTCCCTAGTTGTTTCTCTGCCAAACGACGGGTTTCAATCTTATCTAAAAAAGCCCTTTGTACCCCATTGACATCATCTTCTACCCAAGGCACATTGGGAACATATTGTAATTCTAGATATTCAGTTTTTCCGCTAATACTTTCGTGCCATTTTTGGGCTAAAGGAATTAATCTTTGCAGGACTCGCGCCCTTCTTCTCGTAACTCTTGAACCGGTTTCTGCTAGTTGTAAATCCCAGAGTTTTAGTTGGGACAAATCTCCATAAACTTTTCCCTCTAATTCCTGTTTACGAATCTCTTTTAATAGGGCATTTCTTTGTCGTAAAACCTGATTATATTGCTGTAAAATATGAACGTATAGGGGTTCTAATTGAATTAATAAAGTATCTAACCAATCTCGGCGAGCTTCCGGACCACCGCGCACTAAATCCAGATCGAGACTAGAAAATTGTACCGCATTAATCACGCCCAAAAAATCGAGATGACGGCGCAGGGGTTGACGGTCACGGATCACGGTGCGACGACCGGAAGAACGGAGAATTAAACTTAATTCTGATGCTCCATAAAGACGATTAACCCTAGCAAAAATTCTCGCCTCCGAGTCCGATTCTAGCACCAGATCCCGATCCTTGCTGACTCGATGGCTCTTGAGAGTGGCCAAAAGTTCGATCGCTTCTAGTAAATTGGATTTTCCTTGAGCATTATTGCCCAATAATATTGTTTTTTTGGACTCGAATTTTAGCACCTGTTCGGCATAATTTCTAAAACTGTGAAGGTGCAGGTGTTCTAGATACATTGCAAGTTCGGGGTTGGGGAATTATGAATTATGAATTATGAATTATGAATTATGAATTATAAATTATGAAGTGGGGTGTGGGGTGTGGGGTGTTGGGGGTGGGGGAGTGGGGAGAAAAAAGCTGATCACTGATCACTGACTCCTGATCACTGACAATGGCAGAGGTTTAGGGTTAAGTGAATTTGCTATAATTCCCCTTGACAATCAATATTTTATAGTAGCTTTTGCTTTGAAAATCCCTTTTTTACCCTTAAAACAGACTGAAAGTCTATCTAAACTCGCTTTGATTGCTATACTCGCTTTTGATGCTTCTGTTTCCCTCGCAGGACAATTTCCCGATGGCAGAATATTTTTTGAGCGCTCTCCTACTCTGGTTAATTTTTTCGCTACTTTCCAATCCGTGCGTACTTGGGGGGCCAAATACTATCTTACCATCGCTCTACCGCCGTCTCTCGGGGCGCCCTTGGCCAAAGTAACCATACAACAGCAGCCTAATATTCAAACTATTGCTTTTCTTGTTGATCAAACCTTTGCTTTTCTTGGCGATCGCAATCAGCGAGGCGAAAAATTAACCCTAAAATCCACTACCTTTGACCCCAAGACTCAGACGATTACGGTCATTTTTGATCCTCCTGTCCCCCCCGGTAATACCGTTTCCATCGGTCTGAAACCAGTACGAAATCCCGATTATGGTGGTGTCTATCAGTTTGGAATCACTGCTTATCCCCCCGGTGAGAATTCTCCCGGATTATATCTAGGTGTCGGACGTTTAGCAATTTATGAGGCTGGCGATCGCTGGTAGGTCGTTCTGCGTCTAAAAACATTAAGGAGAACTTCCCACCTTACCCTTGAGATGACTGCTCTAACTTTCCTGTCTGAGTTTTAGAAAAATTTAACTTTATTCAATCCATGAACATCTGTTCAGATGTTATACTAAAGTCAGTAAAGAAGTTCAGAGGTAGTAACCATGATCGCTGACACCACCATGAAATGTGCTTGTAAATCCTGTGACTGTGTAGTATCGATCGCCGATGCCATCAAAAAAAACGATAAATACTACTGTTGCCAAGCTTGTGCCGATGGTCACGTTGACGGGAAAGGCTGTGGACACCAGGGCTGTATTTGCGGTTAAATTTAGTTATTGGGAAGAAAGGGACAAGTATCGGCATTGAAGATTCGATCGATACCCCCCTTTCTCAACTTTCCCTTAATAACTGATCGGGAAAAAACATGGCCATAGAGAAAATAGCACCGGTTTGTGGGGAATCCCATCACCAAGAGGGGAAATTCCAGCACTTGCAGGGATTAGAACTAGAAAAAGCCCAAAAAATGGCCGAATTTTTCAGCCTTTTGGGGGATGCCAACCGCCTCAGAATTCTATCGCTTTTAGCCAAACAAGAATTATGTGTTTGTGACTTAGCCGACGAGTTAGGGATGAGTGAATCGGCCGTATCGCACCAGTTAAGAACCCTAAGAGCCTTAAGATTAGTTAAATACCAAAAACAGGGACGGAGAGTCTTTTATTGCCTTGCCGATCATCATGTTCTTGACCTTTATTACGCGGTCTCGGAACATTTAGAAGAACCGGGGGACGAGGATTAAAACAGTCCCAAAGCGGGTAAAACAAACTGTAAGAGCAGAGAACCAATCCCCTGCACCATTTGGTCTAATTGAGCGTTGCCACCACCTTGTTCTTGCGGTTTTAGGGCGATTTCCATGCCTTTAATAAAATTCTCTGCCGCTTCGTAACCGGGGGTATTGCCTTGGCGTTGAAAGAGAGTCGAAGCCATTTGAGCATCCTGGGCCGCTAGAGCATTTTGTCCCAGACGATAGTGAGCCATGGCCCGGGCCAGATAAGCTGGAGCATATTCTGGGTTGATTGTCAAGGCCTTATTAAAATTTTCTATGGCGGCACTGGTGCGTCCCTGTTTTCCTTCCACCATCCCTAGTCCGTAGAATAGTTCAGGAGTACCGGCACTACTGGGAATTCCCACCGCACCCTGCACGTATGCAGTATCTAGTTTAGTGTTTTCGAGGTTAGCATTATTGAGATAAGCGCCTCTTAAATCCGCACCCGTCAAGATTGCGCCAGTTAAGTTCGCTCCAGTCAGATTAGCACCAAAAAGAGAGGCTCCAGTTAAATTTGCGCCCCTCAGATCCGCCCCACTTAAATTAGCTTGACTAAGATTAGCACCGACGAGATTGGCCCCATTTAATTTTGCCCCGACTAGATTCGATTGCACTAACCCTGAACCGCTCAGATCGCATTGGGGACATTTTCGGGTCGATAATAATTGCTGTAGGTGGTTTAAATCTTCCGTCCAACCAACTAGGGAGAAGTTCAGGGGAAGACTGAGGACGAGGGTTAGGGCGATCGATTTGTACATAGTTTAAAATAACTCTATTTATTATTATTGATAATAACCATTCGATCGGGGCTAATCGCTTAACTAGATTCTGCTTGAGAAATCAGCCCTTGTCAACTAAAATAGAAGATGAGAGGCTCTTAAGGTCAGAAGAAGCGACAAAATCGAGATTTGTTACCTTTTCAACAGCAAGTTTTTTAGAGGAATTTCCCTATTTTATAATGACTACTCTACACGGTAATTGGCTGATTCGTTCGCAAGATAGTGTTTTTTTTCTTTGGGGTGAACAGTGGCAAGGGAAAGAATTAAGTGAAACAAAGGAAAATCATCCTTTTTGTCTAGAATCCGGGGCATTAGCCCAATTTATCGAGAAATTTTCTCCTCAGCTTGACTGCTATTCTCCAGAATCAATCAAGCTCAGTCTGCCTAGTTATTCCCCCCCTAGGAAAAAATATTTTTTACCGCTGCTGTCGGGGCAAATTCTCGAACCTATACCTAAATCCTTGTCTTGGCAACCATGGCAGATATCAGGATTAACTTTTTCTGCGGGGATGATAGTGCGGTTATGGGAGAAATTGCCCCTAGCTAAGGCCGAATTTATCGGCAATGATCTACGATTTTGGCTATATTTGCACCGTTGGAGTTTAGATTTATTAGCAAGAGGGAAATTTTTAGCGGGAATAAATCAGGGTGAAAGTTGCTGGTATCCCCTGCTGGATAGTACCATCGATCGCACTCGTTTAGCTAAGTTTATCCAAACCATCCCCCCGGTCTGTCTTGCCTATCAAGAAAATAGCGAACCACAAACAATTATTCTCGATTGCTTAAAAAATATTGTCGATGCTCGTTTGCGACAAAAGATAGATAGTACTGTTAATATTTCCCCCTCATTGATGGTGAAACCTTGGCTACAATCTTTAAGCGGTGATCATCATGACATTGCCTTAGAAGCCAAGAATTTACAGCGTCTAGAAAATGCTTATCATAACTGGGTGTTTCCTATCCAAGAAAGTTTAGTTAATGGCAATAATCGCCAATTAATCGAGAATCAATACCGTGTCTGTCTATCCTTACAACCTCCCAGTTTAGGAACAGTATGGAAACTCAGCTATTATTTACAAGCGTTAGATGATCCCGACTTTCTCATTAGTGCCAAGTTGATTTGGTTAGAGGGCAAAGAAAGTTATCATAGTTATCAAAGAGTTGTCAATAATCCCCAGGAAATTCTCTTAAAAGGATTGGGACTAGCGGCGCGATTGTACGAACCGATTAGAATTAGTTTAGAGCAGAGACACCCAGAGGAATGTTCTCTTGATTCGATCGAAGTTTATCAGTTTATTCGCTCGATCGCTTGGCAATTGCAAGATCAGGGATTAGGGGTAATTTTGCCAACGGGTTTAACTGCTGGTAGTAATGAACAAAGATTAGGAATTAAGATTGCTGCCAGTGTAACTCCCAAAAAAGGAGAAAGATTAAGTTTAACCAGTTTGTTAAACTTTCAGCTTAAATTAGTGGTAGGGGAACAGGAAATATCGAAAAAAGATTTTGATAAGTTATTAGAGAAAAAATCGCCAGTGGTGGAAGTGGAGGGCAAATGGTTAATCCTACAGCCTACGGATGTCAAAGCAGCTCAGGCAATTTTAAATAATACCATCGCTCCCCTGAATCTCTCGGTGGAGGATGCCCTGCGCTTGAGTTCAGGAGATAATAATCTAATTGCTAAACTGCCGGTAGTCAATTTCCAAGCGGAGGGATCATTAAAGGAATTAATTGATAATTTAAACAACAATCAAGGGATTCAATTAATCAACCCACCCCGGGAGTTTCGGGGGGAATTACGTCCCTATCAAATCAAGGGGGTTAGTTGGTTAGCTTTCCTAGAAAAGTGGGGTTTAGGTGCTTGTTTAGCCGATGATATGGGTTTAGGAAAAACCCCGCAATTAATCGCTTTTTTACTAGCATTAAAAGAAGAGGATATGTTAGTTAATCCCGTGTTAGTGGTGGCTCCCACTTCTGTGGTTAATAACTGGGAACATGAGTTAAGAAAATTTGCTCCCACCCTGGCGGTTTTTGTGCATCATGGCGAAAAAAGATTAAAAGGTCAAGCTTTTGCTCAAGAGGTAAAAAATAAATCGGTTGTTATTACCAGTTATCCTTTAATCTATCGCGATCTGTCCACTTTGGAAGCAGTACAATGGCAAGGTTTAGTTTTAGATGAGGCTCAAAATATTAAAAACTCTACGGCTAAACAATCCCAAGCAGTGCGAAAAATACCCGCAGGATTTCGCATTGCCTTAACGGGAACTCCCGTAGAAAATCGCCTGACGGAATTGTGGTCAATTTTGGATTTTCTCAATCCCAATTTTTTAGGAACTCAAACATTTTTCCAGCGTCGTTTTGCCCTTCCTATTGAAAAATACGGCGATCAAGAATCCCTGCATAATTTGCGTTCCCTCGTCCGTCCTTTTATTTTACGGAGATTAAAAACCGATAAAAATATTATTGAAGATTTACCAGAAAAACAGGAAATGAATATTTTTTGTGGTTTATCGAAAGAACAGGGACAACTTTATCAACAATTAGTCGAGACAACGCTCCAGAAAATTGAAGAAACTCAGGGAATTCAGAAACATGGATTAATTTTAACCTTGCTAATGCAACTAAAACAAATTTGTAATCATCCCGCCCATTTTTTGAAAGAAAATAGTTTAGAAACCAGTCAAAGATCGGGGAAATTATTACGCTTAGAAGCCATGGTAGAGGAAGTGATAGCAGAAGGCGATCGAGCTTTAATTTTTACACAATTTGCCGAGTGGGGAAAACTCCTACAAACCCATCTTCAGAAAAAATTAACCGAGGAAATATTATTTCTCTCCGGTTCTACCAAAACAAAAGATCGGGTAGAAATGATCGAGCGCTTTCAAAATGATCCCCAAGGACCGAAGATTTTTATTCTCTCCCTCAAAGCGGGGGGAACAGGATTAAATTTAACCCGCGCTAATCACGTTTTTCATATCGACCGCTGGTGGAATCCGGCCGTAGAAAACCAGGCCACCGATCGCGCTTTCCGCATCGGACAAAAACGCAATGTTCAGGTACATAAATTCATCTGTACGGGAACCCTAGAGGAACGCATTAATGAGATGATCGAAAGCAAGAAACAATTAGCGGAACAAACCGTAGATGCTGGGGAAAATTGGTTAACAGAATTAGATACCGATCGCCTGCGAGATTTATTATTATTAGATCGATCGGCAATTATTGATGAAGAAGAAACCGATTAGAAGCGAACCACCTGATAAACCGTGGAACCATTCTCAAACAGGGGCTGATAGTAGATACCGCTACAATTGTAATAAAGTGTATTGTCAGCCGTGATTGTGGTGCAGCCGTCGGGAAGATAGGTGACAATCGCGCCGATGGGAGGGGCCACCACCGTGTAGGAACTACCGCTAGGCTGAAGATAGATGCCGTCCGAGTAAATGTAGGAAGTGGAACCCACATAGACGGTATTGTAGTAGGGGGGGAGAGTGGCGATCGCTGAACCGATGACTAGGCCAGTGGTTAACCCCACCCAACCCCAACCCGGGGGGACGTAATAACCGCCACCGTACCAACCGCCACCACGCCAGTAACCGTTGCGATTATCGTCAATAAAGTTCTGACGGTTCTGTTGGCGATCGCTAACCTGCTGCTGCCGTTCACCCTGTCTTTCGCTGCGTTCCCCTTGACGGATATCGGTTCTTTCGCTGCGTTCCCCCTGCCGTTCACCCTGTCTTTCCGTGCGTTCCCCTTGGCGGGTTTGTTGACTGGTTTGCCGTTCACCCTGTCTTTCCGTGCGTTCCCCTTGACGGGTTTGTTGACTGGTTTGCCGTTCACCCTGTCTTTCCGTGCGTTCCCCTTGACGGGTTTGTTGACTGGTTTGCCGTTCTCCCTGTCTTCCAGAAAAATCTCTAGAGGGTTGGGAACGATTACTAAAATTACCTCGGTTTTGCAGATCACTACTGCGGTTAACCCGTGGGGAAGCTCCACCACCGCCACGACTACCGCCACCACCGCCACGACTACCGCCACCACCGCCACCGCGAGCGTCCACATAATCCGTTACCAGTAAACTTGTACCCAAGAGGAGGGCGGCAAGAACACATAAGTTTTGACATAAAGATCTTTTCATGGCCCGGACTCCTTGATTTTTTTATTCGCCTTGGCTGCTTATCTTCCCAGATTATTTTCTGCAAGCGTTCGACGGTTTCTGGTGCAAAAAAACGCTCTCCTGTTTCTAGACACACTCTGGCGGGAACATCTTCGATAAGTAGGTAGGCGTTAAAAATTATCAGACACCACCCTAATCAAGGGGGGACTAAGGGTAGGGTTGATTCATGAATCAACCCTACTATGAATCAACTCTAGGACTAAGGGGGGATCGAACCTAAAATCCATTTTTAATTTAATTATAACCAGCTACTTAATTTTGAGTAAAGAGCGAGAGGGATAGCTACAATGGATGTGTAAGGCTTTTGAGAATGTCCCGATCAGAACAGAATCGGCTTAATTCTTCTGAAAACATCCTGGAGCAACCGTTCTGGACACTTGCCGATAAAGCTCGCTTTTCTCGCTCGGAAGTCCAACGATCGCAGTTGATCTACCATGATAACTCCTGTCACCGCCTCTCCATCTGGAATCTTGACGTAGAAAGGGTTCTGGCGTTGCGTATTGCTCACCGGGCAGACAAAGGCAAAACCAATCTTGCGATTAAAATCAATAGGGCTTACCACCAGTGCTGGACGATTACCCATTTGCTCATGCCCAATTTGTGGGTCAAAGCTCAAACGCACGAAATCTCCACGTTCTGGAATGTATGTCACCAAACCTCCTCTCCCATTGGCCGTCCCCAATCCACTTCCGGCTCCGGTGATTCAACAACCTCAGCCAGTAGTTCTTCTAGGCTTAACTCAGGCAAGGCTTGAATTAGCTCAATTACTAGCTTTCCGTTTTCCACAGAACATTCAACAACGTCCTTAGGATTGAGGTTCAGCGCCTCCACCGCATACTTAGGAATCCGAATCGCTAAAGAATTACCCCAGCGTCCAATCTGCGACTTCATGATCCCACCTCGAATTCGTTAGATATTTAAAGTATATCAAAACGCTGATTTAGGGGAATACCGACAAGCGATCGCGTTTTATGAACGGGCTTTATGGCTGGGATTGATTATTCCTAGGGGGTAGAAGTTCGATAGGGATCGACTCTGATCCTGGTTGGAAAGTGAAAGTATCGGCGGGTGTGCTGGGATTAAAATTCCAGTCGGATAATATTGCCGTGTACTGGGGTGAACCGGGTAGAGTTTTATAGGTGATAATCGCTTTCCTCAGTAGGGGGGTGGCATCCTGCGTAACCCAGATTTGATAATCGCGATCGCTACCGATCAGCAGCAGATGATACATTTGTTCGGCGTTGACCATGTTGTTGCCGATAAAAATAATTTGTCTGACATCAGCCATTAGATCTGCACAGGGATCGTTGGCTGCTAGATTTGACATGGGAATGGTGATTCCGTACCTTTGCTCTACTTGGTCTAAGGCTTCATCTAGAGTATTCGGAGCCGGTTTGGTGACGTATAGATCCCGTTCCAGATCCGCGAGGGTGAAGGTTTTACCGTCGTAAAAAAAGCGGGTAACTCGTTCATCCCCAGTGTAGTCCGAGCGCAGGCGATCGGGTTTCTCTACCCAGATGTTTTGATAGGCACTGTACTGAACTTTCGCCCCGGAGTCGAGTATATCGTCATAGGTGACATCCATATTGACGGTGAACGATCGCTGTTTGGTTAAATTAGCACAGAGTTGCTCGATCACCTGTTCCGCCGTTTTTGGGCGGATTTCCTGGGATAGAGTCGGTATTTCCGCCAAGACTCCTGCGGCAGTGACCCAAGGCAAAAGTAAAGAAAGAATCGGCATGAAGCGAGGCATAATCATCTAATATTCCCCCAAGGCGATGGATTGTTTTGGTTAACGACCATTGTGTAAACTGACTAAACGAGCGATAAAAACGGCGGGATAGAGAACTCCAGTCATTCCTTCTAAATTGGCCAAAACTCTAGCGACTTTACTGGTAGGAACTATATCACCGTAGCCAACCGTGGCCAGGGTAGTAAAGCTGAAATGAAGTAGATCCGCCTGGTTGACGGTTTTAGCGGCGGAGCTAAAGGAATCGGGTTCAAAAATCTGGACGATACTATAAGCGGATGCCCAGAAAAATCCTAGGAGAAAATAGACACAAATTCCCCCTTTGATGATATCGGATGTTACCTGTTCGGCGAGAATTAATTCTCGTAAAATCGAGTACACGCATAAACTAATAAAAGCTAGAGAAATTAATGTACTAGACAGATCGAACCAACCGGTTAAATCCCTATAAATAGGGATAATCCTGCCGAATACTCGCAGGATGAGGGCAATTAGAAACAGACCGATATTACATCTTAAAGCCAATTTACTGCGATCGATCTGATAGACGGCGATGATCAGGGAGAGGGAGAAGAAAAAGAAAACTAGCAAATCTCCCAGGGGTAGATATACTAAAAACGGGTAAATAATGTAGAGCAAGACTAGATTTGCCAGCAGCCGATTGTATTTATTTTCTGTTGCCCGCATCAATTGACGAAATTTCATAGCAGCGAACCTTTAATTGGTAATATTTCCTCCTGCTAATTAATTTTAAGGGTATTTATCTCCTATCTTCTTTATAAATTTTCTGGCTTGAATAAACAGCGAGTTTCTATCTATTAGCCTCTAGAAGACTATTATAGACGCTTGGCAAGAGCGATCGCTATCAAAAAATGGCAAACTTAGACTTATAGATAGAACTTTTCGGTAATTTTTTTATTAAGAATTGACCATAAATTTTAAAAAATATTGCAGATAACCAGAAACCCCTATTTGTTTCAATCAAGGAAAAAAGTCAGAGTCTGACGTTATTAACCCATAAAAGCCAAAAAACTCTACAATTAAGATTAGTGAGGTATCCTGCATATTTACAAGAGAATAACTCTTAATAATACTTAATAATTTTTAATAATTCTGCTATCCCAAATCAGACAAAATGAATATCAATTTACAGCCCCTGATCGAGACTATTACTTTTCACGATATCGATGAACTAGGGTCGCGGATGAGAGCTTTTCGTTGGGACATGGTTCATCGACCGATCGAGGCGGGAACTTTCGAGGGGGAACTGTTCGTAGCTCAAGTCGGGGGCATACAATTCGCCCGACCAATTTACAATCGAGGAATTCGTTCTCAAGGGGATTCTCCTCCCGGGACAATCACCGTCGGGATACCCTTGTCTACACCCCGAGTCTTCAAGTGGCACGGGTATTCTTTATCGTCGAATTCCGCTCTCTTGCAGAAAAGTTCCAGGGGGATCGATATGCTTCGATCGGGAAACTTGCCCCTCGCTCTGGTTACTATCGATAACGATTCTCTGTTTTCCCAGGCCGAACAAACCGATCGGCTCGGGGTAGCATCTTTAATTACGGATTCAACCCTGGCAATTCAACCAGAGCCGACTGTCCTGAGACGATTCCGCTCTCATTTAAGATATATTTTTGAGCTTTTCTGGAGACAACCCCAGACAATTCTAGAGCCAGCTATGCAATCGCTGATCCGAGAGGATTTTATCTCTCTGGTTCTAGATGTACTCGATTCGGCGTTGCTGAATTAAGCTATGAATCAGTAAGGAATAGGCACTTCTTGAAACTTCAGATAATGAATTAATAAACGAATAGAGTATCCTAACATTTCTGTAGACTTAGAATAGCAGAGTGTTTTGCGATGCAATCGGGCTAGATAATGTCTTAAACGTGTGTTCTCACCCTCTACTCTGGTCATATAAGTCTTACTAATTATATGGTCGCCCTCTGCTATAAAACATGGATAAACTGACCATCCATCACTCACATAAAAATAGCATCCCCAAGACTTAACTAATTCCCATAATGGGCGAAACGTTTCGCTACTATGGTCTCCGATTACCCAACCTAAAATTCCTTTTTTAAAGTGGTCAACGGCTGTCCACACCCAGATTTTGTTTTTTTTGAGCCAACAAAGGTTTCCAATTCATCCAGTTCCCCTACTTCAGGAATTGTTTCTGGGTCATAGGCGACTGGCAATAATTCTCCCACAGATTTTACCCAATTAATTACGGTCGTATGATGAACTCCCTTTAGCCTTTCTATTCCTCTAAATCCCATCCCATTAACATAGGCAGTTAGGCATTCTCGCTTCGTTTTTTCGTCATAGCCTTTCTGTTTTTCATAGTTATTAATAAATTGACGGCCACAGGTTACACAAATATGATTTTGTTTACCTTGTTTATTGATGCCATTTTTACGGATATGGGTAGATTTACATTCAGGGCATTGCATTTTGATTTCCTCCATTCATATCTCTATTATGCAACGCCCTCGATTCCCATCAAAACTATCCGCCGCTGCGCCCTTCAATACGACATCCCTATATTAAGCGAGCAGAGGAGATCTTACTGGACAATCTCGATCGCCCCCTCTCGATCCTCGATCTGTGCCAAGAACTGCACATCAGTGAACGTACCCTCCGTTATGGTTTTCAGGAATGTTTTGGCCTCGGACCTGCGACTTATCTCAAAATTCAACGTCTTAACGGGGTACGACGACAACTAAAAGCGTCTGCGGGTCAAGGAATTACCGTTAGTGCGATCGCCCTACAGTGGGGATTCTGGCACATGGGTCAATTTGCCAAAGATTATAAGAAAATGTTCGGTGAGTGTCCGTCGGCAACTTTGCGAGATAATTCTTAACAAAATAAAAGTTAGATTTGCAGAATTTTGATAGTTTCTCCGAGCCTGCCAACGTTAAATATTAGTAGTAAACGAGGAGCAATTCTCTGAAAATCTCACGGGTTGACGCACAGAAATTAACCCCAGAAGAAACAGGAGAACTCGCTCCACTGCGAGCGATAATGACCAAGTACCGCGCCAAGAATTAGAATTAGTGAGAACTTTGGTCACGGAAAAAGTCAAGGCGGGACAATTAAGGCTTAATTATCTTTAATCGTCCCCGAAGAGCCAATTTTAGAAAACCTTAACGGGAAGAACTATCATGTTGACAAAAACTTTCAGCCTTCTCTGTGTCGGTTTAATCCTCGGACTGACCTCGATAGGGGTTGTTGCCGCTACTAAAGATCAGGCTACAGAACTTCCGAAAAACTGTCAGTACCTCAAGGAAGTAGCCACTAATCAGACCCATATCCGCAAACAGATCGATGCCATAGGAAAGAATAACTTTAACACCGATTTCGCCGTTCCCTCCGGGGTGAAATTTGCCTCTTTTAAAGGAGTCATGGTTCCCGAAAACGATGGCAAATACGGAGTAACGATCAATCTCAAGTATCCCGATAATTCGGTTAATAGTGCCTTCCAGAAAAATGTCGAAATGAAACGGGGTGAAACCTATTCTTTACCCTTCCAATCACCCACGGGTAGACAGCCCTATCAGATTAATTTTAATATTAACGGGATGAATAATAACGCCTACACAATCGCAGTAATGGCCTGTAAATAGCGATCGCTTTTATTGATAACCCTCTGGAGAGACGATGAAAAATGCGATCGCTCGCTGACAGGAAAGTTTTCCGCCAGGGCTAAAGGTCGAGGTAGCTTTTGAGACGACTACTTTCGTCGATATAGTGATCGCTGATGTCAAGGATAACACCATCGAGGCGATCCTCCACGCCATCATCGGTAGAGGCGGCTAGGTCCGGTTTCTGACCGATTATGATGACTTCTCTGTCGGGAATTGTTGGTTACATAAGTAGTCGTGCAAAATTAATTTCCTAGTCGAGACAGGAGACAGGAGACAGGAGACGGGAGACAGGAGACGGGAGACAGGAGACAGGAGACAGCTATTAGGGATCGGATTTGAGTTTTCAGTTCACTGTTTCCTCACACCAGAAGTCTGACGGAGTAGTGGCTTAGATGTGTAATTAATTTTGCTTAGGTACTTACCAAATTAAATAGAGAAAAAGGCAAATGATCTAGAATGAAGAGGTCGTATATGATTGAAAAATCATGGCAGCAGTAACCTCAACAGTAGTCAAAGAAAGCTTGGAAGTCAAATTAGATGAATTGTTTAAGAATTTAACACCCCCAGAGGGTTGCTTCTCTGACAGGATTTCCCTTCATCCTTGATGCTCTATCTGCACTGAATACAATTTAATTTGCTACAAGACCCATACTTTTTCTTGCAACAGGACCCGCCGAAGCTCGGTTATCGCGTAAGGAATAGTGGTCGAGATCTGTTTGTTGTGGCTCAGTTTTTGAGAATTGTCTATATACAAAGTCAGCCTTCATCCGATCGCACTAAGCGCGAGGGACTTCTGCTGAGACTAAGTTAAAGTTATAAAAAGCTCACACTCCCGGAAAGCCATTTATTTTTTACAATAGAAAATTCGCCGGATTATTTTTGCGGGAGGCAATCGGTGATTCTCAATTTTTCCTTAAGGATTGTAGCGGCCAAAGGCAGACTATTCTGTAAGTTTTCACTCTACAAAACCTATCGGGTGGTCAGTAGCGCCCCCGTCGATGTCCTCTGGCAAAAATTAATCAATGTGGCCGATGTCTCTTGGCATCCTTTGATCGCCAAGGCTGATGTTCCCCTGGGTTTAATCGCTAAACCGGGGTTAATCTATCAAGCTGTCACCCGTCTGACTCCCATTCCTATCCGGGTTTTCGTGGAAAATGTCCGCCCCGGGGAACTCCTCAGCTTAAGAGTTCTCGCTATCCCCGGCATGGAACAGAAAATGACCTACCAAGTAGAATCAACCCTCTGTGGTAGTTATATTTCCTATTCTGTCACCCTGCGCGGTTGGCTGTCCCCCTTTATCTGGTGGTTAAGTCGTCCCTATTTAGCCAAAGTCGCTGCCCAACTGGCCCACGCCGCCGAAGAATTAACAGCCTAAAAAAAATTCGGCTCTCTTCTTCTTTGTGTGATAAGTTTAACTTATATAAGAGTGATCGATCTTTGTGTCCTTTGTGTCTTTGTGGTTCGTTCCACTGGCTCACTGGCAGGACTGTATCTTAGAATACATTTTACCCATCAAACCTAAGAGAGCCAAAATTCCCTCCCATTGTCCTAATAAATAATCTGCCAAGGGTCAAGATCTAAGTCACAATGATATATGGATAGGCTTAAACAAAATTTTAGTCAGCTGCATTGGTACATATAGTCTACTGATATCATCCCGACGAGTTGAGCGCAACAACCTCAATCCGCCGGGATGAACTATCTCTAGAGACTTTACTGATGAAGTAAGCTCTACAGGAGGGAATTATGGGGGAATTAAACACAGCCGAACTTCTAGTTAAATGTCTGGAGAATGAAGGAGTCGAGTATATTTTTGGGCTACCCGGGGAAGAAAACCTCGATGTTTTGGAAGCCCTCAAAAACTCCTCGATCAAATTTATCACCACCCGTCACGAACAGGGCGCGGCTTTTATGGCCGATGTCTATGGACGCTTGACGGGAAAAGCGGGGGTTTGTCTCTCCACCTTAGGACCGGGGGCGACTAACCTAATGACAGGGGTAGCCGATGCTAACCTCGATGGGGCGCCCTTGGTGGCCATCACCGGCCAGGTGGGAACCGACCGGATGCACATTGAATCCCATCAATACCTGGATCTTGTGGCCATGTTCGCCCCGGTGACGAAATGGAATAAACAGATCGTCCGGCCAGGTATCACCCCGGAAGTGGTACGGAGAGCCTTTAAAACCGCCCAAAGTGAGAAACCGGGGGCAGTTCATATCGATCTTCCCGAAAATATCGCCGCTATGGCTGCCGATGGTCATCCTTTGCCCCTCGATAGTCAGGAAAAAGTTTACGCTTCCTATCGGACTTTGAATATGGCGGCGGCGGTGATTTCTAAAGCGAAAAATCCCTTGATTTTGGCGGGAAATGGGGCAATTCGCGCTAATGCTAGTGAGGCTTTAACGGAATTCGCCACGGCCTTGAATATCCCTGTGGCTAACACTTTTATGGGTAAGGGGGTGATTCCCTATACCCATCCTCTGGCTCTTTGGGCGGTAGGATTACAGCAACGGGATTTGATTAGTTGTGCCTTTGATCGCAGTGATTTAATTATTGCTGTCGGTTACGATTTAATCGAGTATTCCCCGAAAAAATGGAATCCAGACGGGAAATTACCGATTATTCACATCGGCATGACTCCGGCGGAAATTGACAGCAGTTATGCCCCAGTAGTGGAAGTGGTGGGTGATATCACCGATTCTCTCATCGATATCCTCAAACGGGCCGATCGCCAGAATAAACCAACTCCTGTCACCGCAGCATTAAAGACGGAAATTCGGGCCGATTACGAAACCTATGCCAATGATACGGGTTTTCCGATCAAGCCACAAAAATTGATCTACGATCTGCGTCAGGTGATGGGACCAGAAGATATCGCTATTTGTGACGTGGGCGCTCATAAAATGTGGATGGCGCGCCAGTATCACTCCGATTGTCCCAATACTTGCATTATTTCTAACGGTTTCGCCGCTATGGGTATTGCTATCCCTGGTGCGATCGCCGCTAAGTTAGTTCATCCCGATAAACGCATTGTAGCGGTGACGGGGGACGGCGGTTTTATGATGAATTGTCAGGAATTGGAGACAGCTTTGCGGGTGGGGACTCCCTTCGTCACTCTCATTTTTAATGATGGCGGTTACGGTTTAATCGAATGGAAGCAGTTAAACTATTTTGGGACATCTTCTTTTATTAAGTTTGGTAATCCCGATTTTGTTAAATTTGCTGAAAGTATGGGATTAAAAGGCTATCGGGTGGAATCTGCTCAGGATTTGATCCCGACACTAGAGGATGCTTTCCGGCAAGATGTCCCTACGGTGATCGATGTTCCCGTCGATTACGGTGAAAATCTGCGTCTTTCCCAAAAATCGGGCGATTTAAGCTGTCAGATTTGGGAATAGAAGTTGATAGCGTTGACAATCCCAAAAAAATCCCCTAACTGAGATTTAGTTAGGGGGAAGTAATTGGTTTGGCTTTGGTAACGCTAGAAAACCCGATCTAGAATAACCATTCTAGAACCGCCTCGTCTTTACTGTTGGTATTGCGAGAGGGGGTTTCCCTGGTGAATTTCATGTGGATAGAACGATTTTGTTCACCATCGGCGGCCACGGCCATAATCGGATAATCGATTAAACCGTCTTGGAAGGACATCTGATAGCGGAAAGTGCCATCGGGATTGAGTTTGATCGGACGACCACCGATAGTTACGGTGGCATCGGGTTCGGTGGCACCATAGACGATTAATTCTGCATCGGCAACTAACCAGAATTTGCGCGGACGTTGTAGGGTTTCCGAAGCACCCATACCGATACCAGAAGCAGTCATGCCGATACCAGAAGCGGTTAGTCCCGATACCGTGGGAACCGCCCACATACCAACTCCGGAGGGGAATACATAAGAACTGATCACTTCCGACATCGGTACGGAACCGGCGACGTGCTGCATGGAACCAAACAAGGAACCGGCCACCCGTAGGGCCTCGATATCGCCGACACTCTCGAAAATTTGGTCGTAGATGGGGCTAGTTGCCGTGGTTCCAGCGCTGCTGCCGTAGCGTTTGCTGGGGGGAACGAGTTCGTAAACAGTTTTACCCACCAGTTCTTCTTCCCAGTTAACGGTGACAAAAACATCTTCAATCCAGTCGGAAGGATAGACGGGAGGAATCCGGACTAAAGGAGAACGGGCCAAAACTAACCAACGACCATCAGCACAACGATAACCGATATCGATAACATAATCTCGATCGCTGACCGGAATCGGTAAATACCATTCCCGGGCCAATTCATCACAGAGATATTCTTGGACACTGTGAGCGCCTTGGCTATTGAGATCGATATCGGTGACATCATAAAGACGCAGGGCTAATTGTTGTCCCCCTTGACGACGTAGACCTTCCTTCGATTCGTTGGGTATATCCCAGTAAGCATAGGCCCACTGGGGATCGCGAGGTAGGAGGGTAATGCGATTTTCACCGTAGCCACCGGGCAGATCTCCTAAACCATCATCCACCGAACCTAGGATATCTTCGATCGGGTGAGCTTGACCTAATTCAAATTTTGCTGCTTCCACTGGTTTTTCCTCTTTAATAGTAGATTTAAAATTGCCGCTTACTCCCATAGCTTGGCTGATTGCCTCAATTAATTGCGTTTTCCGCATCCGACTATAACGAGAGATGCTGTATTGACTGGCAACTCGTCGTAGTTGCCGCAAGGTCATCTCATCTAAGGGTGGGTATTCTGGAACCATGAGTTGACACTCTCCGATTAGTTACGACGGCAAATGTTTTTGAGCATTTGCAAAAGCAGTGATCTGGTTAACCCTTCTAACTACTCATCGATTGCTGTGTGAACGAGAGATCCACTCGATGGGGATCAAGGGAATCGCTTGTTATAAATACCTATTAAACAGTAAGATTCCGATTTTGGCCAAGTACATTGTCATGATTTCTTGATAAAACCGCCAAACCCTTGATCCCAAAGAGATTGTAATATCAGGAAGTTTTGATACGCTGTGCTGCCTTGAAACTGCATCAGGAAATTTTAGTACAAATGCTCGCCGCTCCCCACTGTTTACTTAACAGTCTCCACTGATTACTGATCACTGATTTGTACTCCGATCCCGATCGCCTGTAATCTGATATTGAGACTTTTAGTTAAGGAGACTGAACCGCTTGGCTACCCGTGTGATTATTGTTCGTCATGGACAAAGCAGTTATAACGCAGAGCAGAAAATACAAGGTCGCAGTGATGGCTCGGTTTTGACGGAAAAAGGGCATCTGGACGCGGAAAAAGTGGGAAATGCCCTCAGTCAAATCGATATCGCCGCTTTTTACTGTAGTCCTCTCCAAAGAGCCAAATCTACTGCTGAGGTGATTCAGTCTCGTTTAAATAACTCTCCCGTCATTCAACCCACTTCGCAGTTACTAGAAATCGATCTGCCTATCTGGGAAAATATGGTCAAAGAGGAGGTAAAAGCTCAATACCCCCAAGAATATCGGGATTGGCACCAAAAACCTCACGAATTTAAGATGATACTGCCCGATGGTCAAGAACATTATCCCGTTCTCTCTCTCTATCAACAAGCGCAGGATTTTTGGCGAGAAATTATTCCCCAACACGAGGGCCAAACTATCCTCATTGTTGCCCATAACGGCATTAATCGCTGTTTAATCCTCAGTGCCATCGGTATTCCAGTTTCCTTATACCATTCCCTGCAACAATCTAACTGTTGTGTTAATGTTCTCAATTTTACGCGTAATTTTGGTGATCCTGTCCAGGTGGAATCCCTCAATCAAACGGCACACTTAGGGATAGCTTTACCCCCACCGCGTCCTCCTTTCCAAGGTTCTAGGCTGCTACTGGTGCGTCACGGAGAAACCCAATGGAATCGGGATAAACGTTTTCAAGGTGTGCGCGATATTCCTCTCAATGATAATGGCAAAGCTCAAGCTGAGAAAGCCGCCGAATTTCTGCGAGAAACGGCGATCGATCACGCTGTCACCAGTCCTTTGTCTCGTCCCAAGGAAACTGCCCAAATTATCCTGCAATATCACCCCAATGTCACCTTAGATACCCAAGTAGATCTGACGGAAATCTGTCACGGACTTTGGGAAGGTAAATTAGAGGAGGAAATTGAAGCAAGTTTCCCCGGGATGTTAGAAGACTGGAAAAATGCCCCGGAAACCGTGCAAATGCCGGAAGGGGAGAATTTACAGGAGGTTTGGGATCGAGCGATCGCTTGTTGGCAGCAAATCGTTAAAACCTATAGTAATAGCGATAGTCCTAAGACAATTATGGTAGTAGCTCACGATGCCATTAATAAGGTGATTCTTTGTTATTTATTGGGTTTAAAACCCGCCAATTTCTGGAATATTAAACAGGGAAATGGCGCGGTTAGTGTTATCGATTATCCCAAAGGGGTTGACTCTCAACCGGTCCTACAAGCAATTAATATTACCTCTCATCTAGGAGCGGGAATACTCGATCGCACGGCAGCCGGCGCTTTATAACAGTTATCAGTGATCAGTTATCAGTTATCAGTGGGTAAGTTAACAGTTAACAGTATTCAGTATTCAGAAGATTGCTTTTATTTATTCTTCCCAATTCATAATTCATAATTCATAATTCATAATTACGGCTAACTAGAAGCTAAGTACCTAAGCAAAATTAATTACACATTTCGATAAAGCTTTTGCCTATTGCCTATTGCCTCTTGCCTATCTTCACTAGGAAATTTATTTTGCACGACTACTTAATTGATTCTCAATCTGTCTAACTACCGTTAGCGCCGAATAGCTGACTCCGGCAGTGCCTTCTCCCGGATGGGTGGAATCTCCCACTAACCAAAGATGGGGGATCGGAGTGCGCGTCGCTACTCCAAAAGGGCCAAAAGTGGACAATCTTTGACCAATACCGCCGACAATGCCCTGATTTCGCCCCGTAAACCGCTCAAAAGTACGAGGTGTAGCTGATTCGATGTGAACGATGTGATCAGGACTAAGATGGAAATAATTACCGAGACGCTCGATCGCCTCTTGGGTGTATGCTGCTTTTAATTGCTGATAATTATCTTCTCCTTTTCGCCACCAAAGACTGGTATCGGTGAAGGAAGAAGCAATAATCGTCGCTTTTCCCACTGGAGCGCGGCCATCCCCTTCTTTACTCACGGAAACAAACAAAGAGTTATTTTCGCCGATTATGCCATCGTAATCGTAGAGAAATTGCAAATGGGGAGGACAATCGGGGGGAATAGCAGCGCGATCGACTCCTAAGTAAACCACAAAAGCACCGGATGCGGGGGGAAGTTTTTCGATTCTCTGGTGATAAAGACTGGGAATGGCTTCGCGATCGATTAATTGTGGTAAATTTTGGATCGGGATATTAGCCACAATCTCATCGGCCATTTCTGGATATATTTGACCATTTTTTTGATTTATGACGATAATTCCCGTGGCTTTTCCCTTTTCTGTCAGTATTTTTTCTACTGTGTGGCGCATTTGCAATTTACCGCCGTATTTTTCCAAAGCTGCTACTAGGCGATCGCTTAATACTTGCATACTACCCTGAAGGTGGGATAAACCTTGGGGAGACTGAGAAACTGCTAAAGCGGTGGCGGCATAAAGTAAAGCAGTTTCATCGGCATTAACTTGGGAATAAAGCTTTAACTGGAGATCAAGAAAGGTTTTTAGGCGTTTATCCCTCTCTAAGCCGTATAATCGCAGAGCATCTCCCACAGTCATCAAAGTAAAGGGGAAGGTAATGGCAGTATCTAAACGCAAAGCGGCGATTAATTGCCCTAAATCCCACCAGTTGCGCGGGGGTAAAACTGGATCGCGACTTTGAAAACGCCAACTTGCTTGAAAGAGTTTTTGTAATAATTGCCAAAAAGGTTCGCTGCCCGGAAATTGTTTTTGTCTTTCCTCTTGCCACTTTTGCGGATCGCGCCAGACATTTATCGGAGTGGTTTCCCCCGGCAGAAAAACGGCACAAGCGGGATCGCAGGGGACAGAATCGGGTAAATCTATCCCTAATTCGGCAAAAATGCGCTGATGAATGCCCCCTACTTCTAATCCTGCCACTTGAGTTGCCCCCACGTCAAAGGTAAAACCCCGACGGGAAAAAGTCGAGGCACAACCTCCGGGGACGAGCGCCTGATCATATACTGTGACTTGATAACCTCGACGCGCCAATAATGCCGCCGCCGTTAGTCCGCCAATCCCTGCACCAATAACGGTAATTTGCGTCATTTTCTTAATAATTATTTATATTTATTTTTATACTAACGCTTTTGGCAGTCCGGAGTCAGTGATCAGTTATCAGTGATCAGTGATCAGTTCACTGTTTACTGGACGGCTACGCCGTGCCTTTGGCAACACTGAAAAGCTCCCCACTTCCCCATTTCCCCACTTCCCCACACCCTACACCCCACACCCTACACCCATCTGCCAGGGACTCTTAACAGTTTACTTGGGCCCCTAGGGTATCTAAAGCCAAAATTTTGGCGCTGGAGTTAATCCCCACTTCCTCCCAAGCATTGGTCATCTCTGTGGCTATTTTTTGGGCATTGTCGGGGTTAGTTAAAGCCAATAGGCTCGGACCTGCGCCACTAATTACCATCCCGTAAGCACCCCCATTAATGGCGGCTTTTTTCACCTTTTCGTAACCCGGGATCAAAGATTGGCGATAGGGTTGATGCAGTTTATCCTCTAGGGCAATTCTCAGCCAATCGCCGTTACCCGTCTCTAATCCCCGCAATAATAAACCCAAGCGGGAAATATTGAAAATTGCCTCCTGACGGCTAATTTTTTCGGGTAAAACCGCCCTAGCTTTTTCCGTAGCCAGTTCAAAATCGGGAATCGCCAAGACGGGAATGAGATTTTTTTGCCAAAATACTTGACAAATAGCCCAATTTGTGCTATCACCTGCCGATAGCTGACAGTTGCCCCGCAAAGCCGGCACCACATTATCTGGATGTCCCTCCAATGCGATCGCTAATGCTTCGATTTCCCCCATAGATAAAGGATTTCCGGCGCATTGATTGGCAGCCACTAACCCACCGATAATAGCAGTGGCAGAACTACCTAAACCTCTAGCCAGAGGAACCCCTAAACCGATCTCGATGGCGATAGGGGGCGGATTCTGTCCTATTGTTTGATAAACTTGCAAAAAAGAAGTATAGATTAAATTATCAGCCCCTTGGCTAACTTTAGCTGATTCAGTTCCCTTGACACTAATGCTGACAGGGTTAGCTGTCGTTGCCGGCAGCAGGGTAAAAGTAAACTGATTATATAGGGTTAAGGCCGCTCCGAGACAATCGAAGCCGGGCCCAATATTAGCAGTGGTAGCGGGAACTGTTACCGTAAAAGTTGTCATCGTTAAGCTTTTGCCTGAAGATAGCGGCGATTTACCTCCTCCCAGTTAACCACATTCCACCACTGTTTTAAATACTCAGCCCGTTGATTACGATATTTTAAGTAATAGGCGTGTTCCCAGACATCATTGCCCATAATTGGCTGTAATCCCTTCATTAGCGGGCTATCTTGGTTAGCAGTGCTGGTAATTTCTAGTTTTCCTGACTTATTTAAAACCAACCATGTCCAACCACTACCAAAAAGTTTAGTACCAGCTTGGTTGAAAGCGTTTTTAAATTCCTCGAAACTGCCAAATTTAGCGATTATTGCCGCTCCTATTTCTCCTGTTGGTTCGCCACCGCCATCGGGGGACATAATCTGCCAAAACATCGTATGATTAAGATCGCCGCCGCCATTATTGCGGATAGTGATGCGAAGATCGGCGGGTAAAGAGTCAAGATTTTTAATTAATTCTACTACTGTTTTTTTCTGCAATTCTGGATATTTTGCCACTGCCGCGTTGAGATTATTAACGTAGGCTGCATGGTGTTTATCGTGATGAAATTGCATCGTTTCCTTATCAATATAAGGTTCTAGGGCATCATAGCTATAGGGGAGGGCAATGAGACTATAGGGACCGGTAGCGGCAAAAGCGGCAGAGTTAAAACCAGCAAGAGTGCCTGTGCCAAGGGTAGCACCTAAAAGATAAAGAAATTGACGGCGATCGAGAGACATATTCTCAGAGCAGATGTTCTGATTATTAATTATCCTATCGATCGGTACTTCGGGAGAGAAAAGTTTTTATCGACGGACTCCTAAACGCAATCGGCTGCATCTCTATATTACATTTTGGGCGCAAGCAGTTCGATAAACTCACTGACCACGTTGCGCCCCTACATTGCACAATGACCTAAAATACTTTTTAAGCCAGCCTTTATTACCATAAACGATAAAAACTTTTCAACAAGCGCGGCGGAATTTTTAGATAATAACCAATAATAACTAATTGATTAACTAAGGTAGTTTTGCCAACTCCTAATTTTTGCCAACGTCTTGCCGAGGTAATCACCGCAGCAGCAACTATGGCTATTTTACCCCTTTTTTTCAATCTTTGTATTAATTCAAAATCTTCCATAATTGGCAACTCAGGAAAACCGCCCAAATCGGCCAAGATTGAGGCTTTTAAAAATATTCCTTGATCTCCGTAGGGAAGGGAAAGCCAGCGAGAACGCCAATTAACTAATTTTTCCACTAAACGCAGGGTTTTTTCCTCTCCATCAATTTTTAATTCAAAGGCCCCCGCTACTGTCCCAGATTGGGATAAAGTATTGATAATTTGTTCTTGATAATTCTGGGGAAGTAAAGTATCTCCGTGCAGAAATAACAAAATATCTCCTTTCGCTATTTTAGCTCCTAAATTCATCTGAAATGCACGACCTTTACTGGGTGAAATAATTACTTTCGCTCCCAATTGTTCGGCTATTTCTCTAGTTTTATCGGTACTTCCCCCATCGACAACAATAATTTCTACTCCTTCACCTATCTGTTTTAACGTTGCTGCAATTCTTAACTCCTCATTAAGAGTCGGAATGATAACACTAAGATAATTCATGAGGTTTTGTACTAACTCAAGTCAGAGGATTTAGGGGCGACCATCGGGTAAATTTTCCTACAGATACCGAGGGATTGACTGGGATTGGTAATAAGTAAGTAGTTATAATTAAATAGAAGATAGATTTTGCCTCTGATCCCCCCTGCCCCCCTTGATAAGGGGGGTGCCGGTAGGCGGGGGGATCCCCCCTGCCCCCCTTGATAAGGGGGGTGCCGGTAGGCGGGGGGATCTGACAACTTTTAACACCTACCTACTTAACTGTTTTTTCGGTAGAAAAGTTAAACATTGCTGCCAGTTTTCCAGAGTGGCTAAAGCTGCAGTTAAAAGTCGATACCAAATTAGGTTACACTTCATCTTTATGAGAAAGGAAACTCTGTTCTAAGATGGGTGGGACAATGCCGAATATTAAAGGAGACGATGGTGCGCTCAAAACCATTTTCAGCAATAGTAAAATTATCGCAGTGGTCGGTCATTCTGAGAAATCGAGCCGCGCCAGCTATCAGGTGGCCAAATTCCTGCAAGCGGTGGGTTATCGAGTCTATCCAGTCAATCCGATGGTCCAGCAAATTGATGGTCAAAGCTGCTATCCTTCTCTAGAGGCTATCCCCGAACCTGTGGATATTGTTAACGTTTTTCGTCATCCTGATTATCTACCCGAAATTGTCGAGTCAGCTATTGCTATTCGGGCCGCTACCCTTTGGACACAATTGAAAATTTATCACCCAGTGGCGGAAAAAAAAGCGATCGAGGCAGGTTTAAATGTAATTATGGATGCTTGTATCCAGATAGAATATCAGCGTTTATTTGCCTAAAACAAAACCCCACCATGGGTGGGGTTTCGGGTTTAATTTAGGAAATCCTAGAAGGTAAAGGTTCCGCGGAGGGTCCCAATCCACTCGTTACCAGTGCCTTTGAACTGTTCAGGTGCAGAAATCCAGATGACACCGGGGGTGATAGAAATATTGTCGGTGACTTGGTACTTGTAGAACAATTCAACGTGGTAGGGAACGATGTTAGATACTTTTAGACCCATTTCTCGGAAGCTTAAGTGACCGATGTAGGGCTGCGCACCAGCAAACAGACCTAAGATATTTCCTTCTTTACCTAAGTCGGGGAAGGCAATACCAGCACCGTAGGTCCACACTTCCGCATCACCGAGACCCAGTAAACGCACAGTGGAGTAAGAACCGAAGGCACTCAAGCTGGCGAAACCAATATCCACTGCACCGGTTAAACCGTAGCTGTTGGATACTTTGGCTCCGAAGTTGAAGAAACCGACTTCATCCTGTAGAGTGACGCTATCAGGATCGTTGCCGTTGACGTTGAGCAGGGTATTTAACTGAGTTTGGGAAAGGTTAGCGGCAGAAGTCCCCGTTGCACCGAAGGAACCACCGTTACCGAAGATGGCGGTGTCAGCACTTTGGTAAGCGTTAACGTAGGTAAAGCCAAGGTTCAAGAAGTTGAAAAGATTGGCATTAATCTGTGCTAAAGCTGCGTAGTCCCCGTTAAAGAGACCGTTGCCCGGATTGGGATCAGCAGGGGAAGTAGCGCCACCGGCTAAGTAACCCAAAGAGAGGGAAGTCGGACCAAGAATGCTTTGGAGGAAGCCTAACTGTAGACTAACACCGGCCCCAGAACCGCCACCGATGCGGTAGATGGGGTTTTCGGAAGCGAAGGTAGATAGCGCACCATTACCACCGTCGAAGTCTTCAAAGAAGGGGTTAGTGGTGGGAACGAAGTCATTCCAAATACCGCCCCAAGCGGCGACGTAGGTATTGAAGCGACCAAAACTACCTAAGTCAATCGGGGTATAGTAGGCCAACCAGTCGATAACCACATCGCTACCGTTACCTGCACCGGTCCAAGTTTGGGATAGGGAAGGGCTTTGCAGGTTATCGAATCTGACGGAAGCGGGATCACCATTTTGTAGTGTGGTGGTCGATTTGTAATCAAATCCGAAGCGAGTGGCACTACCCGCCGATAAACGGGTTTTCAATGAGTCCTGACCGGTGAAGCTCGTGTTAAAAACTAAACGAGCGCGGTATTGCATGGCGGCCTGGGAGGCGGGGCTGCCCGCACCAGCCGTATCGGTAATGGCGAAGATAACTTCCCCGGCTAATTTGGTGGTGGTGGAGAATTGATTATTTTCTAGGAAAGAAACCCGGCTTTCTAGGTTGTCAACTCTAGCTCCCAAGGCTGCTAACTCGGCTTGGAACTCGTCCATTAAGCGCTTGAGGGCATCTAAGTCTTCCTTGAGGACGTTGACACCATCTTGAATTAAACGTTCCATCACGTTTAAGCAAGCGTTTAAACCAGCCGCAAACTCCCAACGGGTTAAGGCTCGGTCGCCCCGGAAGGTGCGATCGGGATAACCAACAATACAACCATAGCGCTCCACAAGGCTTCTTAAGGCCTCATAGGCCCAAGCGGTGGGAGAAACATCGCGCAGTTGGTTAACGCTGGTGACTTGATCGATGCTGTTACCCTGTACGGGTGCCACTTGACCTTCGTTACCGTACTGTTCGATCTGATTGAGTAATTCGCCAGTTCCTGCACCGTTGTCCTGAACTTGAGCGATTTCTAGATTGTTAAATTCGGTAGAAACACTGGTAGATTTGACGGGATCGAAGCTACTAGCATTAGCGGAAGCTACCAAGGTAGCCCCTAAAATTGCTGGGCTAACCAGCAATGATTTCCAGAACATTTTTAACATGATGGTTTTTTCCTCACACCTTATAGGTTGACTACACAGTTTGATGACGCATATAGCCTTTCCATTCTTTTGCCATTATACACGATCTAATTGCTTAGGGAAAGATGTGATCTCATTTTTTTCCCTTGACCGGTTGACAAAGTGGCCACCCTGTCGATCCTGACGGCACTTAAACAAAACCTGTAGCAGTTATCTTAACAACGATGTCAATAGGTTAAAACTCTAAAAGCAGATAACCCTTGCTGTTCCCTGTTCCCTTATCGGCCTAGACTAATTTAGCTGTGCGGGCAGCTTACCCTTGGTTTGTACGAATAGTTACTTCTGGTTCTGGGGTTCCTAGATGACGGGAAACCCTCAAAAACTATCCGCCCTTACCAATTGCTCGGTAAGGGCGGTGTAGCGGGTCATCAGAATCGACACCAGACTGCCGGAAGGAACTCCAGCTAGTCTAAATCTTGTTTAGACGTGGGGGTCTAGAGAACAGCCCCGGCGCACAGCCGGCTATTGTCGATTAGGAGACCCATGCTTTTACTACTTTCTACCATCGACATCACCTCCTGTATCCCTTAACGGATTAATTATTAGATTTATCTGCAATCAGCTTAACGCAGCTGTTCGGAAAAAATCAAGGCCAGCAGCTAAAAATTTTTTCGGCAGACTGAGATTAGCCCCAAAATGTAGGTGGAGATAGGAAGCGTGCAGATTCTTACCTTGCCACCCTTCGGCATTGATAGCACCCCTGGGGAATGGTTGTAGTTGATAAATCGGTGCGTCGCTCACCCCGCTTAGTTGGGAGCGATGGAATTCATGGCCGCGCACTGGTTGACCCGGTTTGAGCAGGATCGTTTCCTGTTTGGCGATGGCTTGCCGATAACCTAGGGTTAATTTCGGGGACATTATAGCAGATTGGGGGATTATTTGCACCATAGAATAGTTTTTTTGCTCAAAATCAACTATTTTGTCACATAAATACATTAATCCCCCACATTCGGCATAGGTGGGCATTCCGGAGGCGATCGCTTTTCTCACCTGAGTTAGGATAGGGGTGTTAGCCGCTAATTCCGGGGCAAAGATTTCGGGAAAACCGCCACCAAAGTACAACCCTTGCAGGTTTTCGGGCAAATTTGCCCCTTGCAAGGGACTCCAAAAGATTAATTCCGCGCCTAAATTGGCTAAAATATCGAGATTATCGGGGTAATAAAAGTTAAAAGCCTTATCTCTGGCAATACCGATACGGATAGGGGGAAAAAGCTTATTTGCTTCTGTGGGATTTTTCGGGTTCTCTTGGGGAGAAATAGTGAGTAAAGGCAAGAGAATGTCCCAATTAAAGCAGTTTTGGGCAATAGAAGCCAGTTGATCTTGCAGTTCCCTGATTTCTCCTAGTTCATCCCTGGGAACTAATCCTAGATGGCGATCAGGAATTGTCAGGGAATCTTGACGACGCAGAACCCCGACAATCGGCATATTGATGGATTCTAGGGCGGTTTGCAGTAATTGCAGGTGGCGATCGCTACCAACCCGATTGAGGATAACTCCGGCTAGATGGAGATTTTTGTCTAAAGATTGATAACCGCGGACAATAGCGGCGACCGAGGTAGATAAACGACTACAATCGATAACTAATAGCAGAGGAAGCCCTAAAATACGGGCAATATGGGCGGTGCTGGCATAATCGGGAAATTGAGTATCGCTTAATTGAATACCATCAAATAGCCCCATTACCCCTTCAATCAGAGCATAATCGACATTTTGACAATGTTGGGCAAAACAGGTTTTTACATAGTCTTCGGAAGTTAAAACCGGATCGAGATTGCGACAGGGGCGACCGGTAAAATGGGTATGGAACATGGGATCGATATAATCGGGCCCGACTTTAAAAGATTGCACTCGATCGCCACGACTGATTAAATAGGCCAAGATTGCCAGAGTAATCGTCGTTTTACCGACTCCGCTTCTTTCTCCTGCGATGATCATTATTAGTTGTTTTTTTTCGAGATCGAGCTAGACTTAATTAACCTGTTACACAATCAATTCTAGAGCTTGCCAAAGGCTAATAGAGTCAATTTTTGCCGCTAACTGCTCCCTGTGTCAATCGACTTTTTTATTAGCGGCGAAATCAATTTTACGACGTTTAATACCAAATCCCTTTTTAATAGTGTGATTAACTCTCAAGTTATGAATTGTTTCTCCCCACACCCCACACCCCACACCCCACTATCCTATACTTTTTAAACAGGATTTAGTATAAGTAGGGCTGGCTGAATAAATCTAAAAACCTTGTTGAATAAGACTTTTATCCCAAATCCGTTTTTAATAGTGTGATTAACTCTCAAGTTATGAATTGTTTCTCCCTACACCCTTCTATTGCCCATAGCTTGTCCGGCGAGATAACCAGTGGTCCAAGCACTTTGAAAATTAAATCCCCCCGTGACTGCATCGATATCTAATACCTCCCCGGCAAAATATAACCCCGGACAGATTTTACTTTCCATAGTTTTAAAATCCACTTCCTGAAGATTCACTCCCCCAGAGGTGACAAATTCCTCCTTAAACACCCCTTTTCCTTTGATTTGATATTCCCCTTGCTGTAATTCAGTCATTAATCGATTGAGAGTATTTTTAGATAATTCGGCCCAGGGAGTTTCCGCGTTAACAGTCAAGTAACTTAATAAACTCTGCCAAAGACGCTTAGGTAACTGCTCAAAGGGACAATAATTAAAAAGTTTTCTTTTCGGATATTCACTTTTTGTTTGTAAGATAATTTCTCGCAATTTTTCAGGATGATAATCCCCTAACCAATTAATTATTAAAGGCATTCGGTAATGATGCTCGTGAAGCACCCGCGCTCCCCAAGCAGAAAGTTTTAAAATAGCCGGGCCACTAACTCCCCAATGGGTAATTAATAAAGGTCCGATTTGTTCTAATTTGCTTCCCCCAAGACGAACTCGCACTTTATCCACAGTAACCCCTAACAAATCTTGCAGACGAGGATCGGCAATTTGAAAGGTAAATAAAGAAGGCACAGGAGAGACTAGAGAATGACCTAAATCTTGAGCGGTACGATAGCCAAAAGGACTACTTCCCGTAGCAATTAAAAGCTTATCTGCCCTAATTTGCTCCTCTCTTTTTAATTCAATTAAAAAACTTTCTTCCTGTTTTTTAACCGATTTAACTGGGGAATTTAGCCTTAAATTAACCCCAGCAAAAGTCGCACTTTCCCGCAGACAATTAACAATAGTTTCAGAATTATCGGTGCTGGGAAACATTCGCCCATCCGCTTCTGTTTTGAGTTTTACCCCCCGCAATTCAAACCATTTAATAGTATCTTGGGGTTGAAACCGACTAAAAGCTCCCCGTAGTGCTTTGCCACCGCGAGGATAATAATTAACTAATTGGGAAACGTCAAAACAATGATGGGTGACATTACAGCGTCCCCCTCCCGAAATCCGCACTTTCCCCAGAGGTTCTTTTGCCGCTTCTAGGATAGTAACGCCAGCTTTTGGGTTAGATTCTGCCGCTTTAATTGCGCCAAAAAATCCCGCTGCCCCGCCACCAATTACGACTATTTGAGTCATATATCAAGGAAAAAGTTAAGTTTAAACCGCCAAAAATCGCTGAATGACTTCTTGACTTAATTCGCTCGTGAAACCGGAAGCAACAATTCCCCCTTTCTGCATGGCATAATATCGATCAGCTTGGCGGACAAAATGCAGGTGTTGTTCTACTAATAAAACGGCGATTCCTTTGCTGGCAACAATACGCCGCACCGCCGCTTCAATTTCGAGAATAATTGACGGTTGAATTCCTTCCGTGGGTTCATCTAAAATTAATAATTTTGGTTCCCCCACTAAGGCGCGAGCGATGGCTAATTGCTGTTGTTGTCCACCGCTTAAATCTCCTCCCATCCGCGATAACATGGGTTTTAAAACGGGAAATAAATCGAAGATTTCTTCGGGAATTGTGGCATTTTTTCTCCTTGTGGGTAAAGCTTCCAAACCGAGAATTAAATTCTCTTTTACCGTTAAACGGGGAATAATATCCCTCCCCTGCGGCACATAACCCAGTCCTAATCTGGCTCTTTGATCTGAGGTTTTATTAATCAGGTTTTGTTGCTCATAATTAATTGCTCCCGCTCGCGGTTTTAAGATACCCATCAAGGTTTTTAATAGGGTAGTTTTACCCACGCCATTACGTCCGATTAAACAGACCATTTCTCCCGCATTAATGTTAAGATCAACATCTCTTAAAATATGACTTTCTCCGTAGTAAACATTGAGATCAGATATGTGTAACATTGTCAACCCTTTTTAACTAATTTTAATCGTTTGACTTTTTATTCTTCCGAGGAACCTAGATAAACTTCAATAACTTTCGGATCATTTTGAATTTGCTCCATATTCCCCTCACATAGAACAGTTCCTTGGTGTAAAACCGTGACTTTGCGGGCAATTTGCCGGACAAATTCCATATCGTGTTCAATGACAATAATTGAATGACTTTCCGCTAGATTTAACAACAAATTACCCACGTTTTCCGTTTCCTCATCAGTTAATCCTGCCACGGGTTCATCTACTAGCAGTAAATCTGGTGACTGGGCCACTAATTGACCAATTTCTAAGCGTTGTTTTTCCCCGTGGGACAGTAAAGAAGCGGGTAAATCAGCTTTAGCAGTTAACCCGATAGTTTCCAATAAACCAATAACTTTTCTGCTATCTTCTAGGGGAGGACGACCGAAAAGAGTCGAGAAAACATTTTTATTACGGTTACTAACTAAATCGAGATTTTCTCGGACAGTTAGATTTAAATATACCCTGGGAGTTTGGAATTTGCGACCAATACCTAAACGAGCGATCGCAAATTCGGGAATTTTGCGGAGATCTCGACCTTTAAATAATACCCGTCCGATGGTGGGTTGCACTTTCCCCGTAATCACATCTAAAAAAGTGGTTTTTCCCGCACCATTGGGACCGATAATCACCCGCAATTCTCCCGTATCCATACTGAAATTAAGATTATTGAGAGCTTTAAAACCCCCAAAACTAACGGTAAGATTCTCGATTTCTAAGATTTTTCCAGTCATAATTTCTAAGAGGGAATTGGTAATTATGAATTATGAATTATGAATTGGGGAGCAGGGTGTAGGGTGTAGGGTGTGGGAAGAATAAATAAAAATAATCTCCTGACTCCTGACGACCCACTCCTGACGACCCACTCCTGACTCGGAGAATACTAACAGAATAAGGTCACTTATGCTCTAATTCTTCTTTTTCCAGTTGCACTTCCGGAGCTTCCTCAATACTAGGATAGGTAATTAAAGTTTTGCGGAAACCAAAATGAGTCAGCAAACGTTTAATTCCACCGAGAAGACCATCGGGAAGCACTGTCACCACAATTAGGAATAGGGCCCCTTGGAAAAATACCCAGACTTCCGGAAATTGTTCGCTTAAAAAAGTTTGGGCCATGCGTACTAATAAAGTACCGACAACTGCCCCCACAAGAGTAGCACGTCCCCCCACAGCCACCCAAATCACCATTTCAATGGAAAAAGCCACATCCATAGAGTTAGGGGTGATAATTCCCGTTTGCACCGTATAAAGAGCGCCGGCAACACCGGCAATCGCCCCAGAAATTGCAAAAACTAACACCTTAAACCAAGTAGGATCATAACCGGAAAAACGGACACGCACCTCATCATCGCGAATGGCGACTAACAAGCGCCCAAATCTGCCCGTAGTTAACCAACGACAGAGGAGATAAATAGCCAGTAAACAGACAATTGTGAGTAAATAAAAGGCCACTTGAACGGCATCGGAACCCACCAGCAACCCGAAAATTGTTTGGGTATCGGTTTTTAAGCCATTAGTGCCGTTAATTAACTTTTGTTGACCGTTAAAAAAGTTAAAAAATACCAGTAAAGCCGCTTGAGTCAAAATCGAGAAATAAACCCCTTTAATGCGATTGCGGAAGATTAAATAACCCAATAATCCCGCCATGATCGCTGGTACAATAATTAGGGCTAGAATTGTCAAAGGTAAGGAATAAAAAGGTTGCCAAACAAAAGGTAATTCTGTCACCCCGTAGAGAGTAAAAAATTCGGGCAGTTGTCCGGGGGGTAACTGAAGATTTAGGTACATGGCCAAAGCGTAACCACCTAGGGCGAAAAAGATCCCATGACCGAGACTTAATAAACCAGTATAACCCCAGATTAAATCTATCCCCAAGGCGACAATAGCCAGGGAAAGAAATCGCCCCAATAAACGCAAACGGAAAGCCGACAAAGTTAAGGGCAGTAACAGCGCAAAGATGACCACTAAACCAACAATAACAGCGACTTCCGTGATTAACTTTTTCTTTTCCCGTTGTCGGGATTCGTTTCTAGTGATGGTTTCGGTAATCATAATCTATAACTCGGCAGTACGTCCTTTAGGAGGAAAAATTCCCGCAGGTTTGAATTGCAAGAAAGCAATAATTAAAGCAAAAATCATCACTTTTGCCATGCTAGTGGTGGAGAAAAAGGTGAAGAAATCCGTTAGGGGTTTTAGTGCTTCTACGGAACCAAAAATCAGGGCAAAAGTTCCCGAACCAATTAAATAATTAGCCACACCGATGGCCATAGCTGCGATAATAGTTCCTAGGAGATTACCCACTCCCCCCACCACCACTACCATGAAGGTATCAACGATATAATTTTGTCCCACATTTGGACCGACGGAACCCAAAAAACTAATCGCACAACCGGCAACTCCAGCTAATCCCGAACCGAGGGCAAAAGTCAAAGCATCCACTTGATTTGTCGGAATGCCTAAACAGGCACTCATCTGGCGATTTTGGGTGACGGCACGAATGCGTAAACCCCAAGAAGATTTATTTAAAAACCAATAGGTTCCTAACAAACAAATGGCAGTTAAAATGATAATAAATAGACGGGTGTAGGGCATTTGAAACCCGGGTAAAGGTAAACCTCCGCGTAACCAAGCAGGAGCCGTGACATCGACGTTTCTGGCACTAAACCAGGGTTTAGCGAGAACCGGATTAAAAGATAAAAGATAGCCTAATAATCCAGCGATAGCTAGGGATAAAGGGAGGGTGACACCG
The DNA here is from genome assembly GCF_000981785.2 of Microcystis aeruginosa NIES-2549. Lineage (NCBI taxonomy): Bacteria > Bacillati > Cyanobacteriota > Cyanophyceae > Chroococcales > Microcystaceae > Microcystis > Microcystis aeruginosa. The sequence goes on along the minus strand of NZ_CP011304.1, from coordinate 3,444,574 downwards.
ATAGCTAAATTGCGAATTCTTTCCCAATCTAAGCGACGACTTAACAGGGTCATCGCCCCAAAAAATAACAGACAGAAAACTATCAAACTAATTACTAATAACCCGTTGACACTTCTGACAAATTGCTGCAGAATTAAGCTAACTCCCCAAGTGGCCAGCAGCGTTTCTAGGGGTCTGCCGTAGAGGAACCTAATCACCCCCCTTTCTAATAATAATCCCGCCAATCCCGACACTAAAAAAGCGATCGGTAGGGCGAATAAAACATAAGTATCAAAGAGGGGAGAACCGAAACCTTTAAAGATATTCTGCACCACAAAAGTACTGTAGGCCCCTAACATCATTAACTCACCGTGAGCGAGATTAATCACCCCCATCAGTCCAAAGACAATCGCTAGTCCTAAAGCGGCCAGCAATAGCACAGAACCGATACTAATACCATTAAATAATCCTTCCAATAATGCTGACACTTTTCGTTATTCCTGTGCATTTTTAAGCTTTAAAAAGTGGGGTGAACAGTAATGCCCACCTCACTCTCGTTACTGTCCGGAAAAATTCCTAAAACTAGGATTTTTCCATTTTGAATTTACCGCCCTTGGCCGGATCCGTCCAGTCACAGGCAAAGCCCTTAGTTTCGGGGACAAATTGGTTCCAAGGTTGCGGATCCACTACCCCCGGAGTTGACCAAACGATGTCAAATAGACCATCATCTCTCACCTGACCAATGCGGACGGTTTTGGAGATATGATGATTAGGGAACATTTGCACCGGTCCTTCGGGAGCATCGAATTTTTGTCCCACGGCGGCGGCGCGAACTTTGTCAAGATCATCGGCGGTTCCCGCTTGTTCCACCGCTTGCTTCCAGAGATAGACCATGATGTAGGCCGCCTCCATGGGGTCGTTAGTGACGCGCTCCTGACCGAATTTAGCTCGAAAAGCCTCAACAAATTTCTTGTTAGCGGGGGTATCTACGGTTTGGAAATAGTTCCAAGAGGCGTATTGACCGAGGAGATATTCCTTACCGATTTGTTTAACTTCTTCCTCGGCAACACTCACCGACATGACCGGATATTTATCGGGAGTTAAACCGGCCGCTTGCAGTTGTTTAAAGAAAGCCACGTTACTGTCACCGTTGAGGGTGTTGAAAATAACGCCACCATCGGGTAAAGCTTGCTTAATTTTGGTGATAATCGGGGTAACTTCCGTGTTACCTAGGGGTAGGTAGTCTTCGCCCACGGTTTCGCCACCTTTCGCCTTTAACTGCTCTTTAATAATCGTGTTGGCAGTGCGGGGAAAAACGTAGTCGGAACCGACGAGGAAGAATTTTTTCCCTTTATTTTCCAGCAACCAAGTCACTGCTGGCTCGATCTGTTGGTTGGGGGCAGCACCGGTGTAGAAGATATTTCTAGAACACTCTTGACCCTCGTACTGGACAGGATACCAGAGCATATGGTTTTTGGCTTCAAACACGGGTAAAACCGCCTTACGACTGGCGGAAGTCCAACAACCGAAGACAGTCGCAACTTTGTCCTGATCGATCAGTTTGGTGGCTTTTTCGGCAAAAGTTGGCCAATCGGAAGCGCCATCTTCCACCACTGCCTCGATCTGTTTACCAAGAACACCACCGGCGGCATTGATTTCCTCGATCGCCAGTTTTTCCGCATCAACTACGCTGGTTTCACTGATGGCCATGGTGCCACTGAGGGAGTGCAGAATACCCACCTTAATTGTCTCTCCAGAAGCTGGGGCGGGACTAGCAGCCGGGCTAGGACTAGCCGTGGGGGTTTGGCTTTGATTGCCACCGCAAGCTTTTAACAGAATACTGGTTCCCAAAGCGGCAGAACCGTACAGGAGAAATTTACGTCGTCCTAAATTTGACATGATGATCTTGAACTAACCTCGCTGACAATATTAGCTACTTCACACGGACGTTTTTGCTGAGGAGATTTTCGGGAATCTTTCTACAAATATCTGTGTGATATTACGGCTAGGTTAGCAGATTTTTTGTGATTTTCGCTACTTTTTGGATATTTTTTGTAATTTTTGCTACTTTTTTCCAAAAAATTAATTATTTTTTCTGGAATTTGCCTCAGTTTTTTAGCTATCAGGAGTCGGGAGACAGGAGGCAGGAGTCGGGAGACAGGAGGCAGGAGATAGGAGATTATTTCTATTTATTCTTCCGACACCCCACACCCCACACCCTACACCCCACACCCTACACCCCACACCCCACACCCCACACCCCACACCCCACACCCCACACCCTGCCCCCACCGAAAAGCTTTTTGCCGCAAACCCAATTATCAATCCGAATCTGGCCAAAGCAGCCGGACAGCAAGCAGCGCAAAACCAATGGCCGCTATCGCTTTTAATATCTTAGCGGGGAATAATTGCGCTATACTGCCGCCCGCAAGGACTCCTAAGAAACTGGTGCAGATTAAGGCGGTAATTGAGCCAAAAAAGACAGCTTTAGGTGATTTGGAACTGCCACCGAGAGCGATCGCTACTAATTGACTTTTATCGCCGATTTCTGCCAAAAAAACCGTGATAAATGTCAGTCCGAATAATTGCCAATTCATAAATTCTAGGGAGATGGGAAGCTTTTTCCAGTGAACAGTGAACAGTAAACAGTAAACAGTCACACTGATCACTGATTGATTAGAGAATATCGCCGATGAGTAAACCAGTGATCAAAAGGAGAAGAATAGCGACACCGATATCTAAAGTTTTCGGGGAAAGACGACGCGCAATCCAATAACCAATCAGGACACCGAGGAGACTGGTAGCGATTAAAGCGCTGGCTGCCCCGGCAAAAACCACCCAGGGGGATTGGGATTCGGCACTGATCAGAAGGGTGGCTAATTGGGTTTTATCGCCGATTTCAGCAAAAAATATGGTTAGGAAGGTGGAACTAAACACCGTCCAAAAACTCCAAGAAGGTGGCTGATCTGGCTTTTTTTCGGTTGAGGCGATCGATTTGCTATCAGTCATCGGCTAAGGAAATAATTTTCATACTTTTTTCATTTTAGCCCGACCGGTTTTCTGGCGATAGTTTCTGCTGTTGATTACGCTGTCTCCTTCCCCAATAGTTAAAAAACCCTAGTCGATCGAGGTAGAGTTTCCATCCTAGAGTTTAATAATTATTAGACTAGGACGAGCGCAAATTGCTTGGAGGTATAGCCCCTATGGCCAGTGAAAGTGTTGTACAGGACAGAGATTATACTCTGATTATTGACAAAAGTGGCAGTATGTCCACTGCTGATAAACCCAGTGAGAAAACCCGTTGGCAAATTGCCCAAGAATCCACCCTCGCCTTGGCTAGAAAGTGCGAGGAAATCGATCCCGACGGCATCACTATCTATCTTTTCTCTGGACGTTTCCGACGCTATGATAATGTTACTTCCGATAAGGTGACACAAATTTATCAAGAAAATGAACCCATGGGAAGGACAGACCTAGCCGCTGTTCTCCAAGATGCCCTCAATAATTATTTTCAGCGCAAAACTGCTGGCAAAACTAAACCCAACGGAGAAACTATTCTGGTGATTACCGACGGAGAACCAGATGATCGCAAAGCGGTGATGCGTCAAATTATCGAAGCTTCTCGAAAACTCGATAGCGATCAAGAATTAGCCATTTCTCTGATTCAAGTGGGCCATGATCGACAAGCGACCGAATTTCTCAAAGCTTTAGACGATCAACTAGAATCGGCGGGGGCCAAATTCGATATCGTTGACACAATTACTATCGATGATATGGAAGATATGACCCTAGCGGAAGTTCTTCTCAACGCCATTACCGATTAATTTCTACCGGAGTAGGGGTGATATATCTTCACCCCTACTCAACGAGGATTTAACTGCTAGTCAGGGCGACAAATTTATCTTTTTCCTCATCGGATAATTGATCGGATTGTCCAGTGATTTGTTTGTAGATTTTGAGATATTCCAAAGCGGATTTATACCAACTAAAATCTTGAGTCATGGCCCGTTGCTGTAGTTTTTGCCAATCCTGTTTATAACGGAAACTTTCCCAAGTCCGGATCATACAGGTAAACAGGTCTAAAGGTTCATAGCGATCGAAACTAAATCCTGTTCCTCTTTCCTGAATTGGGTCGTGGAAAGATACCGTATCGACTAAACCACCAGTGCGGCGTACCATGGGAATGCAACCATAACGCATGGCCATTAATTGGGAGATGCCGCAGGGTTCAAAACGGGAAGGCATTAACAAAGCATCGGCCCCCCCATAGATGCGACGGGAAAGGGCATCACTATAGAGAAGATGCAGGGACATTCGCCCCCGGAAACGGGAAGTCATCTCCCATAGTTGGGTTTCATAATAGCGATCGCCTGTACCCAAAATAATCAATTGAGCATCGGTATAGGTGAGAAAGCGATCTAAAATTTGCATCACTAGATCAATACCTTTTTGTTCCACCAAACGCGTCACCATGCCCATGACAAAGGCATTTCTGCTGACCTGTAGCCCCACTTCTTCTTGCAGGGCAATTTTATTGGCCAGACGTTTTTCGATGGTTTCTGGGGTAAAATTCTGCTTAAGATAAACATCTTTAGCCGGGTTATACACCTCCGTATCGATGCCGTTGACAATCCCCACCAGATTGCCAGAAATATAGGACAATAATCCTTCTAAATTTTCGCCATAAATGGGGGTTTGTATTTGACGGGCATAGGTGGGAGAGACAGTCGTGACGCGATTGGCAAATTGAACCGCCGCAGCCATGGTATTATCGCCCTGCATATACCAAGGACACCAAGTCATTTTTTCTAATGCCTCCCGCCAAGGCCCCTGGTAGGCGAGATTATGGATAGTAAAAACCGTGCTAATATCGGGGTCTTGGTGCATCCAGACGGGAATCATGCCCGTATGCCAATCATGACAGTGAATAACTTGCGGTTTCCAGTAATTCCAGGCGAATTCCGCTGCACCATTGGCAAAAAGGGTAAATCTCCAGGCCTCATCTTCGCCTCCGTAGATACTACGTCCAGAGAAAGCTAGATGACCAAAGAGGTAGAGGGGAATATCCGTATCGGGTAAAACCGTTTCATAGACTGAAAAATCCTGAAACATGGCGAATCCTGACCAAATGGGTTCGGAAGGGATGTCCATTTTTTCCGCAAGAAAACCGTAGTAGGGTAGAAAAATCCGCACATCATGACCTAGCTGACGCAAGACTTTCGGTAATGCCCCAATTACGTCCCCCATTCCCCCAACTTTGGCAATTGGAGCGGCCTCGGCACCCACAAATAGAATTCGCATACTCTTCCCGCTTCACTTCACGATGACAAGAAATTTTAACAGATAAAACCCCCCTAGCAGGATTTGCAAGTAGGTTATTATCGGATTAGCCTAGATTTTTCTTTAACGAACCAGAGAGCCAACGAGGGCTATAATTAGCTTTTTTGGACATTATTGAGTTTTTTAGCCTTTTTTTACCGTCTTTTTAGCAATTTTTAGCTGATCAGCACTGGTTCTGTCTCTGTCAAAGTTAAATCCACTCCTCTTCATCCCCTTTGTTTACCTCCCGATCTTCGTTTTGATCTTGGGCGGGGGGTGTAATAATCCGATAATTGACATCGTACACTTGATCGGCCTTTTCCCCGCGAGTCTGTTTGGCTGTGCGGTAACTATAGGAATAAACCGAGCCAGTTTGAGAACTGTCACTAGGAGGCTTGACAAAATCAACTCTTTCCCCATCGCCTACCCTAGGCGAGAATTCTTCCCGATCCTGAATGGTGGTCGGTTTTTCGGCTTGCCCTGAGCTACGTCGAAGGGGGGGTGTATCAAAATTCCAATCATCACCGCTATCTCTTTCCCAATCGTTACTCGCTTGCCCTGAGCTACGTCGAAGGGGTGCAGAAGCAGCAGTATCTTGAATATAGGTAGGTCGGGGAGATGGGGGTGGGACTGTAGGATTATTCGCTATACGAGGGGAGGCTTTTGGGGCAGCCACAGGACGACCAAAACTATAGAGAAATTGCAGGGTTAAACCACTGATAATTCCCGCTAGGGTAAAAAGTAACACCCAGACCGCTAGGGGCAGTTTTACCGTCATAATACCGCCAAAAAAGACCAAAGTGATCGCCCCCAGATTCTGCCAGATCAGTAATCCGCCCACAGCGATCGCAAATAAGACCATAATCCAGCCCATTTTTACCTCCCTTGATTCAGTGATCAGTAAACAGTGACCAGTAAACAGTTATCAGTAAACAGTGATCAGTGATCAATCACTAAGGGACTTGCGTGGGAATAATATCCCAATCGATCGGAGGGCGCAAGCTTTGCGCCCCTACAGTAACGGATTTTGTCCACAATGTAGGGGCGAACTGCGTTCGCCCAAAAGGTACATTATCAAAGCGCAGGTCCCTAACCACTAACTAACCACGGGAGCATCTCAATCAGGTTTTTATGTCAAGCTATTTTGAAAGTCTTGCTAGAAACCAGTTTTATGGATAAGTATAATTACTCACTTGCATAAATGAGATGCTTTCCCACTAACCACTAACCACTGTCCACTATCAACTGATAACTTACCCACTGATAACTGATAACTGATAACTGATAACTGTTAATGTCCTTGCCAGCGATTAATGGCCACACAATCGATATCTAACTGATCGAGAGTACGAGCGATGACAAAATCGACCAAATCCTCGATCGATTGAGGATGGTGATACCATGCCGGTATTGCTGGCACAATTCTAACGCCCGCCTCGGCTAAAGTGGTTAAATTACGCAGATGAATTAAACTAAAAGGGGTTTCTCGCGGCACTAAAACCAATTTTCTGCCCTCCTTAATCTGCACATCGGCCGCTCTTTCTAGCAAATCGGAACTTAACCCCCCCGCTAATTTAGCCACTGTACTCATGCTACAGGGAATAATTACCATACCAAGGGTGCGATAGGAACCACTGGCGATCGTTGCCCCCACATCGCCCCAACGATGACAGCGTAATTTTCCCCCTTCCATCACCCCGCATTGGCTGCGCCAAAATTGTTCTTGCAGTTCCGGTTCTGGAGGCATCCGCGTCTGATCTTCCGCTTGCCAGACAGTGTAAGCTGATTTGGAAGCCACTAGATCGATCGTGTAGTCGGCTAAAAGTAGATATTTGAGAGTACGGACAGCATAAATCAGCCCTGATGCCCCTGTAACGCCCAAAATTAGCGGTTTAGATAATTCCTTCAAGCTCTAATTCCTCGATCAATTGTAATCCTCTCGGGTCGCCCACTTTTAATAAAGCACCTCTCGCATCTTCCTTGACACCTAAATCCTCATCTTCCACCAAGGCCTCGATCAAAGCATCGATCGCCGTGGCATAAATCACATTGAAGGGCAATTCTCGGCATAATTGACCGATCGACCAAGCGCAATTACTCCGCACGGCTGCGATTAAATCTCGGCGCAATCCTTCAATTAAAGGCGGCAACACGGTGATGATATCTTCATAATTGACCTTGGCAATCTGGGCCAAACTACTGGCAGCCCATAATCGCACCGCCGAAATATCAGTTTTAAGAGCATGAACCAAAGGCTCGATCGCTCTGTGATCGCCACAGTTACCCAGGGCCCAAACTACCCCTTTTCTGACGTAACCATTCCAATCCCTGGCCAGTAAATCGATTAAAGGCTCCACGGCGCTAAGACTGGGATTTCGTCCCAAAGCATAGGCGACACTAACACGCACTAGGGGACAGACATCGTTTAACATCTCCAGTAACGGGGCGATCGCTCTTTCGTCACGCAATTCACAAAAGGCGCGGGCCGCGATCATCCTCTCGCTCACATGAGCAGAAGTAAGCAATGAAAGCATTTCCTCGGGATCGGGGGGGATTTCCGCTGCTTGATCCGGATCGCTCCCATCGAGAGGATTATTTGAGGAGTTGCTAGAGTCTAGGATTTCATTGTCGTACATACTTGTTAGATTATCTTAATCCGTGACCGCTTACGTCAAGCCCAAAATCAAAAAGTAAGTAGTCGTGCAAAATTAATTTCCTAGTGAAGATAGGCAAGAGGCAACAGGCAACAGGCAAAAGAAAGAATCTGGCAATTCTCCCACCTAAAAACAAGGTCAGAAACTAAGTACATCAAAGCTTTTAGCTTACCAAATTAGGTTACACTTCATCTTGACGAGAAAGGCTGCAGGCTCTCTTATTCTTTGTGTGATAAGTTTAACTGATATAGTAGCGATCAATCTTTGTGTCTGGAGTGGTTCGTTCCAGTCGTTCGCCTGCAAGACTGTATCTTAGAATACATTTTACCTACCAAACCTAAGACAGTCAGCTGCATTTACAAAACCTAGCAGACCAGAAAGTAAATACAGGGCAAATTTTCGTGTTTTTCCGATGCCAAGACGCGGATTTGAACCGCGGACACGAGGATTTTCAGTCCTCTGCTCTACCAACTGAGCTATCTCGGCTTTTTTCAGTCCTTTCTTAATATAGCACGCCCTCGAAATAATTGCAAGGTTTTTTTCTAAAAAGTTTTCCGCTCGACTAGATTGGCAAGGTGAGGGTAAAAGTGGTGACAGCATTGGCACTGGTGACATCGATGGTAGCATTCAGGGGTTTAATCAGTTTGCAGACCAAAGCTAAACCTAAACCGGTGCCACTGTAGCGCCAGGGATCTTGGTTAGGAATGCGATAAAAAGGGGCGAATATTCTTGATAATTCCTCTGGAGCGATTTCTACTCCTGAATTGCTCACACTAATTAATATTTGCTCGTCCGCACGCCAGACATTTACCCTAATTATTCCCTGCTCTGGGGTATATTTAGACGCATTGGTCAGTAATTCCGCTATGATGCGCTCGATATGACACAGACTGGTGTTAATCTCCGGTATATCCCCATCTATATCTAAAATTAACTGCTGTTGTCGCTCGCGGGTGAGATGACGAAAAGGTTCCACTAATAAGGGTAGCCAAGAAAGTAAGTCGATCGCTTCGATCGCTGGGGGTTCGCTTTCCGCATCCAGATAGGTTAAAGTCAACAGATCATTAACTAACTTGCTCTGACGTTGAGATTCAATGTTAAGAATTTGCAACAGTTGACCGATCGAATCCTCTGGATCGATCTCGATCCCTCGATATTCTAGGAGACTTTCTAGGGTTTCCACCGCTAGACGAATGCTGGTAATCGGGGTTCGCAGTTCATGGGAAAGGGTTTTCAGGAATTCGCTTTTTAATCTTTCCAGTTTTTCTAATTCCCTCACTTGTGCTTGGGAAGATTCGTAAAGTCGCGCTTGTCGAATAGCGATCGCACATTCGGTGGCAATATGTTGAATCAAATTAGTTTCTAAGGAGTTAAAAATATGATTAGCTGGTCGAATTAGCCAAAGATTGCCCAAAAAACCCTGATCGTCAAAGATAGCACAAGCACAACGGTTAACACGACCAATTTGCGGATTGCCAAGAGGAAGACGATCAACAAACTGTAAAATTTGTTTGTGCAGCAGCGGTTGATAGATTTCGGGAAAATCGCTAATTTGACGGGTAATTCCCTGACAGATAAGCTCTTGAGTGGTATATTCGTGGACAATAGTAGCTTTGCTGCGACTGGGATCATAAAGCTCAATCTGGGCCCTTTCTACGGGTAAAACCTGCACTAATTCCCTGGTGGTAGTTTGCAGAATATGATTTTCATCGAGACTATCGCGAATTTTTTCGGTAATCCGTCCGATTAATGCTTCATACTTCAAAGTCATCTGCAATTCGGCGGTTCTTTGCTGAACCTCCGATTCTAGAGCAGTATTCAAGCATTTTACCCGTTGGTGTAGTTCCGCTTGTTGAATGGCAATTCCCACTTGAATGGCTAATTGTTTGAGCAGATCGATTTCTTGGGATTGCCAAGAGCGAGTTTTTTGGCAGTTTTGGGCAATTAGTAACCCCCAGAGTTGGTTATCGCAGATAATTGGCACCACCAAGTTAGCCTGTACTTGCAAAGAGGTGAGTAAGCTGCGATAACAGGGATCAAGTCCCGAATTATGAACATTTTCAATAACTTGAATTCTCCCGCGACGATAATTTTCCAGACGTTCTGAGGATAAATTAAAACAGGGATCCTGGATCCTGTTTCCTAAGACAGAATTAATCCTCGCAGCATGGGATTCCACCACAATCATGCCACTATGATCGGGGAATAAACGATAAATTAACACTCGATCGCAGTTAAGAAATTGTCTTACCTCTTTAACAGTTCTTTGCAAAATGCGATCAAGATCCAACGATTGCCGGATTCTTTCCTGCATTACCCCCAATAGTTGTTCCCGTTCTGCTTGTAATCTTAAAGCTTCTTCCGCCTGTTTGCGTTCGGTGATATTGGTACTGGTTCCCACTAAACGATAGATGCACCCATTGTCATCCCGTAGGGGTGTTAAAGTCGTTAGCCACCAGTAGGGTATATTTTGAAAAGGTAAATACTGTTCGTAGGAAATAGTCGTTCCGTAACGTACACAATCACTGTAGTGTTGCCGCACACTACGCGCATCATCGGGGGGAAGGATTTGTTCGGGAGTTTTGCCTTTAATATCTGATGAGCGCAATCCTGTCCAGCATTCATGAACGGGGTTTGCACCCACATAGCGAAAATCTCTATTTTCCAGCACGTCCACCACAAAAATCGACGCTTGCACGGAATTAAATATACTACGCAGAAACTGCTCGGAATCCTCCTCTTTTAGCTGTGCATCCAACTCGGTATCGATTGCTGATGGCTGCTTTTCCATAAGAGCCTCCCCTTGTGCTAATTGGTGGATGTGGATCGATAATCACAAAATCGTCGGCTACTCCTAGAGCGATTTAATTATTTCTTAAGATCCTCGCACAATTTTTCCTATCCGCTGCCGATTCCGATATATTTCTTTGCAAAAACGAGAAAGCAACCCCAAGATACTGAGATCAGTTATCAGTTATCAGTTATCAGGTTTAAGTTTTAAGTTTTAAGTTTTAAGTTAAGCAGCTAGATACAATTAATTAAACATATCTAACTACCTCTTCCATAAGTGCATGAGTGCCTATCCTCACCAAGAAGTTAATTTTGTTCTATTACTTATCAGAGTTTAATTACAGCGTTTCTCATCAAGATGAAGCATAACCTAACTTGGTATCGACGACCGGCTCTCCAAAAGGAGAACCTCCTACCCCACCATTAGGATAACTGTTTTAATTAGCCAATTATTTTCAGTGATCACTGTTCACTGATTACTGATTACTGATCACTGAATTTAGGCTTCTTGGTTGACAAAAGGCAATAAAGCCATTAAACGGGCCCGTTTCACCGCTTCAGTTAAATCTCGCTGTTGTTTAGAAGTTAAACCGGTGATACGTCTAGGCAAAATTTTGCCGCGTTCGGTGATGAATTTGCGGAGGAGTTCGGTGTCTTTGTAGTCAATCGGTTGACTGGGGGAGATGGGAGAAAGACGTTTACGATAGTAGCTCATAGATTTGTAAAGATTGCTTGACTTTTTAACTAAAGTGTGTTTACTTAATTTCCTTGTGGACGGTGTGCTTATTGCAGTGGGGACAGTATTTCTTGATTTCCAGTCTGCCGGTGGTATTGCGACGGTTTTTGCTGGTGGTGTAGCGAGAAACGCCGGGGGTACGCTTATCGGGATTACTGCGGCATTCCGTGCATTCTACAGTGATGATCAGGCGAACGCCTTTTTTACTAGCCATAACAACAGGGGATCGGGTAAATTTACACGCAATCGATCATTATGACATATCTGGGGCTTTTTAGGCAAGAGCGGCCGGGACGAACCAGGGGAATTGTCGGCTAAAAAGTTGAGTTTGGGATGAAATCCAGCACAAAAAAGCTAGAATAATCACAGCAGTTGGCGAGGATGAGGAAAATGACGGTAAGATTGGGTAAACCGATTTTAGTGACGGGGATAGGCATTACCATCGCTTTCACCCTGGGGGAAACTCTCAATAGTACACTGAGCGAAGTCGGTTCCTGGGGTATTTTAGGTGCGATTGCTCTTGGTGCCGGTATCTGGTTTTGGCAAAAACCCAACGCGAAAATCGATTTTTCCCCCCCCACTCCCCTGAGTCTAGAAAAGGTTAAACAAGCGATTAGCAAGGCCGAGAAGATAATTAATTATCTGGCCAAAGAAGACCCCGATCAAGACTTAACCCCCCTCAAAACCACTTTAACCCAATTAAACCAAGAATTTAGTCGCCAAGACCTGAAAATCGCCATTACTGGTGCTAGAAAAACTGGTAAAACTGCCTTAAAAAAACTACTAGAAAGCGGCAACTTTGGGGAATCTATCGCTTTTCTGGAAACGGAACCGCTTCTAACTCTCGACTCCACCGCTAACCAGCAAAAGTCCCTAGCATCCGACTTAGTTTTGTATCTGATCAATGGGGATTTAACCGATTCCGAATGGCAAATCCTCCAGCAATTCGATCGAATGCACCAGCGTGTTATTCTGTTACTGAATAAACAGGATCGTTTACCCGCCGAAACCAGAGAAGAAATACTCCTTTCCCTGAAACAAAGACTAAAAGAAACTATTCCTGCTCATCATATTTTAGCCATAGCCGCTGCCCCTGAACCCCTAAAAGTTCGTCAACATCAAAGCAATGGAGAAATCAAGGAATGGACGGAACCTCAAACCGTGGTCATCGCTCCTTTAGATAATCATCTCCGAAAAATTATCGAACAAGAAAAGCAACAATTAGTTCTGGGAACTATCTGGAGACAAGCGCTCGAATTAGCCAAGGAAACCAAACAATTACTCAATCAATCCCGACGCAAAAAGGCTTTACCTGTTATCGAACAATACCAATGGATAGCCGCTACTGCCACTTTTGCTAATCCCCTAGCGGCCCTAGATTTAGTTTTAGCGGCAGCTACTAACGCTCAAATGTTAGTGGATTTAGGGGCAATTTATCAACAAAAAATGTCCCTTGAACAAGCAAAAACAGCCATGACTACCCTAGGGAAAATGATGGTACAATTGGGCATGGTAGAGGTAACAACCCAGGCATTAGGAACGATTCTCAAGGGAAATGCGATTACTTATATTGCCGGTGGTACAGTGCAGGGAATCGGGGCAGCCTATCTAACTCGTTTAGCAGGTTTAAGTTTAATTGAATATTTCCAAGAACAGGAAATTAACGAGCAACTGAATAATGATTGGAATTGGACGAGTTTGCAGAATAAAGTTAAACAGGTCTGGGAACAAAATCAGCGCCTAGCATTTTTACAGGATTTTGTCAAGCAAACGAGCGCTCGTTGGTCGGCATTTTCTGGTTAAAAAATCTAGTTAAGAACTGGGAAAAGGTAAATGCTGACGCAGCACATCCCAGCGCGAACAATCCCAATAATCAATATGAGAAATAATCAGATTATTGTCATCGAGAGTTAATTGGCTGCGTCCAGAAATAGCGATACGAGGCCGCCAAGGTAAAGGAGTTGTCCAGTGCAATGTCCAACGGGTATTAATAATATTTCCCTGCTGTTCAATTGCGTGGACATCCATCTTGATAGCTTGGAACCATTGACCCATAAAACCAATCATTTCCTGATAGCGTTTAATCCCCCGAAATTGATTGAGAGGGTCTTGAAAATAAACGTCATCAGCATAAATATCATAGGTTTGATCGAGGGGAAATCTTTGATAATCTTGCTGCAAAATAGCGATAATATCCATAAAATACCCAATTATTCCCGATAGCTATTGCCTTTTTTCACTGCTGAGGGGTCACTGTGAACTATTAAAAGATCACTCCCGTCAAACTAAAAGGACGGACTTCGGTAATTTTAACCTTAACAAATTTGCCGCGCAATTCCTCAATATTTCCCGTAAAGAAAGTTAAGCGATTACCTCCAGTTCTTCCCATAACTTGACTAGCATCTTTAGGGTTAACGTCTTCCACTAAAATTTCCTCAATTCTGCCTAAATATCTTTGGGAACGTTCGGCGGCTTTTGTGGCCACTAAATGATTTAATCTTTGTAAGCGATCGCTTTTTACCTGCTCACTTAATTGATTATCCCAAATAGCGGCCGGAGTGCCTGGACGGGGAGAATAGGCCGCCGTATTTAATTGATCAAAACCGATCTCATCGACTAATTTTAAAGTATTTTCGAACTGTGCCTCTGTTTCTCCGGGGAATCCGACAATCGCATCGGCACTAATGGCAGCATCCGGCATTAAATCGCGAATATTAGCAATAATTTGTCGGTATTTTTCCTGAGTATAGCCCCGTTTCATCGCCTTGAGGATATCATTATCCCCCGATTGAAAAGGGATATGAAAATGTTCACAAACTTTAGGTAATTCCTGACAAGCTTTAATCAAACGTTCGGTAAAATAGCGGGGGTGACTGGTGGCAAAACGGAGACGTTCAATGCCGGCCACATCGTGAATGTAGTAGAGTAAATCGGTGAAATTGTGCAGATGTCGGCCGCTTGCCGTCACTCCGGGTAAATCCCGTCCGTAGGCATCGATATTTTGACCTAAAAGGGTGATTTCTTTATACCCCTGTTGTCCTAATTGTTCCATTTCTGCTCGAATTGCCGCAGGAGTGCGAGATTGTTCCACCCCGCGCACCCCCGGAACCACACAATAGGTACAGCGTTCATTACAACCATAGATGACGTTTACCCAAGCGGTAATATTACTATCCCGGCGCGGTTTGGTGATATCTTCCATGATGTGGATGGGTTCGGTGGCTACCACCTGGGAACCGTCAAAAACTTGTTGTAATAAGTCTCCCAAACGGTTGGCGTGTTGGGGACCGATAATTAAATCCACTTCGGGAACCCGTCTTAATAATTGTTCCCCTTCCTGTTGGGCCACGCAGCCAGCGACCACTAGAGTAAGATCGGGTTGAGTTTGTTTGCGTTTAGCCTGTCTACCGAGATAGGAATATACCTTCTGTTCGGCATTATCGCGAATCGTACAGGTATTGTAGAGGATTAAATCGGCTTCGTTGGCATCCTCGGACCATTGAAACCCCAAATCTTCTAAAATACCCGCCATGCGTTCGGAGTCAGCTTTATTCATCTGACAACCAAAGGTGGTGATATGGTAACGACGTGGGGATTTATTCATGATGCTGGCTACAGAAACAAGAGTGCAGGTTTCTATTTTAGGCTATTTATTCTCTGACTTGAAAGAAGCGGTCGGCGGTCGGCAGGATTCAGTTATCAGTTATCAGTTATCAGTTCACTGAGAAAACACCCCACACCCCACACCCTACACCCTACACCCCACACCCTACACCCCACACCCTACACCCTACACCCCACACCCCACACCCCACACCCTACACCCCACACCCCAGAAAAAGCATACTCAGCTATACAAGCAAAGAAAAACGAAACTTTTGCTTTGAGGATATCTCCTGACTGGTAGGATAAAAATAAACCATAACTAGGCAGTTTAACCTCCACGCCGCCGAGGCCACACCTTTAATCATCAAAGGAAAAGTATTTATATGTCTAAAAATCAAGTGTTCGACTTCTTCGCCTTAGCCGCTAAAAACGAAGAATTGGGTCAAAAAATGCGCTCAACCCAAGATCCTCAGCAATTACTAGAGATAGCTCGCTCCCAAGGCTTCGATTTCTCCCGTCCTGAATTAGAAGCGGCACTTAAATCCTTGCACGAGAGTCCCGACTTTTTCCAAAAGTTAGCTCATGCAGTGTTAGAAGTTTTCAGCCCTAACCACGATAATTATCCCTCGATCGGTGTTCAACCCTACGAAGGCGAGATCGATCGCTAGAATCAGTCATCAGTTACCAGTGATCAGCGATCAGATGTGAGTTTTCACTTCACTGTTTACTGGACGGCTACGCCGTGCCTTTGGCAACACTGAAAAAGGCTCCCCCTCTCCCCAATTCATAGGGAGCATCCCACTAAGCATTTCGCATCTAAGTACAATTGCTTATGGCAAAATTGGGATGCTTCCAATTCATAATTCATAATTTATAATTTATAATTCCCACTCCCCTCATCCCTCTTCCCAAACCCAGCCGTATATAGTATAAAAAAATTATAAAAAAGCCTAAATCAGCGAAAAATAGGCTTTTATCTGCCAATAAATCTGGCAAAGACAAGCAAGCCGCCAAGAGAGAAGTTAAAGCGAAAATCCGCTCTTAGCAAGGGTTTTCGATGTAAATCTCCCGATAATTGCTGAGGCTGATGGGCGAAAGGAAGGAATGATTAACTTTCGTTAACCTGAAGATGAGAAATAATCATAATGTTTTATATTGTCAAAGGTGTCATAGTTTCCTATGCTTTTTTTAGGTTGATAATTTTGCCTGACTCGTCAAATTTTTACCAACCAGCCCTAGAAAATAAAATTAGTGGATGAAAACGGTCACGATCGAGATAAAATTCAGGATGGTCTTACCCACCTTGCCACGATCCCGACTGCCACCAAAGCTAGAGCAGGAAAAGTAACAAGGAAAGAATTTGACTGAAACAAAGTTGATAACGCTAACGAAATTAATAGTTTAGTTTGGCTTGACAAGCGAGGAACAAAAAAATGCCAATTGCAGTAGGAATGATTGAAACCCTAGGATTTCCCGCCGTTGTGGAAGCGGCCGATGCCATGGTCAAGGCCGCCAGGGTGACTCTAGTGGGTTACGAAAAGATCGGTAGTGGTCGCGTCACAGTCATTGTCCGGGGAGACGTTTCAGAAGTGCAAGCTTCTGTAGCCGCTGGAGTGGAAAACGCCAACCGGGTTAACGGAGGACAAGTGCTATCTACCCATATCATCGCTCGTCCCCACGAAAACCTCGAATATGTGCTGCCCATTCGCTACACCGAAGAAGTAGAGCAATTCCGCAGCTATTAAACACCGTTGATCGGGGTCAGCATCTATAGAGTCGAAGAAAGCCAACCATTAGGAGACAAAAATATTATGTCAATTGCAGTGGGCATGGTGGAAACCTTGGGTTTCCCGGCCGTAGTCGAGGCGGCTGATGCCATGGTAAAAGCCGCCCGCGTAACCCTAGTAGGTTACGAAAAAATTGGTAGTGGTCGCGTCACCGTCATCGTCCGGGGAGACGTTTCGGAGGTACAGGCTTCCGTATCGGCGGGGACAGAAGCGGCATCTAATCGTGTTAAAGGTGGTCAAGTCCTCTCGACCCACATCATCGCCCGTCCCCACGAAAACCTCGAATACGTTCTTCCCATTCGTTATACAGAAGCCGTGGAACAGTTTCGTGAAAGTGTTAACCCACAACCTTTAAGACGAATCTAGAGCGCAACTAACTTTTAGTGTAAACAAATTCCATGCAAATTGCCAAAGTTTGCGGAACCGTCGTTAGCACCCTGAAACCGCGCAGTATGACGGGAGTGAAACTTCTGCTTTTGCAATTCATCGACGCGCAAGGGCAACTTTTGCCTAAATACGAAGTAGCGGGTGATATTGTCGGAGCGGGGCTTAATGAATGGGTGCTAGTGTCCCGGGGAGGAGCCGCCCGTATCGAAGACGGTCAGAACAATCGCCCCCTTGACGCGATGGTGGTGGGGATTATTGACACTATAACCGTAGAAAATCGCACCCTCTACAGCAAGAGAGACGAATTTCGTCAATCCGGTTAGAAATCGATAGGACCCAAACACAGTTAATTAACAACCAGCCAGCCAAATTCAGTATGGAGGAAGACTAACTATGGTCGTCCGCACAACGGCGGCTAGTCCGAAAAAGCGGACCAAATCCCCAGAGGAAACGCGCATAGACGAGAGTGCCAAAGTCCACACCTTCTCTAACCTCAGTGGTGCTATCGAGATCGGGGCGCGAGTGGTGATTGCTCCGGGGACTTCCATCCGCGCCGATGAAGGAACCCCCTTTCACATTGGCGACGACAGCAAAATTCAGGACGGAGCAATCATCCACGGTTTAGAAAAAAGCCGTGTGGTGGGAGATGACGGCCGAGAATATTCGGTGTGGATCGGCCGGGGCAGCTGCATCACCCACATGGCACTCATTCACGGGCCTGCCTATGTGGGCGATCGCTGTTTTATCGGTTTTCGCTCCACCGTCTTTAATGCCCGCATCGGGGCCGATTGCATCGTCATGATGCACGCCCTCGTTCAAGACGTGGAAATCCCCGCCGGTAAATTCGTGCCATCTGGTTCCGTGATCACCAGCCAACAACAGGCCGACCGCTTACCCGATGTCACAGAAATCGATCGAGCCTTCACTCGTCACATTGTCGATATCGACCTCGCCCCCAGCGTCCCGGTCAAAGCCCACAGCCCAGCGACTCCTCCACCGGCAGCCGCTATAAACATCGCTAATGAGACGCTATATAGAAATTCGGTGACACCTATGAGTTTAAATACAAACATTCGAGCGCAGGTTCGCTCCCTCCTCTCCCAAGGCTACAAGATCGGCATCGAATACGCTGACAAACGCCGCTTTAAAACCAGTTCTTGGTTAAGTGCCGGCTTTATCGACGGCGGCCGCGAAGAACAGGTATCCCAATCCCTAGAAGCCTCCCTCAGAGACCTGCAAGGCGAATACGTCCGCCTGATCGGAGTCGATCCCGCCGCTAAACGGCGCATACTGGAAATGATTATCCAACGCCCCGAAGACACCCCGGGAGAACCGGCCCGCACCACCACCGCCGTCCACGGCGGTCATGGCAACGGTAACGGCCATTCCGACCTGTCCGTACAAGTGCGTTCCCTGCTGGCCCAAGGACTGAAAATTGCCACCGAACACGCGGATAAACGCCGGTTTAAAACCAGTTCTTGGTTAACCGGACCTGCGATCGAAACCAAGAGCGAAGCGGGCATCATTCGCGATATTGAAGCGATCGTGACTGAAAATAGCGATGAGTACGTTCGCCTGATCGGGATCGACCCGCAAGCGAAAAAACGGGTCGTCGAAATGATTATTCACCGCCCCGGCGGCACCCCCGCTAGTAACGGCAGCGGCAAAGCCAGCAGCTACAGCGCCCCCGCTAGTAACGGAGCCAGTCATAGCAGCAGTGGTAGCTTAAGTGGGGAAACGATCGCTCAAATTCGTTCCCTGCTCGCCCAAGGCTACAAAATCGGCACCGAACACGCGGATAAACGCCGGTTTAAAACCAGTTCTTGGCAGAGTTGCGCCCCGATCGAAAGCAATCGCGAATCCGATGTAATTACTGCTTTGGAAGATTGTTTACGCGAACATAGCGGCGAATACGTCCGCTTACTCGGTATCGATGCTAAGGCCAAAAAACGGGTTTTAGAAACGGTGATCCAGCGTCCCGATGGTTCGGTGAGTAGTAATGGCAACAGTAAAACCGCCACCGTTGCTGAACCGAGTTTCAAAAGCTCTGCTTCCGGTTCCTCCGGCGGTGGTACTGCCACTTTAACCAGTACCTTAACGGCGGAAACGATCACTCAAATTCGTTCTTTGTTGAACCAAGGTCACAAAATCGGGGCCGAACACGCGGATAAACGTCGTTTTAAAACCAGTTCTTGGCAAAGCTGCACCCCGATCGAGAGCAGTCGCGAATCCGATGTGGTGGCCGCTTTAGAAACCTGTCTGCGCGACCATCAAGGGGAATACGTTCGTCTGATCGGGATTGACTCCCAAGCGAAACGCCGTGTTCTCGAATCGATTATTCAACGCCCTTAATTTCAGGACTCGGCGATCGGTGAAGGGAGATAGGTGTTAGGTGTTGGCGGATCGGGAAAAATACCCGAAACTCTAACCCCTACCCCCTAACCCCCGCTCACTGATCACTGATCACTGAGTAACTGTCAATTATGTCCTTACCCCCCGTTCAACCTATTAGCCGCTCGGAATTCTATGTCAATGGTGATGTCACCATTCATGAGAGTGCGATCGTGGCTCCGGGGGTGATTCTCCGAGCAGCCCCCAATAGCCAAATAATTATCGGTGCGGGTGCTTGCCTGGGTATGGGAACAATTTTAACCGCCTATCAGGGTGTGATTACTATCGGTGCAGGAGCAATTTTAGGTACAGGGGTTCTAATAGTCGGTCAGGGTGAAATCGGTGAAAATGCCTGTATCGGGTCAACCACAACGATTTTTAATGCTTCTGTGGCTGCGATGTCGCTCGTACCGTCTGGCTCCCTGATCGGAGATACTTCCCGTCAAATTACCATCGAGGTGTCAGCGACCCCATCGGAACCGGAAAGACCCCCTTTACCGGAACCGCAACCCGTAGTCAGTCAAGTGTCCCCAGTCCCGTCCATGGAGGAAGTGGTCGCCGAAACCGTGGCCAGTCCTTGGGATGCCGAGGAAACGGTGGCCGAGGCCAGTCCCGCGGAAACCAGAGAACCAGCATCTACTACTAACCGACCGAATCAAGCATCGGTGGTCGGAAAGGTCTATATCAATCAGTTATTGGTCACGCTATTTCCAGAACGTCATCGTTTTAATGGCAACAATAACCATAATTCTTGAAGGGGAAAATAATCGTTCACAAGCCAAAAATCTCAACAATAATTACTAAGTAATTACACCTAATTTATCTAGAGTTCACGGCTGTCTAACTGTCCTCTAGGTACTAAGTATAATTGCTTAGAAATCCTGTTAATATTTAGCGATTGCCGACATTTTTTGAGGTTGTAATTATTGATAATCTTCCTCAATTAAAGGGTAGTTTTAATCGCTCAAAGCCTGATGAGCAGAAGTTTCTGCGTGTCAATCAGGTAAATTTTTGTTGATTTTTTTGTGTTTTTGTAGAGATTGTCAAAGTTAGATGACGACAGATTAAAGAAACTAATCCCCCCGAGAAAAAAAAACAATCAAAATTTTAGGGATAGAGAAAAAAAATGATCAGAATAGGATAAAGTTCGTGTTAAGATGATCAGTTGAAAAAAACATTAGTGAAAATTGCTCCCTAACTTCGCTCCTAGCAGCAGGGGACAGGAGCTTAAGAAAAATCTATGTCGGTTGACGGCGAGATTTTACAGGTGCGACTAATCATGCAGTTTATGGAGGAATAATCCCAATGGTGCAAGCCAAATCCAAAGGTTTCCAGGCCGGCGTAAAAGACTACCGCCTGACCTACTACACCCCCGACTACACCCCCAAAGATACCGATCTACTAGCTTGCTTCCGGGTAACACCCCAACCAGGAGTTCCTCCGGAAGAAGCAGGTGCGGCAGTAGCGGCGGAATCTTCCACAGGTACCTGGACCACCGTTTGGACCGATAACTTAACCGACCTCGATCGCTATAAAGGTCGTTGTTATGATATCGAACCCGTACCCAACGAAGATAACCAGTTCTTCTGTTTCGTTGCCTATCCTTTAGATCTATTTGAAGAAGGTTCCGTCACCAACATCCTCACCTCGATCGTTGGTAACGTTTTCGGTTTCAAAGCTCTACGCGGTCTCCGTTTAGAAGATATCCGTTTCCCCGTCGCTTTAATCAAAACCTTCCAAGGTCCTCCCCACGGTATCACCGTTGAACGGGACAAATTAAACAAATACGGTCGCCCCTTACTCGGTTGCACCATCAAACCCAAACTCGGCCTTTCCGCTAAAAACTACGGTCGTGCCGTTTATGAATGTCTCCGCGGTGGTTTAGACTTCACCAAAGATGACGAAAATATTAACTCTCAACCCTTCATGCGTTGGCGCGATCGTTTCCTCTTTGTCCAAGAGGCGATCGCTAAATCCCAAGCAGAAACCAACGAAGTTAAAGGACATTACCTCAACGTAACCGCTCCTACCTGCGAGCAGATGATGCAACGGGCTGAATTCGCTGCCGAAATCAAAACCCCGATCATCATGCACGACTACCTCACCGGTGGTTTCACCGCTAACACCACCCTGGCTAAATTCTGCCGCGACAAAGGGTTACTGCTCCACATTCACCGGGCAATGCACGCGGTTATCGACCGTCAGAAAAATCATGGTATCCACTTCCGCGTTTTAGCTAAGTGCTTACGTCTGTCCGGTGGTGATCACCTGCACTCGGGAACCGTTGTCGGTAAACTCGAAGGTGAACGCGGCATCACGATGGGTTTTGTTGACCTGATGCGTGAAGACTATGTAGAAGAAGATCGCGCTCGTGGTATTTTCTTCACCCAAGACTACGCCTCCTTACCCGGGGTAATGCCGGTTGCTTCCGGTGGTATCCACGTTTGGCATATGCCGGCGCTGGTGGAAATCTTCGGTGACGATTCCTGCTTACAGTTCGGTGGTGGAACCCTCGGCCACCCCTGGGGTAACGCACCGGGTGCCACCGCTAACCGTGTGGCTCTGGAAGCTTGTATCCAAGCTCGTAACGAAGGACGCTCCTTAGCCCGCGAAGGTAACGACGTTATCCGGGAAGCTTGCCGTTGGAGTCCTGAACTGGCTGCCGCTTGCGAACTCTGGAAAGAAATCAAATTCGAGTTCGAGGCTATGGATACCCTCTAATACAGCCCTTCAGAAGGTTGTTAGCAGTTATCGGTGCAAAATAATGCTGGGGACTTGCCCAAAATCGGCAAGCAGTCGCTAGAATTTCAACACTGATAACTGTCTAGCCAATAACTGAAAACTGTATAAAATGTATCCGAAAAAAGTTGTTCAAGATACCGCGAAAGTCTTACAAAGTTACCTAACTTACCAAGCGGTTCGCACGATTATCGATCAATTGTCAGAAACTAATCCCACTTTGGCTATTTGGCTGAGTCACTATACTTCTAGCCATTCCATTCAGGATGGCGAGGCCTATATTGCGGGGTTAATGACTGAGAATAAAGAGTTAGTTTTGCGGATCATGACGGTAAGAGAACATCTAGCCGAACAGGTTTTAGAGTTCTTGCCAGAGATGGTAAAAACGGGAATTATTAATGACAATACCGAACATCGTCGGCAACTTTTGGAACGTCTCACCCGTACTGCTATAAGTCAACCAGAGACATCGGAATTAAATCTCGATGTTGATGATCTACCCAACCCATAAGGAATCAAGAAACCCATGAAAACTTTACCTAAAGAGAAGCGTTACGAAACTCTTTCCTACTTGCCCCCCCTCACCGATCAACAAATTGCTAAACAAATTCAATACATGATCGATCAGGGTTATATTCCTGCTGTGGAATTTGAAAAAGATCCCAAACCCGCAGATTATCATTGGACGATGTGGAAACTGCCTTTATTCTCTGTTTCTGGCCCCCAAGAAGTTCTTAATGAAGTTCGCGAGTGCCGCACTGAATATTCTGATTGCTACATCCGCGTTATCGCTTTTGACAACATCAAACAATGTCAAACCATGAGCTTTATTGTTCATAAACCCAATGCCGGCCGCTACTAATTTGGTTGTCATCTAATTATTAACTGTTGAGGGGGGTTCTTAAACCTCCCTTTTTTTTGATAGAAAACGGGTTTCTCGGAGAAACCCGTTTTCTACTCATGCACTCATGCAAAAAGGGGAATAAATAATCAGTCTTTAATAACCAGATTTAGTATAATAAGCAGTCGTAAGCTGTACTGCATTTAACTGCGTATTGCGAGTTTTACCACAAATGCTCGAACTCCTTCACCCTTCTCCCATCCAATCTTAACGAGTAATTTAGATAGTCAACAGCTTACCTCACTATTAAGATGAGCTATCACCACTACAATAAAATCACTACCAGTCAAGATTTAATGGGTGAAAAGTATGTTAACATCGGTGACTCTTCGGAATTTCAAAAGCTATCAGGAGGCAACCTTGTCTCTAGCACCCATCACCTTTTTAATCGGTGCTAATGCGTCAGGAAAAAGTAATGCACTAGAAGCAATTCGCTTACTTTCATGGTTAGCGAAAGGCAGCAGGTTAGATGACATTGGCGACAAAATCTAACTCTTTGCTAAAGGGTTTCTGACAATTAACGTACTTAAATTGACGACGATTAACTTGTAGGTACACTGGTTAGCCTGAGAGCGGTAAATCTTTGACTAAATGTCGATGATTTTGGTGTAGTTTATCGCTCTCTAACCCACAACGAGGACAGGACGTTCGGCGAGACTTCGGCGTGAGCTCAGTCGAACGCTCAGTCGAGCCGTTGCTTTTTTATTTTTTGATTCAATTCGTCAAAATATACCGATATTTTCTAGGTGTCGATAGCCTTGAATAGAGGTTCCTTTTAGGTTCAAAAATTTATCAACTATCATAGGTAAAATACTCTCGTTTTTGGCGATTATATCAAATCTTAACTCTATTGTCTATCTTTGTGGCCTTAACTTGTTTGTGCCTTAAGTCCTTCCCTATATGAATTTTAGCTTTTATTTTAAGTTAATTATTTGCATAACAATTCTGGAATAGCCTATTTTTTCCGATTTTATTGATACAAAGAGCGGGTGAAATCTAAAACTTTTTGTTGCTTTTCTTTGGGTAATTTATCGATTAAAGCTGTTAGCTTTTCTGTTAAAGATAACCAAGTTTTGTTCTGAGCTTTCCAGATAACAATAAATTGCTGCATTGGGAGAGAACAAAGGGCTATAGTTTCCCCTAGATCATTACTAAATTCAATTTCGTAACAACCATCATTGTAGTCTTCAACAATTGTCCCTTGTTCTCCCATTATTAAGTTATGTTCAGGCAAGTCAACTAATAATTCCACAAGGTCAAATAATTCTGGTTTAATCATGGTCTTTTTCTCACATATAAAGTTACTAATTTAGCTGTATCACTATCAGGATCAACAATCCATCCAGTCCTCACTATTTCTTGTTGCCCTGGTTCAATTCCTGTAATTTCTAGGTCAACTTGATAGCGTTTGTCATGTCGATCTGTACTTTGATAAACAGCTTTTGCTTCAAGGGATTTGTTAGCGATTTGTTGTAGAAGTGGCTCATAATTATCTTGAGTATATCCTAAGTGGCGTTGAAACATGATGGCTTTATTTAATCCTTTTGGATTGTCTAAATTGAGAGCATATTGGGTTAATTTTCTAGAATCTATTTTGACTTTGTTGACAATATCTTTTAATTTCATTGGAATTAAGACGATTATTAATTTTGACTTTGCCTCTAGTTTCATATTTCATAAGGGAGCATCTCACCCTTGCAATAAGTAGAAATGCTTAATGAGATCAATAAAAAAGTTAAAAAAGGCAACCATTTAGCTCTGGACTTTACCCGTACAAAAATACTAGCTATGGCTAAAAGTCTTACAGAGCCTGAGTTAAAGCCATATAATACCAATGAGCTACTGAACACAAAATCCTGAAGTCTTTACGCAGATAGGGTTTGCGGCAAAAATCTTCTAATTTGACCCTTAGATCATTATAGCTTGTTTCGGGGCAGAAAACCAGCAAAAACATGGCTACAGAGGGAATTGCTTACTCTAAAGATTAATGACATCATCTGTGATCATAAGGTTAGCGATCACCATACAGCCAACTCCACAGAATCGCTCTACTCTAGATACAGTCAACGGTACAGCCATTTTCAAGGGGAAAATGTACCCAGTAGCGTCTTTTCAATTTTTTCTGAGAAGCGACCTGCAGTAAGGGTAAGGGTTCCGCCCTAATGCCAATAAACAGCGATCTTATCTCCCCAAGCCTAGATTATACTGTTCGGATATGCCCTGCCCTACAGTTTGAGTTTTCAAGGTTATGGGTGCTAGTTTTCGGTACTTGTTAGAGTCTATAAGCTGCGCTGGTATTGGAACTTTTAGTACAAATGCTCAAACTGCACCAGTCAAGATTTAATGGGTGAAAAGTATGTTAACATCGCTGACTCTTCGGAATTTCAAAAGCTATCAGGAGGCAACCTTGTCTCTAGCACCCATCACCTTTTTAATCGGTGCTAATGCGTCAGGAAAAAGTAATGCACTAGAAGCAATTCGCTTACTTTCGTGGTTAGCGAAAGGCAGCAGGTTAGATGACATTGAACGCAACATTCAAAGCGGGAATGCAATTGCTCGTGGACAAGCGATCGATCTTTTCGGTGCAGAAAAAGAGTATTTTACCTTGGCAACACACATTGATAACGCTCCTGACGGTTGGACTGATTTTGAGATTGAAATTGGGCTATTATCAGACCAACTTATTATAATCGGAGAAAGTGTCAGTAAAGCTAGTAAAGATCAGGAATTAACACTTTACAAAATTGATGGCGATCCTAACCCGCACACCGATGAAATTAGGGTGATGTATAACAATTTTAATAAAGGTGGTAAAAAGCCCCACATACCTTGCTCTAACCGACAAGCTATTTTTTATCAATTGGAAACTCCCAGTCGGTTCCAGCAAAGTCATACTAAATCACAAAAAATTATTCCAGCAGTTACTAAAGTAATTCGAGAAACCTTGAGAAATATCGTCTTTCTTGATCCTCGTCCAGCAGTAATGCGGGATTATGCTTACGCTAAAGATGATGATATTAAAGAAGATGGCTCTAACCTTTCTAGTGTTCTTTACGCAGTTTGTCAGCAGGGAGAGACTCAAAAAAACAAGTTGCTTGATTTCATTCGTTCATTACCAGAACAGGATATTACCGATATTCGCTTTATCATTACAGACCGCAAGGATGTTATGGTGAAACTAATAGAGTCTTTTGGGAACAAAGAACATCAGATAGATGCTCCTTTGTTGTCTGATGGTACTCTGAGAGTTTTAGCGATTGCTGCAACTCTACTAAGTGTAAATCCTGGAACTTTCGTAATTATTGAAGAGATCGATAATGGTGTTCATCCCAGTCGTGCAGATAATTTAGTTAAGCAAATTCGGGAGATCGCCTTAGAAAGAAAACTGAGGGTACTGATCACCTCCCATAACCCGGCGTTATTAGATGCAGTACCCGATAGTGATATTGGAAATGTACTTTGTTGTTACCGAGATCCGCAAGCAGGAGATAGTCGTATTGTCCGATTAGCTGATTTAGAGCGTTTCCCCGAATTAATTGTGCAGGGAACTCTTGGTCAGTTGATGACTAAACAAGTATTAGATAAGTTCTTAAAGGATAAGTCCACAGCAGAACAACGTCAACAAAACGCGCTAAGTTGGTTAGAGCAATTAAAACAGGGAGAAGTAGCCTGATGGGAGCTATTTGTCTGATCGATACTTCGATCTTTTTAGAGATACTTAATGTACCCCACAAAGCGAGTCAATCTGAGTTAATATTTCAAGAGTTAAAAGAGAAAATTGAAGCTAGAGAATCTCTTTTTTTGCCAATGGCGACTATTCTGGAAACTGGCAATCATATTGCCCAAAATGGAGATGGCAATCAGCGACGCACTTGTGCAGAAAAATTTGTAAATCAGGTAACACAAGCTCTTGAAGGAAAATCTCCCTTCACCCCTATTAATTTTCTAAAGCAAGAAGACCTGCAAGGATGGTTAAAAGAGTTTCCTGATCAAGCGATGCAACGTAGGGGACTGGGGACTTTTCTATCATTCATGATTGGCAGAAAATTTGTGATCAAAATCCAAGCCGCCGCGTCTATATATGGTCTTTGGACAAACACCTTAAAAGTTACGAGCAGCCACCGAAGTTATGAGTAATTGACTACGGATTTACTTTTAATAGTTCATTTGTATTTTAAAAGGTAGAGATTTAATTATTGGACTTCCCCCTTGACAAAAGACCATAACCCGTGCTGTATCTGATGTGTTGTTACTGGGTACAAATTAAGGAAACCCCGAATAAATCTAACGCATGATTGTTGCCGAGGAGAATTACGATTAGGGAATTTTCCCCTAAACTTCCCCCACTCACCTATAAGTAAATATTATGATAAACACGGGTACATCCAGAAAAATCAACGGCTGCATCCCTGGGTCGGGGTTGGGGAAGTGGCGAGAAAAAAGCTGGTAAAATAACTCTAGGCAACCTTAAAAAGAATTCATGAAAGCGCAAACAACAAGTAAAGATAGCCTGATCCTACGGCAAGAAGTAGTGGGAGCGCGTCGCCCTAGTAACTATTTTTGGGCTGTAATCGTCTCTATTGGCGGTCTAGGGTTTCTCCTCGCCGGTCTTTCCAGTTATTTGAAGGTCAATCTACTTCTCGTTAGCGATACCAGTGCCTTACAATTTATTCCCCAAGGAGTCGCCCTCCTCTTTTATGGCACTGCGGGGACCCTTTTAGCCATCTATCTCTGGTTATCTCTCCTCTGGAATGTCGGAGGTGGTTACAACGAGTTTAATAAGGAAACCGGCAAAGTTAAAATCTTTCGTTGGGGCTACCCCGGCAAAAATCGTCGCATTGATCTCGATTGGCCCATGGAAGATGTGCAAGCTGTGCGGGCCGAAGTGCGAGAAGGACTCAACCCGAAACGGGAACTATTCCTGCGGATTAAACAGCGTCGCGATATCCCTTTAACTCGCGTCGGTGATCCGATGTCCCTCTCGGAATTGGAAAATCAAGGAGCGGAACTCGCTCGTTTTCTGGAAATTCCTCTAGAGGGATTGTAGGCCTTTTTTCGCTCTTTTTGGCTATAAAATGATGAAGATAAGAAAATCTGGCTGGCTGTCTGTGGTTTGTGTTTTTTTAATCACAACGACGACACTTTTCGGCTGTTCTTCCCCAGAAGCTAACTCCACCCCCGATAATTCTAGTATCACCCAAACCTCTCAACCTGCCAGTTCGGGCAGTGTCAACATGGATAATTACAAACCCCGCTTAGATGGAACTGCCGTCGTCGAGATGATCATCAAAGGTAAACCGGTAACGATCGAAATTGATGGCAATGCAGCCCCAATTACCGCCGGTAACTTTGTGGATCTGGTGGGGAGAGGTTTTTATAATGGTTTAACTTTCCATCGCGTGGTTACAGAACCGCAGCCTTTTGTCGCCCAAGGTGGTGATCCCCAAGGTCGCGGAACTGGTGGTTTTGTTGACCCGGAAACCAAGCAGCCCCGTTATGTTCCCTTGGAAATTCTCCTTAAAGACGAAAAAGAGCCGATTTATGGGAAAGCAATCGGTCAACAGGCCACGGCCCGCACTCCCATCGTCGCTTTACCCCATAAACGCGGTGCGATCGCGATGGCCCGTTCTCAACAGCCTAATTCGGCTTCTTCTCAGTTTTATTTTGCCCTGTCGGATATCAATTTCCTCGATGGTGATTATGCCGTTTTTGGTTATGTCACTAAGGGAATGGAAGTGATCGATACGATTAAACAAGGGGATAAAATTGACTCGGCCAAAGTTATTTCTGGTGCAGAAAATCTGAAAAAATAGCGATCGGTTAGGGTGGGACCAGGCGACAATAATTTAATCTTCGCCGTCCCCCCCCCCAATCATTTAATATTCCGATAACTGATACCTGATAACTGATAACTGATAAATGAATGTTGTGGTGACGGGAATTGGGTTGATCAGTTCTCTGGGAAATTTAAGTCAGAGTTGGCAAAGATTACTAGAGGGCAAAACTGGTATAAATAGGCAACAACCCTTTTCTGATTTACCCGCGTTACCTTTGGGTTTAATCGGTCACAAACCGGCATTTTTAGAGGATTTAACCAAAATTGCCCTGATTGCCGCCCTTGAAGACGCGAAGTTAACGCCTCCCTTAAAGGATTGTGGTGTCACTATCGGTTCTAGTCGCGGTTGTCAGGGTTTATGGGAACGGATGGCAGCGACGGGAATAGTAGAAAACTGGTTAGATAGTTTACCCGATCGCGCCTCGGTATTGACCGCTAGATTGATAGAAACCAGGGCCCCAGTGTTAGCACCGATGGCGGCCTGTGCCACGGGCATCTGGTCGATCGCCCAGGGTGTAGAATTAATCAAAATGGGAGAATGCGATCGAGTTTTAGCCGGGGCGATCGAAACTCCGATCACTCCCTTAACTTTGGTGGGATTTGAACAGATGGGAGCTTTGGCGAAAACGGGCTGTTATCCTTTTGATATAGCTAGAGAGGGTTTGGTTTTGGGCGAAGGTGGCGCGATTTTAGTCCTTGAATCGGAAGAACTGGCTTTAAGCAGAAATGCCCCCATCTACGGGCAAATTTTGGGCTATGGTTTTACCTGCGATGCCGATCATGTTAGCGCCCCGGCGGTGGATAATCGTAGTGCTACCAAAGCGATAGAACTATGTTTGCACAGAAGTCAATTAAGAAAAGATGAAATTAATTACATTCACGCCCACGGCACTAGCACCCGTTTAAACGATGAACGGGAGTCAAACCTGATCGCCAGCATTTTTGGCTCGCAAGTGGCTGTAAGCTCGACAAAAGGCGCAACAGGACACACTTTAGGGGCTTCGGGGGCGTTAGGTGTGGCTTTTTGTTTAATGGCTCTGAAAAATAAGCTAATTCCCCCCTGTGTCGGTGTGCGCGAGTCGCCTTTTCAATTAAATTTAGCTAGATCGGCTGTTAATTTTTCTCTGCACAATTGTCTCTGTCTTAGTTTCGGGTTCGGAGGACAAAATGCCGCCATCGCAGTGGGGAAGTTTTTCAGTGATCAGTGATCAGTTCTTTCCTTGCCCGTCTCTGCATTTTTAAGAAAACTTAACAATTATGGGGAAAATTTTGCTTGCTTTTGTCGGGAGATTTTGAGATAATATTTTTAAAGGATTTTATTCATAATAGAAATATTTAGGTTTGCTGAAATTTGCACGGATTCCCATTATGAGAAAAGCATAGCACAAGCCGCCGGCAAAGTCAAGTCCTTTCTTATTACTTATGGGTGCGAATTTCTAGGAGTCAAAAAGGGTATTAGTGGGGGTGCTAGGTGTTGGGGAGATTTTTCAGTGATCAGCGATTGGTAAACAAAGACGGTGGGACACTTCTTATTTAATACTGCTCACTTAATATAAGTAGGGAGGCACAATTATGGCTCTCTTAGGTTTGGTGGGTAAAATGTATTCTAAGATACAGTCCTGCTGGCGAGCGACTGGAAGGAACCACAAAGACACAAAGGACACAAAGATTGAGCGCTCCTATATAAGTTAAACTTATCACACAAAGAAGAAGAGAGCCCAATTATTTGTAGGATGGGTTAGGGGTAGCGTAACATGAGCGGGTGTTGGGTTTCATGCTTCAATCCAACCTACGTTCTTAGTTTCGGGTTCGGAGGACAAAATGCCGCCATCGCAGTGGGGAGATGGGGGAGAAGGAGAGGGGAGTGGGAATGATGAATTATGAATGATGAATGATGAATTGGGGAGACGGGGAGAATAAATAAAAGCAAATCTCCTGATAACTGATAACTGATAACTGATAACTGATTATGGATACACCGAGACTACATCCAGATACGATCGAAGAAGTTAAACAAAGAATTGATATTGTGGATTTAATTTCCGAGAGAGTCGTCCTCAAAAAAAGGGGAAGGGAATACGTCGGTTTATGTCCCTTTCACGAGGAAAAATCCCCTAGTTTTACGGTTAGTCCTGCCAAACAAATGTATTACTGTTTTGGCTGTGGTGCGGGGGGAAACGGGATTAAATTCTTTATGGAGGTGGGGAAACAATCTTTTAGTGAGGTGGTTTTTGAGCTTGCTAGAAGGTATCAAATCCCGATTAAAACTCTGGCAGTAGAACAGCGTCAGGAATTAGAGCAGAAATTATCCCTCAAAGAACAATTATACGAAATAATGGCCGTAGCGGTGAGTTTTTATCAACACGCCCTTAGTCAACCTCAAGGGGAAAAAGCGTTAGATTATCTCAAGGTACAACGACAACTAACCCCAGAAACCATCGCTAATTTTCAACTGGGATATTCTCCCCAAGGTTGGGAAACTCTCTATCGTTATTTAGTGGAACAAAAGCGCTATCCTGTGGCTTTAGTGGAACAAGCGGGATTAATTAAAGCGCGTCAAAATGGTAGTGGTTATTACGATCAATTTCGAGATCGTTTAATGATTCCTATTTTTGATAGTCAAGGACGGGCGATCGCTTTTGGTAGTCGTACTTTAGGTAATGAACAACCAAAGTATCTAAATTCTCCCGATACTCCTCTATTTGAAAAGGGAAAAACTCTCTTTGCTCTCGATCGAGCTAAACAGACAATTATTCAGCAAGATTTAGCGATAGTTGTGGAGGGTTATTTTGATGCGATCGCTCTCCATGCAGCCGGTATTAATAATGTGGTTGCCTGTTTAGGAACAGCTTTAAGTCAAGAGCAAATTAAGCTACTTTTGCGCTACAGTGAAAGTAAACAAATAATCTTTAATTTTGATGCCGATCAAGCGGGAATTAAAGCGACACAAAGGGCGATCGAGGAAATTAACTCCCTAGTTTATTCAGGACAAGTTAACCTAAAAATCCTTAATCTTCCCGATGGTAAAGATGCCGATGAATTTCTTAAATCTCGTGCTGACGGGGTAAATAGTTATCGAGAATTAATCGAAAAATCTCCTTTTTGGATTGATTGGCAAATCTCGCAAATGTTGGTGAATAAAGATTTAAAACAGGGACTACATTTTCAACAAGTGTCTAGTAGTATGGTTAGTTTGCTGCAAAAGTTAATCGATGGTAATCAACGGACTTTTTACCTAGATTATTGTGCTGAAATTTTGGCTCAAAAAGATGCCGCTCGTTTGCCATATATTTTAAAAAATCTCTCAAAGCAAGTTAATAAACCACTGGGAAAATCCCCAGAAATTACAAGAAAAAATATCCTAGATAAATCCGAAAAAAACGGCTCAGAAAAAGCCGAATGGTTATTATTATTAATTTATCTCAATTCTCCGGAATATCGGAGGCTAATTTGTGAACTTTTGGATGAAAAAGATTTAATTTTTAATGTCCCTGATTATCGTTGGTTATGGCAAGTAATTCTAGAGTTAGAAACCCAAATTACTAAACCAAGAGATTTGATGTCAGCTTTACAGAATCATTTATTGATAATCACCACAGACAAAAATCGTGATTTTAATTCTTTATTTCACTTAAATGAACATACCAGTCAGCAAATTTTGCAGCCAGAAGAACAAATTAAAGATGCCATTATAGCTATGGAAAAAATTAGTTTAATGGAATATCGTCGCTACTGTCAAGAACAATTAATTAATGCTCTCGACAGTAATCAACGGGAATTTTATCAGCAGGAATTCTATCAAACTGTTAATAAATTAATCGCAATTGATCCTCACTACCAACAAGCTTAATTCTCTGATTGATTAGAAACTAGACAGTTGTTCGGCAATAATAGATACTAACTTATCCACTGCTCCTGGTTGCCCGCGCACTGCCCGCAATTTTTGCCGGATAGCCTCTAATTGTTCGGGATTTTCTAACCAAGATATAGCCATATTTGCTACTTCCTCTGGTTGTAATTCCCCTAATAATTCCGGAACAATTTCGGCACCAGCCCAAATATTTGGCCAAGCATATAAACGCTTTTTCCGCAACATATAGAGATTAATTATCTTAGCAAATAAAGAACCCACCCCTGGCAGTTGAGCTAATAAACCGGGTAAACCGTCCCAAGTTCGCATCGCGTCTAGTTGCTGAGTCGGTAGTAAAATAATCATCGGGATTGCCAGCGCCCCTAATTCGGCAGTATTAGCACCCACCGTCGTTAAAGCTAAATGACAGCGAGAAAGCTGGTTATGGGCGGGAAAATCGGTAATTAGGTCAACTTTTACCCCCTTAGCTGTTTCTAGATAGGGTTTTTCACCGTTTTTTAATTTAGCAGCACTCCAACCGGTTTTAGTGATCATCGGATTATAGCTAGGATCGGCAAATTTCGCCAAATAAGCTAAATTTAGGGTAGGAGCGACGGGAATTAAAAATTTAGTCCGGGGATTCTGCGCGTGTATGTTTTCGGCAATGGCTAGGGTTAGGGGTACACCCTGGGCTAATTTCGAGGGTTTAGAACCCGGGAGAAGTGCAATTAAGGTAGCATCATCCGGGGTGATAGCATTGGGCAAATCCACCATTAAATCGCCGATAACAGTAAATTTATGCTGATATTGTTGGGGAATATTATTTAATACACTTGTATTCATTACGGCAAAGCGATCGATCCCCCGATACCAACGCGCTTCCCATTCCGCATAGATAATCGTGCGATAACCCAAACGTTTACCGATGGTGAGGGCAAAAAATTGATCGCCCCCTAAAAATAAAACGATGCCCTTGGAGTGCCAATCCCAATTATCGGCGGTTTTTCCCCAGAAAAGAAAATTAAAGAAGTTTTCTGGCGACTGGACTCGATCGACCTCTGGATATTTCCTAACTACTTCCGTTTCCGCCCCCATAGAATGAGTACAAGGGGAAAGGATCACCGAAATCCGCAACCGCGATCGATCTTCTGTTAAGTTTTGTCGCAATCTCTTGACAACTGGACGCACCCATGTAGATATTTCTCCAGGACCATTGGAGAGAATGAGAAGATCAACAGGAGAATCAAACATGATAAGCTGCCCGCGCATTAAATTGCTTGTTGAGATGAGGCAAAAGACAAGAGGCAAGAGGCAACAGTAAAGGGATTGAGAAAGATTCAGCTAATCTAAGGATAGGAGGTTAAGATGCCTCTTAGCTGATCAAGTAAAAAGTAAAAAGTTCCCTGTTGCGGTGTTGCCTACTTGCTATTGAATAAAGAACGAATTGCCTGATGTTTAGGGTGATCAAATTCTGGGGGAACCTTGCGGGTATCAGTAATCAACCAATCCAAGGCAGCCGCTTCCACATCGATCGCGGCGCCGGTTTTATCAACACAATAGCGCCCAAAGACCAACTTATCCACCAAACGCGCCCCCGGACCGAGGCGAGAATATTCAAAAATAACGCTATTATCCACCGTCGCGCCGCCACAAATCCAACAATTTGGGCCAATCATACTCGGACCGACAATTTTCGCCCCGTCTTCAATGCGTGTCATTGCCCCGATATACACAGGTCCGGTGATATCGACTTTATCCCAGTTTACCCCCACATTTAAGCCCGTGTAGATGCCCGGTTTAACTTCGATGCCGGGGATAGCAACATTTTTAATTTTCCTGGATAACACCCCGCGAATTGCCTGCCAGTAGTCGGGAACTTTACCGATATCAACCCATTCAAAATCCATGTTTAAAGCGTAGAAAGGCGCACCTTTAGCGACTAATTGGGGGAATAACTCGCCCCCGATGTCGTATTTACTATTAGGGGGAATAAAATCAATGATTTCTGGCTCAAAAATATAGATACCCGTGTTAATGCAGGTACTTAAAGCTTCATCGATGGCGGGTTTTTCTTGGAAACTGAGAATCCTTCCCTCCTCGTCGCTAACCACCACCCCATAACTGGATACTTCCTCTCTGGGGACGGTTTTGGTGACAATAGTGGCGAGCGCTCCCTTTTCTCGATGCCATTTAACGGCTGCGGTTAAATCGAGATCGATCAGCGCATCACCACAGAGAACCACAAAAGTATCGTCAAAAAAGGGATTAAAATCTTGAATTCGTCGTAAACCGCCCGCAGATCCCAGGGCATCACCGATTAACTCGCCATCTTCGATTCTACCCTCAAAAGAATAGCCGATATGCACCCCAAAACGCTGACCATCGCGGAAATAACTCTCAATTTCTTCGGCTAAATGACTGACATTGACCATGATCTGATCAAAGCCATGCTGTCGCAACAGTTCCAACAAAAACTCCATCACCGGCTTTTGTAAAATCGGGATCAGGGGTTTGGGGATCGTATGGGTAATCGGACGGACACGAGTTCCTTTGCCTGCCGCCAAAATCATGGCTTTCATCGATGTTTATTTCCTTTTGCGATCGAGGTCTGA
The DNA here is from genome assembly GCF_000981785.2 of Microcystis aeruginosa NIES-2549. Lineage (NCBI taxonomy): Bacteria > Bacillati > Cyanobacteriota > Cyanophyceae > Chroococcales > Microcystaceae > Microcystis > Microcystis aeruginosa. Next base: position 3,408,987 of record NZ_CP011304.1, on the reverse strand, counting down.
AGTTAAATCATGCCTAGTGTATCATTACTGGCTCGGAATCAGTGGTTATCGATCCTCTTGACCATTAGATAAACCTAGACTCCCTGCCTAATTTCCCCAACAATCCGGTCAACCCCAAGCAGTCTAGGCGAAAAATGGCGAGCAAAAATTTGACTACTTGAGATATAGCGTTTTTCAGTCTGCTGAGGTACAAAAGTTATGGGTTTTAGGCAAAAGGCAAGAGGCAAAAGTCAAAAGGGAAGAAAAATATGTGTACCTCACTAGCTTAGGAAACGCTATAGTAAAAAGCGATTTCTTTCTCCTTGAGAGGGGCAAAATCGGCGGCTAACAACAGCTGATTTAATTCCTCTTGGGGGATATGTTTGGCCCCGATGCGGACAATTCGCGATCTCATCGTGTTAGAAACCCCGCTTCTTTGTCGTCCTGCTTCCAAACCCATTACCCGGTGATAAAGTTCCAATTTTGCTGGGGGAATCGGGGAACCATCAAAATCAATACCATTAGCGATCGCCACATCAATGGCATCAGCGCCCGTAGTCGTGGTTAAATTAGTTTCGGTGGACATAAAGATAATATAAAAGATCGTTGCTATTTTATCAGGCGATCGACATCCGCCGCTATGATCAGGAAAGTAATCTTCATTTCTGTGTAACTATGGCTCAATTGCCGACCTATCAACCAAAACAGTTATCCCTGGGCCCCCTAGAAGCGGAAATTCTCAATATTGTCTGGGAATTGGAACCCGTTAGCGTTAAGGATGTCCATGATCGCATTTTAGCGGATCCGGAAAGGGATCTGGCCTATACTTCGGTGACTACGGTACTGCGTCGTTTAACTAATAAAGGCTGGTTAAGTTGTTATAAACAGGGTCGGATTTTCTACTGGAAACCGATGGTTTCTAAGGAACAAGCACAAGCAATTAAAGCCTACGAACAATTACATCGTTTTTTGGCTATTGGTAATGCCGATGTGGTGGCTTCTTTTGCCGATAGTCTCGATACTGCTAGTGTCGAACAATTAAAAGCGATCGCCTCTCGTTTAGATACCCTGCGTCAACAACGGAGAGAAAGCTAATGCACGGTTCAATGTTATTACTAGCATTAACTATCGCCATTGGTTTACGTTGGTTTCTGCCTAGCTATCAGCGTCGTTGGCAGATAACGCTATTTTTCTTTCTCTTTCCGCCTTTGCTCCTGTTAATGACAGTTATATCGGTGGTTTGTATGGGCTATCGGGGGCAAATGTTGGGCTATAACTCCAGTTTAATTAGTTACTTTAGTGCTATAATTTGGCTAGTTTTTGCTCTATTTTGTTTGATAAAACTCTCCTATCAAACTTGGCAAACCCATCGGGATTTTAGCAGTTATCCCCTCAAAAAAATCACCGCTCAGAAGGCGAGAGTTTTAGCGGTGGATTTTCCCTACAGTGCCAGAGTTGGCTTCTGGAAGTCGGAATTAATTGTAACCCAAGGATTATTAAATCTCTTAGATAAAGAACATTTACAGGCAGTTTTAGCCCACGAACAAGCTCATCAAGAATATCATGACACTTTCTGGTTTTTCTGGTTAGGTTGGCTGCGATCAATGTCTTCTTGGCTGCCCAATAGTGAGAATTTATGGTCAGAATTGGTCTTCTTGCGGGAATTACGCGCCGATAAGTACGCTTCCAGAAAAGTGGATTATTTACTATTAGCTGAATCCCTACTTTTAGTGGCAGAAAAAGTTAATCAAGTGGCGGAAATAAGTTTCTCCGATAGTTGCTGTGTCGCTCTCAATGATCATTCCTTAAATAATCGTTTATTAGAGAGAATTGAAGCGTTAGTCGAGTCAGAAAAACCCGAACTGCCCAGATTTAACTATCAAGTCTGGCTCTTGCTTTCCCTCTCCCTCGCTCCTTTCTTACTCTTGCCTTTGCACTCCTAAAAATGACCCTAGAAGTTGGACAAAAAGCCCCCGAATTTGCCACCCCCAACCAAAGGGGGGAAATTAGCAAATTAGCAGATTTTGCCGGTCAATGGTTGGTCTTATATTTTTATCCCAAAGATAACACTCCGGGCTGCAGCACAGAAGCGATCGATTTTACCGCTTTGTCACCGCAATTTCAGCAATTAAATGCGGTAATTCTGGGAGTTAGTCCCGATTCAGAGAAGTCCCACTGTCGTTTTATTGAAAAACACAATTTAACTATTCAATTATTGAGCGATACCGAACATCAACTGGCGGAAATTTATCAAGTCTGGGGATTAAAAAAATTTATGGGTAAGGAATATATGGGGATTAAACGATCCACTTTTCTGATCGACCCCCAGGGAAATATTGCCTATATTTGGTCAAATGTCAAGGTAAAAGCCCATGCAGAAGCCGTTTTGAAAAAACTTGAGGAATTGCAGTAGCAAGCCCTCAGTACCCAATATTTACGGGTAGGCAATCGCGCCCTTTCGTGTTAGACTAGAAAAGTTGTCAAAAATCGCACATCTAGGCGATCGGGTGTTTCTAGGAATCTAGAAATCCAGCCCTAGATGGAGGATAAACCCGAAAAGGAGAAAAATATGCCCGTTGTCTCTCTCGCAGAATTGCTAGAGTCTGGGGTTCACTTCGGCCATCAAACGCGCCGTTGGAACCCGAAAATGTCTCAGTACATCTACACTGCCCGAAATGGGGTTCATATCATTGATTTGGTGCAAACCGCCCAATTAATCGAAGAAGCTTACGAATTTGTCCGAGGAGAAGCCGATCGCGGTAAACGCTTTTTATTCATCGGTACGAAACGGCAAGCGGCAGGAATCATTAAACAGGAAGCTTTACGCAGCGGTAGCCACTTCGTTAACCAACGCTGGTTAGGGGGAATGTTAACCAACTGGGAAACCATTCGCGGCCGGGTAGAAAGACTCAAAGAATTAGAAGAATTAGAAAATAGCGGCGCCCTCGATAAACGACCGAAAAAAGAAGCATCGGTACTGCGTCGGGAATTGGGCAAACTGGAAAAATACCTCGGTGGCATTAAAACCATGCGCCGGCTGCCGGATTTAGTCGTCGTAGTCGATCAGCGTCGGGAATACAACGCTATCCAAGAATGTCAAAAATTGGGCATTCCCATCATCTCCCTCTTGGATACTAACTGCGATCCTGACCTAGTAGATGTGCCGATTCCCGCCAACGATGACGCAATTCGCTCAGTCAAACTGATTTTAGGCAAAATTAGCGATGCGATCATCGAAGGTCGTCGCGGTGGCCAGGCAGCGGTGGAAGAATACGAGGAAGACTACGAGGATGAAACCGAGTACGAGCAAGAAAGTGATTATTCCCAATACGCCGCCGAATTTGCCAGTGGAGATGACGATAACTAGGGAAAATTAGCTATTGATCGCCGCTAGGTTCGGGGGGAAACTTTCCGGACCTAGCGAGCGGCAAAACCTGCCCCTCTCGTGGCATGATCAATTATAAGCAGTAGGTTAAGAATATTATGGCGGAAATTACAGCACAACAGGTTAAAGAACTTAGGGAAAAGACCGGCGCCGGCATGATGGATTGTAAGAGGGCGCTGACGGAAAACGCGGGGGATATAACTAAAGCGATCGAATGGTTGCGTCAAAAAGGGATTACTTCCGCCGAGAAAAAAGCTAGTCGGGTAGCGGCAGAAGGGATAATCGGCAGTTACATCCACACCGGCAGTCGCATCGGTGTGTTAGTGGAAGTGAACTGTGAAACCGATTTTGTGGCCCGTCGCGAGGAGTTCAAAAAATTGGTTAATGACGTGGCGATGCAGATTGCCGCTTGTCCTAACGTCGAATATGTAAAAGTGGCCGATATTCCCGCCGAAATCTCCGCCAAAGAAAAAGAAATTGAGATGGGACGGGACGATTTAGCCAATAAACCCGATAATATCAAAGAAAAAATCGTCGCCGGTCGCATTGAAAAACGTTTGAAAGAACTTTCTCTGCTCGATCAACCCTTTATCCGCGATCAGAACATCAGTATTGAGGAGTTGATTAAACAAGCGATCGCCGCTTTAGGAGAAAATATTCAGGTGCGTCGTTTCCAACGCTTTGTACTAGGTGAAGGGATCGAAAAAGAAGAAACGGATTTCGCCGCCGAAGTAGCCGCCCAAATGGGACAAAAAGCCCCGGAACCGGTAGCAGCAGCCCCGCAAGTGGAGGAAAAAGCCCCGGAACCGGCAGCGAAGGATAATCCGCCCGCTAAAGGCAAAAAGAAAAAGTAAGTTAAATGAAGATCAATCTGGTGGGGTGCGAGTTTCGTACCCTTTTTGTCTTCAGGGGAGTGGGGGTACTTGATCAGTTATCAGTAATCAGTCAAAAGAAAAAAGAAAGTGGCAACTAAAGCAGATTCCTTTACTGGATTCTTTGGGAACAAAAGCCTATCTTTTACCTACTTATTAAAAACTTTGTAAATAAGATTATCTTATTTGCACTGGTGGTCCCTAGAGGTTGTCGAACGGAAAAAATGCAGATTCAGGAAAAAATCACCGAAATAGCCGCTAAAACAGCGAAAGCGATCGAACTTTCTCAAAATTATTTACTTTCTACCCAATACTCTGAGGGTTACTGGTGGGCAGAATTAGAATCTAATGTCACCATCACCTCAGAAGCAATTTTACTGCACAAAATCTGGAAAACTGACAAAAATCGCCCCCTAGACAAAGCAGCCACCTATCTGCGTCAGCAACAGTGTCCTAACGGCGCTTGGGAGTTATTTTATGGGGATGGTGGCGATCTTAGCACCACTGTGGAAGCCTACATGGGGCTGCGACTATTGGGAATTCCCCTTAATGATCCTGCTTTAGAAAAAGCTAGAGAATTTATCTTAGCTAAAGGTGGCATCAGTAAAACCCGCATTTTCACCAAAATGCACCTCGCTTTGATTGGTTGTTACGATTGGCAGGGGGTTCCCTCTATCCCCGCTTGGATCATGCTACTGCCGGAAAATTTCCCTTTTACTATCTATGAAATGTCCAGTTGGGCGCGGGGAAGTACGGTTCCTTTATTAATTGTTTTTGACAAAAAACCCGTGTATAAAATGGGTTTTAATCTCGATGAACTCTATACAGAAGGGGTGAATAATGTCAAGTATGAGTTACCAAAAAATAACGATTGGTCAGATGTTTTCCTCTGGTTAGATGGGCTGTTTAAATGGGCAGAAAAAACTAATTTAGTTCCCTTCCGTCAAGAAAGTCTGAAAGCGGCGGAAAAATGGGTAATTGAACGACAGGAAGACACGGGCGATTGGGGGGGAATTATCCCAGCGATGTTAAATTCTCTGTTAGCTTTAAAAGCCCTAGGTTATGATGTTTACGATCCGATTGTTGCCCGGGGTTTAAAAGCCGTGGATAATTTTGCCATTCAGACAGACAATACCTATTGTGTACAGCCCTGTGTGTCGCCAGTTTGGGATACGGCTTGGGTAATTCGATCGCTAATTGAATCCGGGCTAAATCCTGCTCATCCAGCTATAATTAAAGCGGGACAATGGTTAATCGATCAACAAATTCTTGATTATGGCGATTGGGCGATTAAAAATAAAATCGGAACCCCCGGCGGTTGGGCTTTTGAATTTGACAATCGCTGGTACCCCGATTTAGACGATTCGGCAGTGGTGGTGATGGCTTTAGAGTTAATTAAAATGCCCGATGAAAATATTAAAAAAGGTGTGATGAAACGGGCAGTTAATTGGATGGCTACTATGCAGTGTAAAGCTGGTGGTTGGGGAGCTTTTGACATCGATAACGATCAAAACTGGCTTAATTCTTTGCCATATTCCGATCTAAAAGCAATGATCGATCCTAATACGGCTGATGTTACTGCCAGAGTTCTAGAAATGTTAGGTACTTGTGATGTTAAAATGGAGGAAAATCGAGTTAAAAAAGCGTTGGATTATCTGGAAAAAGAACAGGAGGCTGATGGTAGTTGGTTTGGTCGTTGGGGTGTAAATTATATTTATGGAACCAGTGGGGCATTATCTGCTTTGGCTTTTCTGGAACCGAATAAATATCGCCAGCAATTGCAAAAAGGAGCCAATTGGTTAAGCAGTTGTCAAAATGTTGATGGTGGTTGGGGTGAAACCTGTTTTAGTTACAATAACCCTAAATTTAAAGGACAGGGAAATAGTACCGCTTCCCAAACTGCTTGGGCATTAATCGGTTTATTAGCCGTCGGGAAAGTCACCGGCAATTATCAGCGAGAAGTGATTGAAAAGGGCGTTAACTATCTTCTTGTTACCCAAAAAGAAAATGGTACATGGGATGAAGATTACTTCACCGGTACAGGTTTTCCCTGTCATTTTTACCTGAAATATCATTTCTATCAGCAGTATTTTCCTTTACTGGCTTTGGGGCGTTATCGGGCTTTGATTTAGTCCGTTAACCTATGCGTTAAGACAGGAAATAAGCTTAACTGTCTAGCGCATTTTTTGTGACTAACTAGGAAGAAATAAATCAGGAGATATATTTAAAAAATTGGCTAATTTTTGAATGTAGACAGGAGTTAACTCTTGTTGGCCATCAAGAATGTTATCCAAGGTTGACTTGCTTTCAAAAATAGATAGCAAATCTTGCTTTTGTAGGTTTTTTTCCTCTAATATAAATTTCAACAATTCAAGTCCATAAATATCAGGTATTGGCTCTTGATTTTCCTCATAATCATAAATTAAAGACCCTAAAACATTTAGATATTCCCTTTCTTCTACCGTTAATTGGGGTTTGTCTAAAAGGCGATTAATAACCTCCTGCATCATTTCTAAGTCTTCCTCATTGTCAATAGGACGAGGAGGATATTGCTTTAATAATTCTAAGTATTTATCAGTGGCAAACATAATTTAAGTAGTCGTGCAAAATAAATTTCCTAGTGAAGAAAGGCAAAAGGCAAAAGGCAAGAGGCAAGGGGGGGTTAGATATGTGTAATTAATTTTGCTTAGGTACTTAATAATATCTATGGTTGATCGACTATTGCCTTTAGATACCTCACACCCTAATAATTAAGTATAGAATAGCCAAGTCTCCAGACTACCGCTTAACCAAAACTTCTATTATCCTGATGAGAAACCTCTATTTTCTCTTGCCCGGTACTACTTCTCCTTTTGGTGGGGGTGGACTGTGGGCAGAAATGAAAACTGTCAATTTGGCTAGTCAAATTTGTAGCGCCCAGATTGTGACTTATCGTCAAAAAGAGTTAAATTATCCTTTTTTAGAGGATATACTCGCGAAAATAAACTCAGATGACAGTATTTTTGTGGTTAGCTGGGGTTTTGATGTTCCTAAACTGGTGCAAAGATTGCGATCGCATAATATCATTTATCATGCCCATAGTACAGGTTACGGCTTCCGTTTACCATCTGAAATACCAATTATCACTGTTAGCCGTAATACTATGGGGTATTGGGGAGAAAAAGCCCCTAATGCTTTGATTTACCATCTTCCTAATCAAATTGGCTCAGAATTTCTCAATTTAGGCTTAGAAAGGGATATCGATGTCCTAGTACAGGGGCGCAAATCCTCAAAGTATCTTCTCAATCGTCTAGTTCCCGCCCTCCGTCCCCACTGTCGCGTTAAGGTTTTAGATAGCTATGTAGAGGATTTAGTGGGATTATTCAATCGCAGTCGGGTTTATCTCTACGATTCGGCTGAATATTGGGCTGTAAACGGTTTAACGGAGGGTTTTGGCTTACCGCCCCTGGAAGCTTTAGCCTGTGGTTGTACGGTATTTTCTAGCGTCAATAGCGCTCTAGCCGATTATCTCGATCCCGGTTTCAATTGTCAAAAAATCGGGGCTTATTCCACTCAATACGATCTGGAACGTATTCTTAATTATGCCCGTAATTTTCCCGTTAATTCTTTACCGGCTAATTTTCTCGATGATTATCATCCCGAAAAATTAATACCACGTTTTGAAACAATTTTAAGAGAAATTAATGATTTCTTTGATATTAAAAAACGATATCTGGCTGATATAGAAGGTTTAGAACCCCTGCGACTTAAAAAATTATGGATGCAGAGTTCTCTGGCTAAACTTAAGAAAAAACTGTTTAAGTAAAGGCATCAACTTTAAGAGTTGACAGAGAAAGACTGATCAGCTATTCAGTTATCAGTGATCAGTTATCAGTGAACAGGGATATCGGGAGAAAAAAGCTGATGGCTGACTCCCCAAAAAGAAAACTTTCTACTTCACCATTAAGATAACTGCTATATAATTATTTCTAACTCTTACCCCGAGGATATTTATGAAGCGAGGGATTTACATTACCGCTAATGATCGAGTTATCGAGCAGGCGATCGCATTAATGAATAGTATTCGTTTGTACGATCCCGATTCTCCCGTCATCTTGATTCCCTACGACAATAATTATCAAAAAATTGCCGATTTATTGTCCGAAAAATATGGCGTTATTCTCTATCCTGATCTGCAATTAGTGGAAGAATTGGCACAGAAAATCTATGATATTTTTGGAGAAAAATTCTTTGCTCGTCCTAATCAATTTCGCAAGCAGGTGTGTTGGTTTGGAGAACTAGATCAATTTCTTTATATCGATACCGATATCGTAGTTTTTGAAAAAATAATAGATAATCTAAATTTCCTCGATACCTACGATTTTCTCTGCTGTGATTATCAACACAAAAAAGGGATTACTGATGTCTTTAATCCGATTGTTTTAGAACAAGGAATCTTCACGGAAAACGATCTAACTGGAATGTTTAACGGTGGTTTTTGGGCTAGTAAAAAGAATCTATTCTCAGAACAGGAATTATATAGTGCTTTTCAAGAATGTGCCGCTCATCCAGAATATTTTGATTTTTCTCAAAAAACCTCCGATCAACCGATTATTAATTATACCATTCTCAAACGAGTTCCCAATCGATTTAATCTTGTCCGCGTCCCGGGTTGTCAAGCGGGAAATTGGGGGAGAAGTTCTCATTTTCAACGTCAGGGAAATATTTTAATCGATCCGAGATTAAATCAGCCCTTAAAATATTTACATTGGGCAGGAATTCGCATTGAACCGGGATGTCCCTACTGGGATATATGGAAATATTATCGTTATCTAGATGATCCTAATCCCCCCACAGATCCGCCAGCAAGCAAACCAAAAAATCGGTTTCAGAAATTATTAGATAAAATCAAATTATAGGTTTGATTTTTCCTCTCGCACCATTTAAGATAACTGCTGCAATTTAACTCCAATCCTGTTGCTCCTCGCTTTGGCGAATTTGATACACTTGTCCGTGACTGTGCAGTTGTCGAGTTTTTGCCCATAAACTAGCTTCATCTAACTGCCATTTTTCTAGGATTAAATCTAAATCTCTTTGGATTTCTCTTGCCCCCGGAAAGTTTTGATAACGTATGCGTAAACGAGCGCATTCAGCTAAGTTTAAATCATTGGGTTCTGATTGCAGCAGCTGATCAACAATCGGGCGATCGAGTCTTTCCTGTGGATGTTGTTGTTCTTGATTTTTACTAGCCATAATTAATCGAACCAACCGATTTCGGAATCCGTTAACTCTGTGGGGGTAGGATTGGGGGCAATATAACGGGCTAAAGTGGCCATTTCAAAGTTATAAAGACTGGGTTTCTTAGGCACAGGTTTGGTAATTGCTGACGGTTCAGGGGTGGGGGTGGGACTATTTTCTAGGGTTTTAATTTGATTATATAATTTTTCAATTAACTGTTTTTTATCAGTCACTTCTGTTTCTGTCTTGCTTAATTGACTCGATAATTTTTCAATTAACTGTTTTTTATCAGTCACTTCTGTTTCTGTCTTGCTTAATTGACTCGATAATTTTTCAATTAACTGTTTTTTCTCGGTTAATTCCGTCTGGGATTGACTTAATTGACTCGATAATTGTGCCACCAAAGTAGTTTTTTCCGAGAGGACAGATTCTAACTGCTCAGTCTGTTGTTGTAACTGCTGTAAACTGACAGAGAGTTCCCGATGTTCTTTAAGTTCTTCTTCCAGAGAAATAACTTTTTCTTGGAGAGTTTGCCCATTTTTCTCGGTTTTTTCTAACTCTGCCGTCAAGTCGTTAATTTTTGCCTGTAGGGTGGCGTTTGTTTCCTTAGAACGTTTGGGAGAAGGAGAGGGTTGGGATTCTACCTCTTTATTAGCTTCTTTACGGATGAGATCGTTTAAATTACCTTTAGTCATAAGCTCTGCAAATAGGATATTACGATAGAGTCGGATACTGTCCAGAAATCTGTTGGTTTAGGCAATCGATAATTATTACCCCGATATACAAGCTTGATTACGCTGGGGAATTGTTCCATAGGTTTTATTTTATAGCTTTAGGTCGATCGATCCCTGTCCATTTAAAGAATGAGAACAAATACCTAAATCTCAGTTTCACTAATAAGATTCTAAATTTTTCTGTAGTTAATGATACAGAATAGTAAATTTGTGTCAGACTGAAGGTAGAAGTTGATCGCACCTGTGGCAAGGATAAATTTATGAATATTGAAGAAAAAGCACGTCTTAATTTAACCCAAGAACGACAAGCAGAAGGAATGCTCGAAGAAAATGTCTTAACTCGTACAGGGGAGCTTTTGGGGGAAGGAGAGGCAGAAACTGCGAAAGCACGGGTTTTGTTAACTGAAAATCGCCAAGAAGAAGAAAAACGTCAAGATCAAATTTTAGAACGTTCGATCGAAGCTATGCAATAGCCTTGAGGAGATTGGTGAAGACTGGCAATATCCACAAAAGTTATAGATGAATATCTCTAGAGACGTGGTTGACTGCGTCTCTAGAGATATTCCCGATAACTAATCACTGTTAAACTAATCACTGTTCACGCTCTGGACAGTGAGAAAATGCAGATCCGAAGAAAACACCCCAATCCTGCCGTCAAAGTTGAGAGTTTGAGTTATGTGGTGAAAGTGCCAGAGGCACAACCACAAAATATTTTAGAAGAAATCGTTTGGCATAAGGAGATCGAAGTCGATAAATTGCGCGAGCGGTTGCCTTTATTGGAATTACGCAAAAAAATAGCCAATACTGCGCCACCTTGCGACTTTTTAGCCGCCTTAAAACAGGGTAAAACCCAACCCGCTTTGATTGCCGAAGTGAAAAAAGCTTCCCCTAGCAAGGGAGTCATCCGCGAAGATTTTGATCCTGTAGCGATCGCCCGTACCTATGAACAGGGAGGGGCCACTTGTTTATCGGTTTTAACCGATAGTAAGTTTTTTCAAGGTAGTTACGAAAATCTTAGCCTCGTCCGGCAAGCGGTATCTTTACCCCTATTATGCAAGGAATTTATCCTTTATCCCTATCAAATCTACTACGCTCGCTCTCAAGGAGCCGATGCTGTCCTTTTAATTGCCGCTATTTTAAGCGATCAAGACATAGCATATTTTGTCAAAATTGTCAAGGGTTTAGGGATGACAGCTTTGGTAGAGGTGCATAGTCTGGCCGAATTCGATCGAGTGTTAGCCATTGAGGGAATCGAACTAATCGGCATTAATAACCGCAATTTAGAGACATTTAAAGTCGATTTAGACAATACTCGCCAATTACTAGAAGCCAGGGGCGAAAAGGTGCGAGAAAAAGGTATTCTGATCGTCAGCGAATCGGGATTACACACAGCAACAGATGTGGCGAAAGTGAAGCAAGCGGGAGCAAATGCGGTTCTAATCGGCGAATCTTTGGTAAAACTGCCCGATCCTGCCGCAGGTATCCAAAAACTCTTTGAAAATCTCGGTTAGGGGTTTTTCAGTCATCAGTTATCAGTTATGGTTCTTCGGTTTGTGCTATGCAATGGACGGGGTTATAAGGGATGAAACCCTTATAGAAAAAGACATTTAGCGATTTTTGTCAATTGTTTTCGCTCTAGAAGGAACTAATCAATAGAACTCTTGCCAGATAAGGATTTAGTCGATTTATGCCACCCTATCGAACCATAGCAAGTTCAGTGATCAGTAAACAGTAAACAGTAATCAGTGAACTGAAAACTCACATCTGATAACTGATAACTGCTAACTGATCACTGATAACTGACAAGGCTATCTGCCGGGATATAATCAGAGTTTGCCAAATCTTAAATCAACCCCTCAGAATTGATGCGATCGAGATTTGGTTTTTTATCTTTGTTAAATATGGCCCAACGAGAGAGGACGAACCATGGAAAATAAAAATATGTTGATGATTCCCGGCCCCACACCAGTGCCGGAAGCGGTATTATTGGCTATGGCTAAAGCACCGATAGGTCATCGGACGGGTGCTTTTAGCAAGGTAATCGCCGAATTAACCGAAAATCTCAAATGGTTGCATCAAACCAGTGGCGATGTTTTAATGTTAACCGCTTCGGGAACCGGTGTCATGGAAGCGGGAATTATTAATTTTCTCAGCCCCGGCGATCGAGTTTTGGTGGGGGATAATGGTAAATTTGGGGAACGTTGGGCGAAAGTGGCGAAAGCCTACGGCTTAAATGTGGATATCATTAAGGCAGAATGGGGTAAACCCCTAGATCACGAGGCATTCACTGCTAAACTGACCGAAGACAAGGAAAAAGCCATCAAAGCGGTAATTATCACCCATTCGGAAACTTCCACCGGGGTCCTCAATGACTTGGAAAGCATTAACAAAGCGGTAAAAAACCACGGGGAAGCTTTAATCATCGTCGATGCCGTCACCAGTTTAGGGGCTTATCATATTCCCATCGACGAATGGGGTTTAGATGTGGTCGGTTCTGGTTCCCAGAAAGGTTATATGATTCCTCCCGGTTTAGGTTTTGTTTCCGTAAGTCAAAAAGCTTGGAAAGCCTACGAAACCGCCAAACTGCCCCGTTTTTATCTAGATTTGGGCAAATACAAAAAAGCCACCGATGAGGATAGTTCCCCCTTTACCCCTCCAGTTAACCTGATGTACGGTTTACAAGCTTCTCTGCAAATGATGAGAAGAGAGGGATTAGCGGCAATTTTCGCCCGTCACCAACGCTTAACGAAGATGACGCGGGCCGGTATGCAGGCCCTGAATTTGCCCCTCTACGCGGCGGATTCCTGCGCTTCCACGGCGATTACTGCGGTGGCCCCCACTCTAGTAGATGCGGAAAAAATTCGTTCGACTCTCAATAAAAAGTTCGACATCGCTGTGGCTGGTGGTCAGGATCACCTCAAGGGTAAAATCTTCCGTATCGGTCATTTAGGTTTTGCCAGTGAGAGGGATATCCTCACGGTTATCGCTGCCATTGAAGCGACTTTAATCGAGTTAGGTGTCGAAGGTGTCACCCCCGGCGCCGGTGTGGCTGCGGCTGCCTCTGTGATGGTGCAGGGTTAATCTTGGGTTGGCTTTTCCCCTTCTCCCCAAAGAGGGGGATTTTTGGCTCTCTTAGGTTTGGTGGGTAAAATGTATTCTAAGATACAGTCTTCCGGGCAAGTGAGTGGAAAGAACCACAGAGACACAAAGGACACAAAGACTGATCGCTACTATATAAGTTAAACTTATCATACAAAGAATAAGAGAGCCAAAAACCTTGCATTATCATTATTTGGTACAAAAAAAGAGGGCAACAAAGCCTGAAACGACCGGCTACTGACTCCTGACTCCTGACTCCTTACCCCACAGTTAACTTTACTTTTGTCCAACTACTTAATCCCACTTGACCGTTTACTTTTGACTTGATTGCGGGCCAATTTGGGGCAAATGCAAAGCTGGATCCTGCGCTGTCCAACCGACGGGAGTATCTAAGCGCACCTCAAAATGAAGATGGGGGGGAATAATATCCGGTTGTCCCGTGGTCCCAACCGCACCGATAACGTCTCCTGCTCGTACCCGTTGGTCAATTCTCACTGTAACCCTGCTTAAATGGGCATAACGGGTCTGCCGGCGACCTAAATGATTAATCACTACCAAATTACCATAGGCCCCTTCCTGACCCACATAAATCACTAGACCATCCTCGGCAGCTAAAACATTTGTACCAATAGGGGAAAGAACATCAATACCACTATGAAAGAGATTTTTCTGTTCCGTGGGGCTTTTTTGCCAACCGTAGGCTAATCCGACGGTACTGGCCAAGGGTAAGGGATAAGAACTTAATCCAGTATAATCCGAGCGCTTGCCGGCGGCAGACCAATTGGTGCCGGGGATAAAAACTATTGTCGGCCGACGACCACAACCGTTAAGCTCAAAGAGTATATCAGCACGAATACCTGATGCTGCTTCTAAATCTCGCCAAGTGGAACCCTTGGGTGCTTCGATGCGAATGCCGTTTATGGGGGGAATGAAGATTTCTTGACCGACGGGGGCCAAACCATTTTTGAGAATAGTCGGATTGAGTTTAATTATCGTTGCCGGGATAAGAGCGTATTTTTCGGCGATGGAGGCGATTGTTTCTCCCGCTTGGATTTTATGGCGTTGTAACCTTGATAAAATCGGCAGGGGACAAACATTATCAGACCCTTGGGCAAAAATTAATTTTTGATTTAAGCCCAAAAAACCTAGACAAAAAAACAAAATTGTGCTAGTGAAACTTAGCCAAATTTTCTCACGTTTGATTCTCCGACCCATGACCATAAAAAAAGCGATTTCTTAATTACAAAACCCGGAGAATACTGGGAATACTGTCAATAGCTTCTAAAGACTCTATTGCCACTAAAGCGTTGCGGAAATTGCCCTCGCGCACATCGTGGGTGACAACGACAATTTCGGCTAAATCACCCCTAATACCAATTTGTACCACGGATTCTAGACTAACCCCATGGTCGCCGAAAGCCATACCTAAATGACCGATGACCCCCGGCACATCGCGACAGAGAAAACGAGCATAAAAACGGGTCGATAAATCCTCCATCGGGGCGATTTGACAATAATGCTGGTGAACACAGCTTAAAAGCGGGTCAAGTTCCTTGGTTTTGCCACTACTTTTTAAAATTCCGACGATATTCATCACATCCGATACTACCGCGCTGGCCGTCGGTCCGCTACCGGCACCCGGTCCATAAAACATCACTTGTCCCAAGGGTTCCCCCTCGACGAGAATAGCGTTATAGACTCCGTTAGCATTAGCGAGGGGATGGTTTTTCGGTACTAGGGTTGGATGAACCCGCAACTCTAGGGTATCGGAATCCTCCTTAACCGTATCTTTCGCAATCGCTAATAATTTAATCACAAATCCCAGTCTATCAGCGTAGGCGATATCGACGGCGCTAACTTGTCGGATACCTTCACAGTAAACATCTTCCCGTTTTACCCGACCTCCAAAACCCAAAGAAGCTAAAATGGCGATTTTATCGGCCGCGTCGAATCCATCCACGTCCGCAGTGGGATCCGCTTCTGCATAGCCTAATTCCTGCGCTTTGGCCAGCACTTCGCTAAAATCTGCCCCTTTTTGGCTCATTTCCGTGAGAATATAGTTAGTTGTGCCGTTGACAATTCCCATGATGCTGCTGATACGATTAGCGCCGAGGGATTGTTTCAAGGGTTTAATGACGGGAATGCCACCACCCACGGCCGCTTCTAGAAGGACATAAACCCCTTTTTCGTTGGCCTTTGCGTAGATTTCGTCACCAAAACGGGCAATAACCGCCTTATTTGCCGTAACAACGTGCTTTCCCGATGCGATTGCCTGGAGAATTAAAGAGCGTGCTGGTTCCAAACCCCCCAATAATTCGACAATAATATCAATTTCGGGGTCAGTAACGATCGATTCTAGGTCAGTGGTCAACAGTTGGGGGGAAAGCTCGATTTCTCTCGGTTTATCTAGGGATCTAACTCCCACTCGTCCAATGGTAATCTCTTTGAGTACGGGATGACGACCAAAAGGATCGAGGAGGATTTTCGCTGTTCCCGTCCCCACAACCCCGAAACCGAGTAAACCAATCTTAAAGGTCACGCTTTTATCTCCTGCTAGTCCGACGCAAAAAATACTAATGGCCAAGCCCTCGCCATTGTCGATTTTATCATTACAAGGTCTTTGTCTGTGGGGTTTTCTTTTGCTTCCCCTAGGCCACTAACACAGCTTAAATGGTGGGAGTTAGCCAATTTTCAGCCCGCGAATCGCATAATCTAATAATTCGATAGGATGAATAACGGGTGTATCTTTTCCCTGTAATTGTAAATGTTTTTTAATTTGTAGGGAACAACCCGGATTAGGAGAAGCAATCACCGCAGCCCCAGTATTTAATAAATTGCGTACTTTCTGCTGACCTAATTGATCGGCAGTATCTGGCTGTAGCATATTATAAACTCCGGCACTACCACAACACAAGGCCGCATCGATAGGTTCTTTTAAGTTAATATTGGGGATTTTTTGCAATAATTGTCGTGGCTGCACCGAGATTTTTTGTCCGTGTAAAAGATGACAGGCATCTTGATAAACTAGGGTTAATTCTGTCTCGGTAATCGGCGATAAATCAGCAGTTAACCCCACTGCATCTAAAAATTCTTGAGCATCGCGTACTTTAGCCACAAACTCCTTAGCCTTATCTTTATATTCAGGATCATCGGCTAAAATATGATGATATTCCTTGAGAGTGTGACCACAACCCGCCGCATTGATAATAATATAATCGACCTCGGTTGCTGCGAAACTATCTATCATTTGTCTGGCTAAACTTTGCGCTTGTTTCTCCTGTCCTTGGTGTGCGGGTAAAGCGGCACAACAACCCTGGGTTTTTGGGATAACCACTTCACAACCATTAGCAGTTAAAACCCGCACTGTTGCTTCATTTACCGGCGAGAAAAAGAGTCTCTGCACACAACCTAAAACTACTCCCACCCGATAGCGTTTTTCCGTTTGGGAGGGAATAACATCGGCATAGTTTTTAAACAGAGAATTTAGAGTAATTTGGGGTAAAATTGATTCCATGGCCGCTAGACGGGGAAAGAGCATTTTTAAGATACCCGATTTCCTGACTAGGGTTTGTAATCCCAGGGTTTGATATAACCAGAGGAAGGGTAAAAATAATTTGAGACGGACGGGATAGGGAAAGAGATTAAAAATGAGAAAACGAATAATTTTATCTTTAAAACTGCGGGGTTGATTGCGTTCCACTTGCGGACGAACTGCGGCGATTAATTGATCGTATTGTACTCCCGATGGACAGGTACTAACACAGGCTAAACAGCCTAAACAAGTATCAAAATGTTGGCTAGTGGTTTCGTCTAAAACTGCTTCCCCTTTATTGATGGCATTCATCAGATAAATTCTGCCCCGGGGGGAGTCCATTTCTTTGCCAATGACTCGATAACTGGGACAGGTAGATAGACAAAAACCACAGTGAACACAACTATCGATTAATTCTTGAGCGGGGGGATTCTTGGGGTCAAATCCTTGATTTTTTTGGTCGATTAATTCTTGAAAGTTAACGGAATGTTCGGAGGTTTGCATGATTTTAAATTAGATTTTGTTAAGAAAGCGTTTAGGACTAAAAATACCTTGAGGATCGAATTTAGTTTTTAGGGTTTTCATCGTGGTAATTGCGTTACCTGTATAACCCCAAGGTTCAATTTTTTCTTTTAGCGATGGAGGCGCAGTTAACACCGTTAAATAACCCTGATTGGCGCTGCATAAAGAGCGAATTTTGTCAAGATTTTCCTCCGATTTTAAGATAACTTTACCCACCCCACTACTAATATTAATCGAGGCTAGTCCGTTAATTTGGTCGATAACTAGAGCTAAATTGCTGGGTAATAATCCTATTTTGCCGAAAAAATTGCCCTCTTGGTCATAATTATCCATTGTTTTTCGGTATCTTTGCCATAGAGAAATTTCTTCCTCATCCCGATAATAATTAGTCTGACAATCTAACTGTTGTCCTAAATAACTCACCTGTTGCGATTGTTCGCTAATACTTTCGGGAATGCTTTGAAAACGCAGCAGTAAAGCGACTTTTTCCCCTAATCCTAGTGCTTGCGTCATCTCTGGGTTTAAACATTCAGCCACGGTGGGAGTTAAGGACGATTGCCGAATAAATTGACTCAATTTGCTAATATTTTCGCTATTTCCTCTAATTATCAGGGTTTCTGAGTTAGCAGTTTCGGGATAGAGTCGTAGGGTAATTTGATCGATAATCCCTAAAGTGCCGTAGGAACCCGTAAATAGCTTCATCATGTCGTATCCCGCCACATTTTTGACCACACGCCCTCCAGCTTTAGCAATCTCGCCATCGTGACGGATAAAGGAGAATCCTAGGATCAGATCCCGGACACCACCGTATCTTTGCCGCCATGTTCCCGCATCGGCCGTGGCCATAATACCGCCAATCGTGGCATTATGGGCATAACTGGGATCTAGAGGAATAAATTGACCGCTAGGAGCCAAAAAAGCCTGTAAATCTGCTAGTTTAAGCCCAGCTTCCACGGTTATAGTTAAATCTCCCCTAGCATGGTCAATAATCCGGTTGAGATTTTGGGTACTGACTAAAATATCCGGCGACTCGACTAATCCACCCCAATCTAATTTACTGCCTTGACCGTAGGCCAATAAAGACAGACGATTTTCGTTGGCAAAACGCACCAGAGAGGCTAAAGCGGCCGTATTAGCGGGATAAACTAGAATTTCAGGACTTTTGCCCCTAATTGCCCTTGATAATCTTTCTTGTTCCTCTTTTGGCACTTGTGGCCAGGCAATAACCGTCGTGTCGGGGGGTAAAATAGAAGTTATCTGGGCAGCAATCGCAGTCATATTTGAGAAAAGAATTGAGGAGTGAGGAGTCAGGACTTACCGGCCGATAATGGCGAAGAATGGGGTTAATGCTGGGGCTAATCGGTAATTTTGGGCCTCTGTTAATCAGATTACCTTAGTTTGGCTCCCCATCTCCGATGTCAGGCAATTCTAGCCATACTGAAGCACAAAGAAGTCAGCTAATAACTAAGGGACTTGCGTGGGAATAATATCCCAATCGATCGGAGGGCGCAAGCTTTGCGCCCCTACAGTAACGGATTTTGTCCACAATGTAGGGGCGAACTGCGTTCGCCCAAAAGGTACATTATCAAAGCGCAAGTCCCTAACTGCTAAATTAGCCATACACTCGTGCCATAATGTTAGATTACCTCGATCAGTAAGCCAAGAAGTAATGAGTGTAAATTGGACGAATAGCCGCGCCAAGCGATTAAGTGCCTTACCCCCCTACGTTTTCGCCCGCTTGGATGAATTAAAAGCCTTAGCCCGCAAAGAAGGACTAGATTTAATCGATTTAGGCATGGGCAACCCGGATGGTGCTGCCCCGCGTCCAGTTATCGAAGCGGCCATTCAAGCTTTTGAAACCCCCCAATTTCACGGTTATCCACCCTTTGAAGGAACCGCCAGTTTCCGAGAAGCGATCGCTAAGTGGTATGATCGCTCTTATGGTGTGGAACTCAATCCCGATAACGAAGCTTTACCCCTACTCGGTTCCAAAGAGGGCCTATCTCACCTCGCCCTAGCTTATGTTAACCCCGGCGATGTGGTCTTGGTTCCCAGTCCTGCCTATCCCGCCCATTTTCGCGGTCCCTTGATTGCCGGGGCGACACTATACCCGATCATTTTAAAAGCGGAACAGGATTGGCTGATAGATATCGATTCTATCCCCGAAGATGTGGCTAAACGGGCGAAAATCCTCTATTTTAACTATCCCAGTAACCCCACCGCCGCCGTTGCCCCTCGGGAATTTTTTGAAAAAATCGTTGCTTGGGCCCGGCAATATGAGATTATGCTCGTCCATGATCTCTGTTATGCTGAATTGAGTTTTGATGGTTATCAGCCCACCAGTTTATTAGAAATTCCGGGGGCAAAAGAGATTAGTGTGGAATTTCATACCCTCTCGAAAACCTATAATATGGCCGGGTGGCGCGTCGGTTTTGTCGTGGGCAATTCCGATATTATTCAAGGGTTACGCACCCTGAAAACTAATCTCGATTATGGCATCTTTTCCGTCATCCAAAAGGCAGCCGAAACCGCCCTACAACTGCCGGATGAATACGTCAAACAAGTACAGGAAAGATACCGGCAGCGACGAGATTTTTTAATCAAAGGTTTGGGGCAATTAGGTTGGGATATTCCCCCCTCTAAGGCGACAATGTATCTCTGGGTTCCCTGTAGCGTCGGCATGACTTCCACGGATTTCGCCCTCAGCGTCCTCCAAAAAACTGGCGTCGTCGTCACTCCGGGCAATGCTTTTGGAGAGGGAGGGGAAGGTTATGTGCGCGTCAGTTTAATCGCCGATATCCAGCGGTTAGGGGAAGCTTTACAGCGCCTCGAAGATGCAGGAATTCGCTATCAGTGAGGAGAATTTTTCCCCCTGAACCGGCCAAATCCCTCTAGGCGCTGACTAAAATTGTATGATGGAATTTTATCGCGGTAGCTTGCCACTTCCATGACCTACAGCCTGAGAATTGCCGATATTCCTGTCAGTGAAAGACCAAGGGAACGTTTAATCAGTGTCGGGGCGAAAAACCTCAGTAACGCCGAATTATTAGCGATTTTACTGGCTACAGGTCAAGGTAAGGGGAAACTCTCGGCAGTGGGTTTAGGACAGCATATTCTCAACGAATTGAGCAAATATCGCCGGGATCCCTTGGACGTTTTGAGGGATATTCAGCCCCAAGAATTAACCGCTATTCATGGCATTGGACCGGCTAAGGCTACTACTATTCTAGCGGCGATCGAATTGGGAAAACGAGCTTTTCAACGACGACCGACGGAAAAAATGGTTATCGATAGTCCCGATACCGCTGCCGCTATCCTTGGACACGAACTAATGTATCAGTCTCAGGAACGTTTCGCCGTTATTTTACTCGATGTCAAAAATCAGTTAATCGCACTCAAAGTGATTACTATCGGCACAGCCACGGAAACACTGGTACATCCGCGAGAAATCTTTCGAGAAGTGGTTAAACAATCAGCTACTAAGTTAATTATCGCCCATAATCACCCCACCGGGTCACTTGTGCCTAGTCAAGACGATATTTTACTCACAGAACAATTATTACAGGGGGCCACCTATCTAGCCATTCCTCTCCTAGATCATTTGATCCTCGGTAATGGCAACTTCCAAAGTCTTCGCCAAATCACGAATCTTTGGGAAAAATATCCCCAAGAAGATTAGACCTCTTGTAAAAATCAAAAATTGTTGTTAGGTTTAGTAAAACGTAGTGGACTGTTTCAACTAAAATAGGGCAATAGATTTCGGCTTAAAGTCTTAGATTATAGAATTTATAGCATTTTTCTAATACACCAAATTAGCTGAAACAGTCCAGTAGGGTGCGTTAGACGACAAAAATTGCTGCTTTGACTGGAAGGTAACAATCCGTCGTAACGCACCACCTATCATCAACTAAGTAGCCGGTTACAATTAAAGATAAAATACAAAGAACCAGAAGCCTGTCCCACTATCTAACAATTAATTGGGATTACTTACTTATACATTTTAAACAGGATTTTAGTATCAAATCCCGAAACCCCAGCATAAGTGCCGGCAAAAATTAGCCGACTTGCACTGGAAAAGGGAGCGAGTGCGACCGAAATCCGGGTAAAATTTGAGAGTTACAATCGGTCAATTGGGCATGGATTATAAAGAAGCGGGCGTGGATGTGGAAGCGGGACGCGCTTTTGTCGAGAAAATTCGCCAAAATGTGGAAAGTACCTTCCGTCCTGAAGTTATCGGCGGTTTAGGCGGTTTTGGGGGCTATTTTCAGTTACCTTCCGGTTATCGGCAACCGGTGTTAGTATCGGGAACTGATGGCGTAGGAACCAAGCTGAAAATTGCCCATAGTCTCAATTGCCATGATACGGTGGGAATTGACCTCGTGGCCATGTGCGTCAACGATGTCTTAACCTCCGGGGCCGAACCCTTATTTTTCTTGGATTATCTCGCCACCGGTAAACTGGAAGCGTCACAGTTAGCGGCGGTGGTATCGGGAATCGCTAGGGCCTGTCGTGATAGTGGTTGTACTCTTTTGGGAGGGGAAACGGCGGAGATGCCGGGGTTTTATTCGGCCGGAGAGTACGATTTAGCGGGTTTTTGCGTCGGTATTGTCGAAAAAAGTCAATTACTCGACGGCAGTAAGGTGCAAATCGGCGATGTGGCTATCGGTTTAGCCAGTAGTGGGGTTCACAGTAACGGTTTTAGTCTTGTTCGTAAGATTATCGAGACTCAGGGCTTAAATTGGCAAGATTGCCCCGAAATTTTGGCTGGCTCTAGCTTAGGTGAAGTTTTGTTAACTCCTACTAGACTTTATGTCAAACCTGTGCTAGAACTGCTGCGCTCTGGGTTAGATATTCACGCCATGGCCCACATTACCGGGGGCGGCATCCCGGAAAATTTGCCCCGCTGCTTAGGTAAAGGGCATTCTGTGCAGATATACCGCGAAAGTTGGCCAATTTTGCCGATTTTTCACTGGTTAGCCCAGATGGGATCGGTTAATTCCGAAGCCATGTTTAATACTTTTAATATGGGTATCGGTTTTGTGATCATTGTCCCATCAGATCTGGCGCAATCGACTATTAATCAACTACAATCCTCTGGGATTAATGCCTACCAAATCGGCGAAGTGATTGCCGGCAAGGGGGAGATTGTTGGGCTTGATTAAGCTAAAAAAACTTATTCAGCAAGTCCTAGTTAATAGATTGTATCCCGTTGACGGGCGGGGCGATCGAGGGATTTAATCGCCGTTTCTAACTCCTCGACGGTCAAACAAGTACCGCCCAGGGCCCCGGCCATAGTGGTAATATGTTCTTCCATGAGAGTGCCACCGAGATCGTTGCAACCCCAGTTTAAGGCTTCTGTCGCCCCCTGTAAGCCCAATTTTACCCAACTGGGTTGATGATTTTTAATGCTATTGCCCAAATAAATCCGCGCCACTGCTGTTAATTTTAATGTATCGGCTAAAATTGGTTGATCTCGTCCGACTCGATTTCTCAGGGGTTTGGGGGCTGATTGTCCCACAAAAGGCAATAAAATAAATTCGGTGATTTTAGCCCGATAATTATTTTCTAGGGCGATTTCTTGCTGTTTTCTAATTTTTTCGAGGTGCTGCACCTGTTGGCTAGGGGTTTCAATATGACCGCAGAGCATGGTACTGGTGGTATGTAATCCTAAGCGATGGGCAGTACCGACTATTTCTAACCAAGTGGCGGCATCGATTTTTTCTGGACAAATTACCCGTCTTACCTCATCCACCAACACCTCGGCAGCCGTCCCCGGCAGAGAATTCACTCCTGCTTCTTGCAGGGAAGCGATAACTTTTTCGTAACTTAAACCGTCTTCTCTAGCGATAAATTGGACTTCTTGGGGTGAAAAAGCGTGTAAATGCAGGTCAGGAAAGGCTTGTTTCAGGTTTTTAACAATTTCGAGGTAATAGTCTAAGGAATTGCCCTTAATCTTGGCTTTTGGGTTTAATCCTCCCTGCATACAAATTTCTGTCGCCCCACGACGGACGGCATCCGCCGCTTTAGCGATAATTTCCTCTAAATTAAGCCAGAAAGCCCCCTCTTCGTTTTCATCGCGTCTGAATGCACAAAAACTGCAATGCTGCTCACAAATGTTACTAAAATTAATGTTGCGATTGATAACGTAGGTGACGGTATCTCCCGCCTGTTGACGACGCAAAAAGTCGGCCGTTTCCCGAATCTGGGCAATTAAACGGTTATCGGTAGTTTCTAGCAAGATAATCGCTTCTTTCGCCGATAAATCCGCCCCTGACCGCGCTTTTGCCAAAATATCGGTTACGGGTGCGGTGATGGAGGAGTTAGTCACGGGAAATAAATATTAAGGGTTGCCGATCCTAATTGTAGAACGAGGTCAGAAGGAACAGTAAAGAAAGAGAGCCGATTTAATCCTTTTTCTGTTCCCTATTCCCTTGTCTGCACGCGGTAATTTCCGGTTGAGAGCCTTTATTGCGGGGTGGTTTGTTTTTCCTGTTCTTTTTGTTGACGTTTTTTCTTTTCTGCTTCTAGGGCATCTTCGATAACCTTGAGCAGCTGATCCATTTTATCAAGATTACCGCGATAAACATCGAGGTCTTTTTGCAGTTTCTCGCTGGAGAGATGCAGAATTTCTGAGAACTTTTGCAAAATTGGTTCGCGTTTTTCTTTTTCCTTGATCATCTCTGGTTGTGCTTCGGCTAAAATTGTATAGAGACCGATGGCAAAGAGGCGACTATACTTAAACTTAGCCGCATTAATCACCGAAACTAAACTATCAGACAACTGATTGTCACCACCTAGGGCAGGGTTTTGCAGTTGGGAAAGCAAGGAATCAATATTAGTTTCTTTGGCAATAGCGATCATATTTTCGGCATCACGACGATAGACTTCGGGATTACCATTAACCGCTTGGCACAAAGCATTAAAAATATTCGGTTTATCCTCCCCCGGACGATAGCCTTCCATGAACTTCTCGAAAGAAGTAACCACACCAAGGGCATAAATTGGATCATAATGGAAATCTACATTAACGGAGAGCAGGTGCATCTCGACTAATAATTCCTCAACCACGCGCCGATATACCGAATTGATGGGGCGGGTGTGGCGAGTATAAAAATCACGCTTACTATCGGAAACAGTACGAATTTTGTCCACAGAACCAAACTTCATAAAAATTTAACACTGCTCTCATTTTCCCCCTTCTCGTTCCCCCTGACAAGGCCGGTGATCACCAAAGAGCGGCAAGCAGTCAGTCCCCAGAGAGCAAAAGAGCGATTAAGATATAAATATAAGGACATGGAAAAATCGAGATAATTAGCCGATACTGCCTCTACCAATCGCTTTTTTACTTTTCACTTTTCACTTGACTATATGGCTAATCAAGACGACAAAATCAAAATTATCAGTGATAACCGGCAAGCACGCCATCTCTACGAGATTTTAGAGACTTTTGAAGCGGGGGTGCAGTTACTCGGGACCGAGGTTAAATCTGTGCGCGCCGGTAAGGTAAACCTGCGGGATGGTTACGTTTTAGTCCGCAATGGTGAAGCGGTGTTAATTAATGTTCATATTTCCGCCTACGAACAGAGTAGCGAATATTTTAATCACGATCCGCGCCGGACGAGAAAATTGTTGATGCACAAAAAGGAAATCAGCAAACTCATCGGTCAAGTGGAACAGAAAGGCTTAACTCTTGTGCCTTTGAAGATGTATTTTAAAGGTAGTTGGGTAAAAATCAGCATTGGCCTCGGTAGAGGCAAGAAATTACACGATAAACGCGAAGATTTGAAACGTCGTCAGGATCAACGGGAGATGGCGCGAGCGATGAAGCGTTAACCAAGACACTTATCGGACTGGCAAAGGTCTAGGTCAGAAACGAGCGCGTTTTGTTACAGTTGAACTGTATTCGGCCCCTTGCGGCCATCACCATCCCCCTCACCTTGGGTTAAAATTTATGTTAAAAGTCTTGACAAAAGTAATTAAATATGCTAGGACACCCGCTTTGATCGCTCTATCTTTAGCGGTGGGTGCGGGAATTATTTTACCAAAAATAACTTTAGCCAATGGCAACCCCGGCCTAACCATTTTTAGTGGCGTTGATCGCAAGGATATCTTAGATTATTTCTTGCAATTTGGCGGTCGTCCCAAGCAAATGGATCGTTATAAACTCTATATTCCCCCGAAAAAACTCTCCCAGGGGGCTTCAGCTTTTTTTATTTCCTATCCCGATTATTTTAACGGCCAGTTTGACACCAATAAAATCGAGGTACGCATCAACGGTAAATCTTTGCCTTTAAAGGAAGTGGTTTGGGATAAGGATGCTCGCGTTATTCAAATTGTCCCCGAACAAGCGATCGATCCGACCAGCAAAGTTGAAATCGTCATGTCTAATGTCAGAAATCCCGAATTAGGCACTTATTACTTTACCTGTGATGTGACTGCCTCCGGCAATATTCCCGTCCGTCTCTACGTTGGTACTTGGATTGTCAGTATCGAACCCTAAGAACACCGGAACGCCGCAACGCCAGAATAGGGATGCAGGGAGAAAAAAGCTGACGGCTGACAGCTTAAATATCCCCAACACCCTCTTAGTCGGAGAAAAAGTCAACCAAAGTCAACTATTTGCTTCCGAGTTGCCAAAATCTGAGGAATTTTCACCCATAGACTCGTTGGCTGGGGAATTTTCTTCGGCGTTTGAGTTTTTGCGACTGCCTTTGTGGGAATTTTTGCCCCCTTCCCGTCCAATAGCCGCCATGTGGGCGCGATCTCGGCTAACCGCTTCACCGCCTTTTCGTCCCGCTTCCCGGGCTTCTTCGGGGGTAAATTCGTGGGCTGTGCCTTTTTGATGAGCAGCTTTACCACCTTTACTAGCGATTTCCCGTTGTTTAGCCTGATCCATAGAGGCAAAACCGCGTTTACTCTTACCTGTCATAATATCCCTCCTGTGTGAATGCTGATTTTAAAAGTTCTTAAAGACTTATGCGAGATTTTTAAAACATCAAAATCATGGTCTTGTCGGTAGGCAAAAAATTGAGATTGCCCCGCTTTTTTCCTCTAAGAACTATGGTTCCTACCCACGATCATAACTCATTAGCTTGACTTCTAGGGAACTAATTACAGCAATCAAAAAGCATATTTTATGTTAAAAAATATTAAGAGAATCGAGCATTTATCAGTCTAAAGATATAGAAGTTATCTTAATAGTGAGGTACAAAGTTTTCGTTTGGGGCAGTCGGAATTCAGTGATCAGTGATCAGTGATCAGCTTTTTTCTCCCTGCCCCCTTCTCCCCACTTCCCCACTCCCCAATGATTACTGTTTACTGTTTAGCGATCACTGAAAAAGCTGCCATACACTCTTAATTGGAGGTGCGAGCAGCTTAAAACCTAGTTTTTGGGGCATTTAATCGGCAAAAATTAGGGTAAAACTTGGGTTTTTTCGATCAACCATTTATCTCCTTGCCGTACCAAATCATAGCGCACCTTCAAGGACTCATTATAGGAACGCTCGACAATTTCCTTGCCATTATGGAAATACATGGCCTTTTCGTTGACTATCGCTTCCACCGTCGCTAAATTAGGATTTTTCACATTATTAGTAACCGATCGCACATCCACCTGATGATCGTAGCGCCAATAGTTATTTCCCTGTAAAGCCGCCGCCCGTTTTTGCCAAATTTCTAAGGCCGAACCCGTTAAAACCTCTTTCAATGGCTCTTTTTGGTGTTCACTGCCAAAAGCGGCCGATTTTGCCGCTAACCAAGCTTGAATCGTCTCCTTAGCTGTTTCCTTGCCCAAGGGAGTCCCGTCCATCGCTTCCGCATTAGCCGAGGGAATTTCCAGTATGGGAGTATGCAGAGAAATCGGTAACTGTTCCCCCTGCAAGGCTGCCAAAGGAGATTGACTATCGACAATTGCCTTCACCCCCAGGGCCAAGACTGCGATCGTTCCCACTAATCCTACCCCCAATATCGCCACTCGATCGAGTCGTAGTTTTCTGCGGGCCGGTCGTCTGCGTTTCGGTGCGACTAGGTCGGTTTTTACCGTTTCTACGGCTGCCGGCCCGGAGTTGCCAGCTGCTGGGGGGCGGGGGCGACGGGGACGACGACGGGGGGGATTAAGTGCCGGTTGATGATCGGCTGCCGTCACCACCACAGTACCCTGAGTATAGGGGGTGAAAGTTTTCTCCTGAGCGGTGGCTCTCAGGGCAGGTACAGCAGTGCCTGTCCGCTCACCGTTAACTCTAGCTAAAGACGGTTTTTGGGGACGAGAGTGGGAAGAAGAATAAGTAGATTCCCTCATCGGTGTCGCTCCTGGCACTGGGTTTAAATGGCTGGGGGGGGTGTGGGTTTTGAGAACATTTACTTCCGATTCTAAGGGTTCGCCAGTCTTTTCTCGAACCGACACGGGAACTTTTTCGTCAGGAACCCCTGACAATTCTTCTAAATAATTTTGTACGTCTTCCTCGGCAAAATACTCTTTGAGTGAGGCTTTCCGCTCGACTAAATCACTAAAATGGCAGAAAACTTCTGTTTGTAACCAGCGCTCACCGTAACGACATAAACCGGGTAGAAGATCGGGAGATTGCCCGGATTGTTCCCTAATATAATTTAATATTTCTCGCTCTTGACTTTTTTCTAAAATTGTGATTGCTTGTTCGGTTTGACCGAGCAGCAGGGCGCCGATCGATCGCTCTAGGGAGACATCCTGATGTTTTTGTAATTGCTGCAGGCGCTGGCTGGCCGCGACGATAGCGGCGGGTTGTTTTTGGGCGAAACCGCGGGCAATCAAGGCATAGACGAGCAGATAATTACCCACCGCCGAGGGGCGTTGTGCCTCTTTGTCCCAGATTTTCTCCTGTTCGGCCTGAGTCAAATAAACCCGTAACTGTTGAATAAAGCGTAAAAAATTATCCACCCCCAACCCAGAGCGGTCATCGCCGGGGCCATCGATGCCGCCGCGAGCCTCTAACATCTCCTCCAAGAGATTTAAACCGCGCTGACGGGCAAGACTAGGTTTTTTTTCTTGGGATAACAATTCCAGAATCCGGTAGGGACGCAGGCGATCACAATCATGGCGAATCTCGCCGGCCACTTGCGGGAACATTTGTTCTTGTTCCAACCAAGTCAGGGCTTTGGCCGCGGTGCTGGCCGCCTGTTCATAATTTTTATCCTGCCAATATTCCCGACTTAATTCCCCGTAGGCCAAAGCCAGGGTTAAGATCATATCTGGGCGAGTAGTTGGCTCTGAATCTAGATAAGTTTCGGCCAAACGAATCACTAACTCGTACTCTCCCAACTCTTGCAGGATGAGTAAAGCTCCCACCAGATCGGCGGGAGCAATGGTAATCTGGGGAGTGAGATATTCTGGCGAAGCGGCGGCCACCTCCCCCCCGTGAGAATCTAGGTTTTCGGTGCTGCTTTCCGGGTTGAGAAGCAAGGGATTGGGGTCAAAAAATTGGGCATCGTAATCACGACGGCGATCTGGCTCACTTAACACTTGGTAAGCTTCATCTAACAAGTGCTGACGGGCGATGATCGCTGTTTGACTGTATTCTTGACGTGGCAATTGCCGTCCCCGATCGGCGTGGGCCAAATCAATTTGCTCGGCACTCACCTGAAAGGGGATTCCCAATATCCTGTAGTAGTCGAGAGGAATGCGCACGGTTAGCTGTACCTCAACTCTGGAGAGTCCTTAGTGAATTAAATGATGTAAGTGAGAGCGGAGCGAGTAAAATAACAAGATACCATCTTATCCTAGCCAATCTCTGACTGACTAAGATTAGATTTGAGAGAGAAAATACCAAGAACCCCTTGGTTTAAGACCAAAAAATTCACTGCCAGAATTCTCGAAAAATCTACTGCTTCCTCTCCCCTTGCTTTTTTGTTGTCTAAATGATACTACAGACCCTATGATTTCCGAACGTACTTTACCAACCTTTAATCCTGCTTCCATCATTATTACCAAAGCTGAAGGTCTTCGCCTATACGAGGATATGGTTTTGGGGCGGATGTTTGAAGATAAATGTGCCGAAATGTATTATCGGGGCAAAATGTTCGGTTTTGTCCACCTCTACAACGGTCAAGAAGCGATATCTAGCGGTATTATTAAAGCCTTGCGTCAGGGAGAAGATTACGTTTCTAGCACCTATCGCGATCACGTCCACGCCCTCAGTGCCGGAGTTCCCGCTAAAGAGGTAATGGCGGAGTTATTCGGCAAAGCTACTGGCTGTAGTAAAGGACGGGGCGGCTCCATGCATATGTTTTCCGCCGAACATAAGCTTTTAGGGGGTTACGCTTTTGTGGCCGAAGGGATTCCCGTCGCTACCGGAGCGGCTTTTCAAAGTAAATACCGTCGCGAAGCCATGGCTGATGCCGGTGCCGATCAGGTAACGGTCTGTTTCTTTGGGGACGGGGCGAGTAATAATGGCCAGTTTTTTGAGTGTCTGAATATGGCCGCCCTCTGGAAGTTACCGATTATCTATGTGGTGGAAAATAATAAGTGGGCGATCGGTATGGCCCACGATCGAGCCACTTCTCAACCGGAAATCTATAAAAAAGCCAGTGTTTTTAGTATGGTCGGTGTGGAAGTGGACGGTATGGATGTGGTCGCCGTTCATGCCGCCGCCAGAGAGGCCGTGGCCCGCGCCCGCGCCGGTGAGGGGCCGACTTTAATTGAGGCCTTAACCTATCGTTTCCGGGGTCACTCTCTAGCAGATCCGGACGAGTTACGCAGTGCTGACGAGAAACAATTCTGGGGCGAAAGAGATCCGATCACTCGCTTTGCCGCCTACCTCTACGAGCGAGATCTGGCCACGAGAGAGGAATTAAAAGAAATCGAGCAGAAAATTCAAGCTGACATCGAGGAAGCGGTTAAATTTGCCGAATCTAGCCCCGAACCCGATCCTAGTGAACTAACTCGCTTTATTTTCGCCGAAGACGAGTAATTTCAGTGATCAGTTAGCAGTTATTCAGAGTTGAGTTTTCAGTTCACCGATCACTGATTACTGATCACTGATTACTTAGGGTATTCTATGAGGGGGAGAAGAAAAATCCCGCCTCGAAGATGGTTGTTTTTGAAAAAATCTGTAAAAAACAGTTGCGCTCCTGTATAATCCGCTAAAATCCAGAGAAATAGCTTTTGCCATGGCGACTACAGAAGCATTGAACCCCAGTCAGTTCCCACTCTTAACCAACCTCACCGCTGCTCGTTCAAGTTCACCCAACCCACAACAAGAAATGGACAAAGTTATCATTCTCGTTAATGCCGAAGCTCAAGCCAGTGGTCAGATGTCTCGGCTATCGCCCGTTACCGAAAAGATGGTGATTGCCCTAAAAAACGCGGTTCCTAAATCCTTGGTGGTGGAGGTGACGGGTACGGCTTCTTTGTGGTCAAAAATAGAGTCGGCTAAAACTAGCCAAAATAATTTAATCTGGTGTCCCTTAACAATTCAATTGCCTAATTGGGTGAGTTTTCCGGGTAAAAAAGTTTATCAAGCTTGTCGGGATATCGAGGAAAGACGCGCTTGGGTTTCCCATACCCTGCACTATAAAACCAGTCAGGGAGATTCTTCCTTTGGGGATCTTTGGTTGCCGATCACGGTGACATCTAAGGGTTTAGAATACGGGGAGGTGATCGGGGAGGGCATGATCCCCAACGCCTACAGTCAACCGATTAGTCTGGAAAGAGAGAGTCTTAAGTCTTTGCATCGGCTGGCAGCGCAATTAATGGATAATTTACAGGCTCCTTCTTCTGTTTATTTGCTACAGTTTCGTCTGGCTCATCGAGAAGTGGTTTTTGATCGTCTCTGGCCTTTTCCTGCCGCTCCTGCGATCGCTTCCCTGCACAGTCAACAGACGGATCTCTATGCAGCCTACTGGAATTGTTTGCGTCGGCAAGCAACCCTCGATCATTCTTTGGCCATTTAATCCAATAGCAGAGAAAAACCGTCTAACTTTGGCGACAATAGCGATCGCTGCCGAAACTATTTAAAATTAAATCCCTGGCGGCGTTAGCGATCGCAATCAGCTTGATTATTGCTGCTGACCAAGAAATCAGCCTCCCTTTCATGGCTTGCAGTTTAAATGCAATGCAGCTTAGCAGTAATCTATTAAGTTGACAAAAGCGATACTTTGGCAGAATATTTAGCGTAGCGGCCGCCATAAAAACACGGCTTTTGTCCGTTCAACCTCTCGAAAATGCCGAAATATTCGCTAATTATTCCGATTTATAACGAGGAAGAAACCATTCCAGAACTCTATCGTCGTGTCAGTGCCGTCATGGATAGTTTAGATGATTCTGTGGAACTGATTCTGATTAATGATGGCAGTGGGGACCGATCCTTAAAATTAATGCGGGAACTACAGGAAAGAGATGCTAGGGTCTGTTATATTAGCTTTGCTCGCAACTTTGGCCATCAGGCAGCAGTAACAGCAGGACTCAATTTCGCTAGGGGTCAAGTTATTGTTGTCCTCGATGCCGACTTGCAAGATCCACCGGAATTGATTCCCAAAATGATCGAGTCTTGGCAAGCAGGTTATCATGTGGTTTACGCCCAGAGAACAAAACGGAAAAAAGAAAGTTGGTTTAAACGCCTGACTGCCTACGTTTTCTATAGATTGCTGCGACAATTAGCCGACGTGGATATCCCTGCGGACACGGGGGATTTTTGTCTGATGGATCGTCAGGTAGTGGACCTATTAAATTCTATGCCAGAACGGAATCGTTATATTCGCGGTTTGCGCGCTTGGATTGGTTTCCGACAAACTGCTGTTAAATTTGAGCGGGATCCCCGGTTTGCCGGTGAAGTCAAGTACACTTTTAAAAAATCCCTAGCTTTAGCGATTAATAGCTTGGTGTCTTTTTCTAAGATTCCCCTGCGTCTTTCCACTTATTTGGGCTTATTTTCCGCTTTAATTGCCCTGTTGATGGCTTTACTGGTTCTCTACTGGCGCTTACAGCAACCCGACTCTCCCGTTACCGGTTTAGCTACTATCTTGATCGCTGTGTTTTTCTTGGGTTCAGTACAATTGATCAGTATTGGCATATTAGGGGAATACATCGGGCGAATTTACGAAGAAGTTAAGGGCAGACCAGCCTATACAATCGCTGAGATCGCTGGGCTGGAAATTAATTAAACTTTTAAAACAACTATCAATTAATTCTTGTTGATTGATGACCTACGGACAAATCAACTTATGATAGACCAGAAAAAATATTTACCTGATCAATCGGCTGCTAATTTCGGAAAGTTTTTGATTATCACTATTTTAGTAATCGGTATCGGATTGCGGTTTTTTCATATAGATCAAAAAGTCTATAGTGCCGATGAAGTTAGAAGTATCATGCGTTTTTCGGGATACACGACTCAAGATGTGCGGGAGCAGGCTTTCAACGGTGAAATTATTGACAGGAAAGACCTACAATATTTTCAACATCCTCATTCCGAACGCTCTCTATCCGATGCCTTGCGCTCTATGATGGGGAATCCAGAACATCCTCCCCTATACCATTTGTTAGCGCGCTTCTGGATGCAGTTAATCCCCATCGAAAATTCGGCCAGAACTTTCTCGATTTTCTTAAGCATCTTAGTCATTCCTTGCCTTTATTGGTTATGCCTAGAATTGTTCGATTCCTCCCTAACGGGCTGGATAGCGATCGCTTTATTCGCTGTTTCTCCCTTTCAGATGCTTGTGGCTCAAAATACCACCCAGTATAGTCTCTGGACAGAAAGGAATTAGCCCAAAACTATAGTAATATCGTCGTGGCACATCCCGAAGAAGATTTTGTTAACTTCTTAAATGAGCAGTACCCCATTCGCACAGAAAAATTAGCAGAGCAGCTAATAGAAATTAAACTCCAATAGCGGAGAAAAACTGTCTAACTTTGGCCACAACAGCGATCGATCCCTAAACTATCTAAAATTAAATCACTGACAGCGTTAGCGATGGCAAATTCACTATAAAAACTTTCGCGAAAATCAAAAGCCTGCATCTCGGTAACAATCGCAATCACCAAGCTACCGAGATCGTTTTCTCCTTCCAAACGCTGACGCAGAAAAATCTGACTAGCGCGTTCAGCGATAGTTTCATTAATAGCTTCGGGAATAAATTCTGCATCTAACCAACGATGTAAAGCCGTGCGCAGCCAAGTTTGTTCCTGTTGGGGATTTTCGATCGGTGGTAAAGTAATCGGCGGAATTGGTGGGGGATGATCAGGCATAATTAGAGAATGATCAGGCTACGAAACTGAATTCTTGGGGGGAGTCGTGGATACCGCCTCTATTATACAAGGATACGCACGCGGTTACTTTCTCATGGCCGATGAGGGGGGCAGACTGGATTGGTATTCTAGTAAAAATCGCGCTCTTATCCCTCTCGATCAGCGTTTTAGGTATCCCCAGTCCCTAAAACGAGTTTTGAATCAAAATCGCTTTACGGTGGCTATTAACCGCGATTTTGCTGGGGTTTGTGCCGGTTGTGCCGATCGCTCCCTGACTTGGATTTCCCCAGAGTTAATGCAAATCTATCGGCAATTACACCAAGCCGGTTGGGCCCACAGTTTCGAGACTTGGCAAGGGGATCGATTAGCGGGGGGGATTTTAGGTTTAGCCATTGGCGGGGTTTTTATCGGGGAATCGATGTTTTATAAAATTCCCGATGGTTCTAAGGTTGCCATGGTCAAGTTAGTTGAACATCTCAGAGAAAGGAATTTCTGTCTATTTGATGCCCAAATGCAAAACCCCCATCTGGCTAGATTTGGGGCCTATACTATCGGCGAAAAAGAATATCATTCCCGACTGGAAAGCGCTCTGTTGAAGCATTGCCGTTTTGTTTAAGTATTTTTTCCGATTATAAGTAGCTAGACAAAATTAATTACACATATCTAATACTAAATCCGTTGAGTATAGGCTACATATCAGGACAGGCAAAAGGCAAAAGGCAAGAGGCTTCGGCCGTGAGCTCAGCCGAACGGCAAAAGGAGCAATAGATAATCAGTTTTTAATAACCAGATTTAGTATAACCTTTCCTTTTGGGGGAGCCAGTCGTCAGGATTCGTTCGTCATCGGCAAATTAGGTTGCACTTCACCTTT